>NZ_JAJALF010000047.1:0-5550 GCF_020514995.1 Leisingera sp. McT4-56 | reverse complement strand
CGTCGCCGAACTGACCCGCCGCCTGCGGGCCAAGGGCAAGGAGGTGCGCTTTGCCATCCACCCGGTCGCAGGCCGCCTGCCGGGCCACATGAACGTGCTGCTGGCCGAGGCCAAGGTGCCCTACGACATCGTCTTGGAAATGGACGAGATCAACGAGGACTTCCCGGACACCGACGTGGCCATCGTCATCGGCTCCAACGACATCGTCAACCCGGCCGCCCAGGAGGACCCCAACTCGCCGATCGCCGGCATGCCGGTGCTGGAGTGCTGGAAGGCGAAACAGGTGTTTGTCTCCAAACGCGGCCAGGGCACCGGCTACTCCGGCATCGAGAACCCCCTGTTCTTCAAGGAAAACACCCGCATGTTCTACGGCGACGCTAAGCAGAGTTTGGATACTTTGCTCAGCCTCGCCGCCGCCTGACCCCCGCAGATTTATCAAGAAGGAACAACCGTCATGACTGCTGCCCCGGCCCCCAAGAACGACCTTGGCGCCTATTGGATGCCCTTCACCGCCAACCGGCATTTCAAGGAGAACCCGCGGATGATCGCCGGGGCGGAGGGGATGTATTACACCACCACCGACGGGCGCAAGGTGATGGATGGCACCGCGGGCCTGTGGTGCGTCAATGCAGGCCACGCCGCGCCGCGGATCACCGAGGCGGTGCAGAAGCAGGTGGCGGAGCTGGACTATGCCCCGGCCTTCCAGATGGGCCACCCCAAGGCCTTTGAACTGGCAAACCGGCTGGCGGATCTGGCGCCGGGGGATCTGAACCATGTTTTCTTCACCAATTCCGGCTCGGAGTCGGTGGAGACCGCGCTTAAGATCGCGCTGGCCTATCACAAGGCCAGGGGTGAGCAAGGCCGGACCCGGCTGATTGGCCGCGAGAAGGGCTATCACGGGGTCAATTTCGGCGGCATCTCCGTAGGCGGCATCGTCAACAACCGCCGTCATTTCGGCACCCTGCTGACCGGGGTGGACCACCTGCGCCACACCCATGATCCGGAGCGCAACGCCTATACCAAGGGCCAGCCGGAGCATGGCGCGGAGCTTGCCGAGGATCTGCAACGGATCATCGACCTGCATGGCGCCGAGACCATCGCCGCGGTGATTGTTGAGCCGATGGCCGGCTCTGCCGGGGTGATCCTGCCGCCCAAGGGATATCTGCAGCGGCTGCGCGAGATCACCCGCGAACATGGCATCCTTTTGATCTTTGACGAGGTGATCACCGCCTATGGCCGCTTGGGCCGGGCCTTCGGCGCGGATTATTACGGTGTGGAGCCGGACATGATCACCACCGCCAAGGGGCTGACCAACGGGGTCATTCCGATGGGCGCGGTGATGATCAGCAGCGCAATCCACGATGCCTTCATGACCGGCCCGGAGAACCTGATCGAGCTGTTCCACGGCTATACCTATTCCGGCAACCCGGTGGCCTGCGCGGCGGCGCTGGCGGCGTTGGACACTTACCGCGAAGAAGAGCTGTTTGAGCGTGCTGCAGGGCTGGAGGGCTATTGGGCGGAGGCGCTGTTCAGCCTGAAAGGGCTGCCGCATGTGAAGGACATCCGCTGCTCCGGCCTGGTTGGCGCGGTGGAACTGGAGCCGGTTGAGGGCGCGCCCACCAAGCGTGCGTTCGACACTTACCTTCGGGCCTGGGACAAGGGCGCGCATCTGCGCACCACCGGCGACATCATCGCCATGTCGCCGCCGCTGATCATCGAAAAATCCGAAATCGACGAGCTGGTCGGCATTCTGGCCGAGTCGCTCATCGCGTGACCAACCGGCCGCCGGCCCGCCGCGGAGGAGCGCGCCGGGCCGGCCGCCGCCAAGGGAGAGAAGACATGAAAGACGTGCAAAGCAACGCCCGCATCAATGGCAGCCGCCTGTGGGATTCGCTGATGGAGATGGCGCAGAAAGGTCCCGGGCTGCGCGGCGGCAACAACCGCCAGACGCTGACCGATGCCGACAAGGAAGGCCGCGACCTGTTCAAGCGCTGGTGCGAGGAGGCCGGCATGACGGTGGGCGTCGACAGCATGGGCAACATGTTTGCCCGCCTCGAAGGCGCGGAGCCGGATCTGGACCCGGTGATGATGGGCAGCCATCTGGACACCCAGCCCACGGGCGGCAAATACGACGGCGTGCTGGGCGTGCTGGCGGGGCTTGAGGTGGTGCGCTCGATCCGCGATCAGGGCCTGCGCACCCGCCGCCCCATCGTGGTGGTGAACTGGACCAACGAGGAAGGCACCCGCTTTGCCCCGGCGATGCTGTCCTCCGGCGTCTTTGCAGGCGTCCACACCCAGGACTGGGCCTATGCGCGCGAGGATGCGGAAGGCAAGAAGTTCGGCGAGGAATTGGCCCGTATCGGCTACAAGGGCGATGAGCCGGTGGGCAACCGGAAGATGCACGCGATGTTCGAGCTGCATATCGAGCAGGGCCCCATTCTGGAAGCCGAGGGCAAGGACATTGGCGTTGTCACTCACGGCCAGGGCCTGAACTGGCTGCAGGTGACGCTGACGGGTCAGGAGGCGCACACCGGGTCCACCCCGATGCCGATGCGCCGCAATGCGGGCCTTGGCGCGGCGCGGATCACCGATCTGGTGCATGAGATCGCAATGAGCCACCAGCCCGATGCCGTGGGCGCCGTCGGACACTGCGATTATTACCCCAACAGCCGCAATATCGTGCCGGGCAAGGTGGTGTTCACCATCGACTTCCGCTCGCCCAGCTTTGACACCCAGACCGATATGGAGAGGCGCCTGCGCGACGGGGCCGCCAAGATTGCCGAGGAACTGGAGCTGGGGCTGGAGATCGAACGGGCAGGGCACTTCGACCCGGTCACCTTTGACGAGGGCTGCGTTGATGCGGTGCGCCGGGCGGCGGAGAAGCTGGGCTATTCGCACCGCAACATCATCTCCGGCGCGGGGCATGATGCCTGCTGGATCAACAAGGTGGCACCGACCGCCATGGTGATGTGCCCCTGTGTTGACGGCCTCAGCCACAACGAGGATGAGGAAATCAGCCGCGAATGGGCAGCGGCGGGCACCGACGTGCTGCTGCATGCCGTGCTGGAAACCGCAGAGATCGTGGAGTGAGCGGCATGAGTCAGAGAACCGTGATCAAGGGCGGCACCATTGTTGCCGCCGACCGCAGCTATGAGGCAGATGTCGCCATCGAGGGCGGCAAGATCGTGCAGATCGGCACCGGCCTGAACGGCGACAAGGTGCTGGACGCCGGGGGCTGCTATGTCATGCCGGGCGGCATTGACCCGCATGTGCATCTGGAGATGCCCTTCATGGGCACCCATTCGGCGGATGACTTCGAATCCGGCACCCGCGCGGGCCTCGCGGGCGGCACCACCATGGTGGTGGACTTCTGCCTGCCCAGCCCCGGCCAGTCGATGCTGGAGGCGCTGGAGGCCTGGCACGCGAAATCGAAACGCGCCTGCGCCGACTACTCGTTCCACATGGCAGTGACCTGGTGGAGCGAGCAGGTGTTCAACGAGATGCAGCAGGTCGTGGACCTCGGCATCAACTCCTTCAAGCACTTCATGGCCTACAAGGGCGCGCTGATGGTGGACGACGACGAGCTGTTCGACTCGTTCCGCCGCTGCGCCGCGCTGGGTGCGCTGCCGATGGTGCATGCTGAAAACGGCGATGTGGTCGCTACCATGCAGCAGAAGCTCTTGGCTGACGGCATCCGCGGGCCGGAGGGCCACGGGCTGTCGCGCCCGCCGGAGGTCGAGGGCGAGGCCACCAACCGCGCCATCATGATTGCCGACATGGCGGGCGTGCCGCTGTACGTCGTGCATACCTCTTGCGAACAGGCGCATGAGGCGATCCGCCGGGCGCGACAGAAGGGCATGCGGGTCTATGGCGAGCCGCTGATCCAGCATCTTGTGCTGGATGAGAGCGAATACCGCCATCCCAACTGGGACCACGCCGCGCAGCGGGTGATGTCGCCGCCGTTCCGGGATAAGGCGCACCAGGACAGCCTCTGGGCAGGCCTGCAGGCGGGGTCCTTGCAGGTTGTGGCAACCGACCACTGCGCCTTTACCGTGGATCAGAAACGCTTTGGCGTCGGTGATTTCACCAAAATCCCGAACGGCACCGGCGGCCTTGAGGACCGGATGCCGGTACTGTGGAGCGAGGGCGTGAACACCGGCCGGCTGACCCCGAACGAGTTTGTCGCCGTTACCTCCACCAACATAGCGCGCATTCTCAACATCTACCCGCGCAAGGGGGCGGTCCTGGAAGGCTCCGACGCCGACCTGGTGGTGTGGGACCCCAAGAAATCCAAGATGATTTCGCCTGAAACCCAGCAATCGGTTGTGGAATACAACGTTTTCTCGGGCCGCGAGGTGACGGGCCTGCCGCGCTACACACTCAGCCGCGGCGAGGTTGCGGTGGACGACGGCTCCGTCTGCGCCACCCCGGGCCACGGGCGGTTTGTGGACCGGCCGGCGTTCCCGGAAGTGAACAAGGCGCTCTCCAAGTGGAAAGAGGTGACCGCGCCCCGCCAGGTTGTGCGCTCGGCTGAAAACATGCCGGCCTGCGTCTGATCATGCTCCCCGGCGCAAGCCGGGGAGCTTCGTATTTGCCGCCCTGTGGAGGACGGGGCGGCGATAAGCCAAATAGGGAGGAAACCAACAATGGCTGACATCACCACTGAGTTTGCCGCATCCGGCGCTGAGGCGCCGCCGCGGGTGGACCTGACGGGGATCGACCCGGAGCTTTACAACGAGGACCAGCTGCCCACCACGGCGGCGGAACGCACCTGGGACTGGCTGGCGATTGCCGCGCTTTGGGTCGGCATGGTGGTCTGTATCCCGACCTATCTGCTTGCCTCTTACCTGATCGGCTCCGGCATGAGCTGGGATCAGGCGGTGCTAACCATTCTGGCGGCCAATGCTATCGTGCTGATCCCGATGGTGCTGGTGGGCCATGCCGGCACCAAATACGGCATCCCCTTTCCGGTGCTGCTGCGCTCATCCTTCGGGCCCACCGGCGCCAAGATCCCGGCGGTGGCCCGCGGCATCGTCGCCTGCGGCTGGTTCGGCATCCAGACCTGGGTCGGCGGCTCGGCGATCTTCGTGATCCTGAACACCCTTACCGGCGGCGCGCTGGCGGGTGAGGCGCTGCCGGTGCTGGGCATCAGCGCGGGCGAGTTCATCTGCTTCCTCGCCTTCTGGGCGCTGCATCTCTACTTCATCAAGAACGGCACCGAGTCGATCCGCTGGCTGGAGACCTATGCGGCTCCGTTCCTGCTGGCGATGGGGCTGGCGCTCCTGGCCTGGGCCTATGTCAACGCGGGCGGCTTCGGCGAGATGCTGTCGACCCCCAGCGCCTTTGATCCCGGCCAGCCGCAGGAAGGCCAGTTCTGGGTGGTATTCTGGCCGAGTCTCACCGGCATGATCGGCTTCTGGGCGACCCTGGCGCTGAACATCCCCGACTTCACCCGCCACGCCAAGAGCCAGAAGGACCAGCTTCTGGGCCAGATGGTCGGCCTGCCGATCCCGATGGCGCTGTTTGCCTTTATCGCCTCCGCCGTGACCT
>NZ_JAJALF010000046.1:0-5749 GCF_020514995.1 Leisingera sp. McT4-56 | reverse complement strand
CCGTCCGGTCAGCAGCCGCTGGAACGAAGCGCCGTAGCTGCGCTCAATCCCGGTCCGCACCATCCGCACCGCATACAAAAGCAGCATCGTCGCGCCCGCCAGGCTGATCAGAAAGGTCAGTATTGCCATATGGTTATCCCTTGATCAGCGCCAGCATTTCGGCGTGCAGCGCAGGCGTTGCCGCGGCGACCACCCGGCCGTCGGATGCCAGCCCGAGCGGCTGGCCGTCCCAATCGGTGATCACGCCGCCCGCGGCTTCGATAACGGCGGATACCGGCAGATAGTCATAGGGCTGCAGATCATAATCGATCACCGCATCAACATGGCCCGCCGCCAGCAGCGCGTGCGGATAGCAGTCGTAGGCAAAGCGGCGCGTTTGGCCCGCCTGCATCAGCCGGTTGAACAGCGCTGGATAATCGCGGTGGATTTTGTCGCCTTCATTCACATAGAGGACCGCCTGATCCAGCCGGGTCTGATCCGACACATGGATGGGCTGTCCGTTCAAAGTGGCTCCCTGGCCGCGCACCCCGAGATAGGTTTCGCCCAGTGCAGGCATGCCGATCACCCCCAGCTGCGGAATGCCGCCCTGCAGGAACCCCAGCAGGAAACCGAACAGCGGGTGCCCCGACAGGAAGGAGCGGGTGCCGTCAATCGGGTCGATGATCCAGACCTCCGCGCGGTCCGCCCCGGCAAAGCCGTGTTCCTCGCCAAAGATGCCGTGGTCCGGGAAATGCTGCTCAAGATAGGCGCGCACCTCGCTCTCGACCGCCTTGTCGGCTTGGGTGACAGGGCTTTCGTCTGCCTTGAACTCAATCCCCAGGCGGCCGCGGAAATAGCCGCGCGCGGCCTCCGCGGCGATCCCGGCGATCCGTATGGCGTGGTCAGCGTGGGTTTCTGTGGTGGGCATCGTTGCGGCCTTCATTCCTGAGGTCGGAGACGGTGGCTATCCGACCGGATTGACCGCTAGAATTTGTAAAAATGTGGATTTCGTCAACAGAAAAGCCTGCAAAGTGACCGAAAAACCAAAATTTCGCGCCGAAAAATTGTGTTTTTGGCGCAATTTTTGGGACTTTGCGGGTTTGATGGGGGCAAGGCTGCCCTACCCTGCGCCCGCCAGGTGCCGGGTGGCCATCGAAAACAATTCCGCTTGCGAAGCAATACCAAACTTGGAATAGGCGTGGTGGCGGTGGACCTTCACGGTGCCTTCGGCAATGCCGAGATAGGCGGCAGCGGAGGGGGTGGAATGGCCCTGCAGGATCAGCTGCACCACCTCCCGTTCCCGCGGGCTGAGGACGCCGGTGCCGAAGGTCTGCATCCGGTCCTCCCAGTCTGCGGGCTGGTGGGCCGCCGCGGTGTCTTCCGCCTGTCCCCACTGGCGCCGTATGGCGGCGGCGATCACCGCGAACACCGCATTCAGCCGTTCCGTGTCTGCCGCCTCAAACCTTTGCTGGCGGGCAAACCGGGCCAGCGAAACGATAAACCAGCGCTCTGCCCCGTCCTGCACCAGGATACCGATTTCGTCGCTGATGCTGATCTTTCGGTAGAAGGCGCGGTAGTATTCCGAGCGGTAGAACGCCTCCGGCGCTAGGTCCATCAGCCGGTAGGCGCCGGGAGTGCAGCCGTTGCGGCAGGCCTGATAAAGCGGGTCCAGCAGGTAGGGGCCGCTGGCGTAGAATTCCACCGTGATCGCCGCCTGCAGCTCATCCAGATCCTGATAGAGCGGCACTGGCGGCTGCGCGCCCGCGTAGTGTGAGATGACCATCGAATCAAAGCTGCAGCATTGCGACAGGATCTGCCGCAGTGCGCCGGGAAAACGCTCTGTCGCGATGGTGTCCGCCAGCGCGGTCATCGCTTTGGCCCAGCCAGCGGGCAGCGGAGGGAAGATCGGGTCGTCCATCATCTATACCTAAAGATATATATCCTTGGCCAAGTTTGCCGGCATAAACGCGAAAGTCAAACTGGGTCCAAGCGAATTTTCAACATGACGGAGACCCAAATGACCGATTCCTCCAGCGTGAACCCCGTACAGGGCGACCTGGCCTTTACCCGCAGCAGCGACCGCGGCGTGGTGGCAGAGGCCAGCTATGCCGGCGCGCTCAGCTTCATGCGCCGCCGCTATGCCCGCGACCTCAGCGGAGTTGACGTGGCTGTGATGGGGGTGCCCTTCGATTTGTCGGTGTCCAGCCGGTCCGGCACCCGGCTGGGGCCGCGGGCGGTGCGTTCAGGCTCCAGCCATATTGCCTGGTCCAAGCCCTGGCCGTGGGAAGCTGATCCCTATGAGGCGCTGCGGGTTGTCGATTACGGCGACTGCGAGTTCGACTATGGCTATCCCCACAAGGTGCCGGGCGAAATCGCCCAGGCGGCGCGCGATGTGCTGGCCACTGACACGGCGCTCTTGTCGATCGGAGGCGACCACTTCATCACCTATCCGCTGCTGCAGGCGCATGTGGAGAAGCACGGGCCGCTGAGCCTGATCCAGTTTGATGCCCATTCCGACACCTGGGCGGATGAGGAAGGCCGCATCGACCACGGCACCATGCTGTGGCACGCAATCCGCGAAGGGCTGGTGGACCCGGCCCGGTCTGTTCAGGTCGGCATCCGCACCCACAACCCGGACACGATGGGGATGAACATCATCGACGCCATCGAGGTGCAGAAGACGGGGCCGGAAGCGGTGGCGGAAAAGATCCGCGGCATCGTCGGCGATCACAAGACTTATGTGACCTTCGACATCGACGCGCTGGAGCCGGCCTCTGCCCCCGGCACCGGCACCCCGGTGATCGGCGGCCTGTCGCCCTATCAGGCGCAGGAGATCATTCGCGGACTGGCAGGCACCGACGTGGTGGGCATGGACGTGGTCGAGGTCGCCCCGGCCTATGACATCTCTGAAATTACTGCCATCGCGGCGGCCACCATCGCCAACGATCTGCTCTGCCTCTACGCTGCCGGACCTTCCGGCCAGCGCTGAGGCAGCGCGCAACAGGGAGGAAACAATGATCAAAAACAATACCATGACTGCAACCTTGCTGGCCGCCGCCCTGGCGGCGCCAGCCTCTGCCGGTGATCTGGCGATCTACAACTGGGCGGACTATTTCGGCGAAACCACCATTTCCGGTTACGAGGAGGCAACCGGCACCAGGGTCACGCTGGATTATTTCGACAGTAACGAGGTGCTGGAAACCAAGATGCTGGCGGGCGGCTCGGGTTATGACGTGGTGTTTCCCGCCGCCTCCAATGCCGAACGGCAGCTGCAGGCAGGGGCGCTGCATCCGGTCGACACCGCGCGGCTGAAAAACTACGGCAACCTGCGCCCTGAAATCCTGGCTTCGCTTGACCAAGTGCCGGGCGGGCGGCAGCTGGGTGTGCCCTATACCTGGGGCACCATCGGCATCGCCTACAACCCGGCGCTGGTGGCTGAGCGGCTGGGGGACTTGCCTGTCGACAGCTGGGACCTGCTGTTCGACCCAGCCAATGCTGCCAAGCTGAAGGACTGCGGCATCGGGGTGCTGGATTCGCCGGTGGAGATGCTGTCGGTGGCCCTGAACTACCTTGGCGCCGATCCCTATACCGAGGACAAGGCGGAAGTCGCCAAGGCGCAGGAACTGCTGGCCGCTGCAGCGGAGAACGTCAGCTATTTCAACAATCAGAAACCTTCCACCGACCTGCCCGCTGGCAATGTCTGCCTGGCGGTGATGTATTCCGGTGACGCGGGCATCGCCCAGGCCCGCGCGGCGGAGGCGGGGAATGGCGTCGAAGTGCTGTATTCGATCCCCAAGGAGGGCACCCTGATGTGGATCGACCTGATGGCGATCCCGGAAGATGCGCCCAATGTGGACGCGGCTTATGCCTTTATCGACTACATGCTGCAGCCGGAGGTGATTGCCGGGGTTTCCAATGCCGTGTTCTTTGCCAATGCAAATGCGGCGGCGGATGCCCATGTGCTGCCGGAGGTGCTGTCTGATCCGGGGATCTATCCGGATGCTGCCACCCTTGCCCGCCTGTTCCCGGACAAGAGCCTGGGCGCCAAGGCGCTGCGCCAGCGCACCCGGGCCTGGACCAAGGTGAAGTCAGGAATCTGACGCCGCGGGGGCTGCGGGTGCGGCCCCCTTCTCCTGCTGGGGCCGGACCGCCCCCTTAAGCGAGAAATGCGCCGGGAACATCGCCGCCAGAAAGCGGAAGATGATCCGCGCGGCCTCTTCCCGGTCGAACCGGTCGGGGTGCAGCAGGAAGTCGGTCCACATGCCTTCGAGCAGCGCCAGGGTGCCATGGGTGGCATCGCGCGCCGCGCCGGAGGCATCCGGCGTTCCGGCCTCCCGTACGATCCGGGAGAAGGCGTTGTGGATCATGCCGCGCAGCCTGCCGTCGCGGGTGTCCGAATGCTCGGCAATGGCGGTGCGGTTGCGGGATTCGCCGCGGAAGGCGTACCAGATGTTGACGTTGCGCCGGTTCAGCACCCGCTCGCTGAGGTCGCCGCGCACGATCATCTCGATCCGCTCCTGCGGGCTGTCGCCCGCGGTCTGCAAAAGCGCCTCCAGCCCGTCGTAGTATTCTTCCGAGGAATGATGCGCCGCTGCCTGAACCAGGTTGTCCTTGCCGCCGAAATGCAGGTGGATCATGCCGCGCGACAGGCCGGCGCGCTGGATGATCTCGCTGACGGAGGTCTCGGAGATCCCCTTCTCTGCCACCGAATCCAGCACCGCCCCGATCAGGGCTTGGCGGTTCTGCTCGCGGTTCTGTTCCCGTTTTCCGGCCATGTGTCCCTTGGGTCCTGGTCGTTTCCACTGCTGTTACGCGGATCAATCCTGTGCGGCAAGCGGTGCCGCCTGTCCAGTTTAGACACAGGCCAAACGGTTTCTCCAGCAAAAATGGACGTTTGTACATTTTTTACAGAATCCTGTTGACAGGACCCCCTGCCAGCCGTCAGATTTTGATGGACGATTGTCCATTTTTAATGGCAGCACCCCGCCGCAACCCCTGCAAGCAACGGAGAGACATGGCCGGATTTCTCAAAACCGAGGCTGGAAAAGGCCTGGCGCTCAGCGCGCCCGCTTCGCTTTATGTGGGGCTTCTGGTGGCTGCGCCGCTGGGGATCCTGGTGGCCTACAGCTTCTGGACCCAGACCTATGTCGAGATCGACAAGACTCTGACCTGGGCCAACTACCTGGAGGCCGCCACCGATCCGCTGGTGCGGCATCTGATGCTGCGCTCGATCCTGATTGCCGGGGCGGTGACGGCGGCGACCGTGGCGCTGGCCTATCCGATTGCCTATTTCATCGCCTTCCGCACCCAGAAGAAAACCCTGTGGCTGCTGCTGATCACCATCCCGTTCTGGTCCAGCTACCTGCTGCGGGTGTTCAGCTGGAAGCTGATCCTGGGCTTTAACGGGGTGATGAACTCGGCGCTGATCTCATTGGGGCTGATTACAGAGCCGCTGACCTTCCTGCTCTACAATGAATTCGCAGTGGTGCTGACCCTGGCCCATGCCTGGGCGCCCTTTGCGATCCTGCCGATCTATGTGTCGCTGCAAAAGATCGACCGTTCGCTGCTGGAGGCGGCTACCGACCTGGGTCTCAACAAGCTGGAGGGGTTCATCCGTGTCACCTTGCCGCTGACCGTGCCGGGCATCATCGCCGCCAGCCTGATCATTTTTATCCCGACCGTGGGCGACTACGTCACCCCGTCGCTGGTCGGCGGCTCGCAGGGCAAGATGGTGGCGAACCTGATCCAAGTGCAGTTCGGCCCGGCCAAC
>NZ_JAJALF010000045.1:0-6954 GCF_020514995.1 Leisingera sp. McT4-56 | reverse complement strand
GCGCCAATGACTGCTCTTGAACACTGGGTCATGCAGACAAATGGCACAGGCAGAAACAGCCAAAGCACTTTTCTGCCTGTGCCATTTGTCTGCATGACCCAGTGTTCAAGAGCAGTCATTGGCGCAGCCGCAGCGAAAAGGCGCTTTGTCCCGCGTAGTTAGCATTGAAGCTTCGCGCAGTGAGTGACTGATTTCCGCCCTTGACGAACTCTATCAATCCGAGCGGCTCTCCGGAACTAAACCTCAAACCTCTCGCCTGGATCATTGCGCTGGAAGATTGCAGCAACCACTGGATCCTCCGGCAGGTCCAGTTTCTGCCGGCATTCTGCCAAAGCTTGCGCATCCCTGGCAATCGCCCTGCGATGCTCGTGCAGCGCATCCTCGATGATTTCCGCGATGATCTTCAAAAGGATCTCGAGGAGCGACATCGCCGGCGACAGCCGTGCATGCAGCTTGAGCGGCAGCGGCCGTTCCGGACCGCCGCGTGGGCCGGCCACCAGCCTGCCTCCACGCCCGTCATTGCCGACCACCCAATGCAATTGATCACGGCGGATCAATTCCAATCCCAAAGAAATTGCTTCAACCCGCTTTTGAACAGCTCCCGCCCTTTCTTCCTTACCCTTTATCGATCTTTCCCTGTCCTCAACCTCCTTCTCCCGGCTCGCCAACGCTTTTTCTCTTTCCCTGACCTCTGCCTCCTTCTTTTTCATTGCAATATATTCTGCCGCAAGGCGGTTCTCTTTTTCTGCCAAGGCCGTGGCCTGCGCTTCCAGCGCCTGCTCCTTCACCTCGAGCTTGGTTTCGAACCGGAGGTTCGCCACCTGCTCTTCCGCCCTGGCCTTGGCACTAGCCTTGCGCGCAGCGTATTGCTTTGTGGTCAGGCGCTCGTGGCCCGGTCCCTTGCGCAGAAGCCCGCAGGGCCTGCCGACCGCTTCGTAGTAGCGGTCTTGAAAGCGTATCATCCCAGCATCAAACGCTTCCTTTTCAGGGTTCTTTTCTTTCCGCTTCTTCCGGGCGGCATGCAGATGCCGCCCGTTCTCCTTCTTCCACGCCTCGAGCTTTTTGGCATTGGCAGCTTCCGCCCTGGCGCAGGCTTTCTCCCATTCAGCCAATGCCCGTTCATGTTTAGCCATATTCTTTTTCTGGGTGACCCGGTTCTTGCTCGGGCGCGGCTTCTTCGGCTTTTTGGGTTTCGGCAGCAATTCTGGCTTCGGTAGGGACGAGAGTGTCCGCGGCTTCTCATGGCTGGCCCGGTAATCCGCCGCCGCCACTTTTCCGGCGTGCAGCTTGTTGGCATCCAGCCGCGGGTCGTTCATGTTCAGCGCCAGAATGTGCATATGCACATTTGCCTCATCCAGGTGGAACGCCGCAGCAAACTGGATACCTGGCGGCATCCGTTTACGGAAGTCCTTCAAGGCAAGGTTCGCCCATCTGTTGATCACCGGCTGGTGCTTGTTAGGGTCTGCCAGAAACTCGCGGGCTGCAATTGGATGAGAATGAACTTCTGTATACAAGGTCGGCGCATCAGAACGCAGTCTGCGGGTGTAGCTCTTGCCGGACGACGCCGTGACTGTTTCACGTATTTCACAGCAGCGCCGGTCATGCAGCGCCTGCAGTTCGCTGATTGGGATGGCGCCGTGACTCAGAACCGGAACCGGCGCACGCGGGTTCTCTATATGCTTGCAATAGTGCAGGTACCTCTGCGCTTCCTCGAAGACCTGCTGAACGGAGTTAAGCTGATCTTTCGTGCCCTTCACCAGCTTCGGCTTCCGGGTATAAGTTTCGACGTGGACGTACTGGTAGGCCATGAGGCGGTACTCCTTTTTTCATTGGGTACGCGGCCTCGGCGAAAACGCAAAACGTGGATCCGCCTCAGAAACTCTTCATTATGAGGGTAAGCACTTTTGCCATATAGTTTTTCTGGGGCTTGGGCAGTTCAGACAGGCGCACAAATGCGCGTGAAAGCTCCCCAAAGAGACAGACTATAGGTAGCTGAAGCTACCTCGTCTGCCCCTTGCGCCGGGGAGGCGCTCCAGCAGCCCTGCGGGTGCTTGCGCGGCCGGTTCCCGGCCTTGCACTTGAAGAACTTTCGGGTGGCTTGTTTTGGTTTGAGTTGCCTGCTGGTGTTCTCTGGAACCTGTCTTCCGGGAGGACTGATCCAGTGCTTCACCGTTTCTTTTCCGATGCAGCAAAGCTGAGAATGCAAAGCAGTTCCCACAGGATCGTTGCCGCGACCAGGGCGGTGTTGCCCGACCGATCGTACGGCGGAGAAACCTCTACCACATCCGCACCAATCAAGTTCAGTCCCTGGAGCCCCCTGATCAAAGCCTGGACCTCCCGCGGCAGCAGCCCGCCAATTTCCGGTGTTCCGGTTCCCGGCGTGAAAGCCGGGTCGATACTGTCGACATCAAAGGAGATGTAAGTGGGACCTGTGCCAACAATGCTGCGGGCCTCCGCCAGTACATTGTCCAAGCCCATCTGGTAGAACTCCTCGATATGGATCACCCGCATGCCACTGTCATAAGAGAAATCCCAATGTGGTTCCGCGCGGCCCCGGATGCCGATCTGAACCGTGCGTTCCGGGTCCAGGACACCCGCCAGGACCGCATTGCGAAACGGCCCGCCATGGTGAAAACGGGATCCGTTGAATGGCCCCCCGGTGTCGGCATGGGCGTCAATATGGATCAGTCCGGCAGGAGCGTCGCGGCCGATAGCCTTGAGAATGGGATAGCTGATCGAATGATCACCGCCGACTGACAGCGGCATGACGCCTGCGTCTGCGACCATTTGGTAATAGTCTTCGATTTCCTGAGTTGCCTGTTCCAGATTGTAGGTGCTCGCAATCGGCACATCGCCGCAATCGGCGAAACGCGCCAGCGTACCCGGAATAACCCCTGTCGCATGGTTCTTAGGACCCGCAGCCAGAACCGACAGTTCCCGGACCTGCTGAGGCCCGAACCTGGCACCAGGCCGGTTTGTCACCGCCAGATCGAAGGGCACGCCGAGCATCCCGATATCAAGGCCGGTGAACCCGTCCTGCAGCGGCGCACGCAAAAACGAGGAAATCCCCGCATAAGGGGCAACATGCTCCCTTTTGTCGCCGCCATGCGCCACTCCGCTGTCCAGAAAAGCCTGAAGAGCCTGGTCGTTGAGATCGGATTTTTCCGCCAGCGCACGCAGGCGGTCGAGGTTCATCGCGGTCATAAGGTTCACTTCCCGTCCAAGTTTTCCGGCAGGTTCAGATTTTCATGGAAAGTTCACTTTGGTAAATTCAAAATATACAAATCATACTTTACTGTTACCAAAGGAATGCGCCGTGCTGAGCCTCCACGAAAACTCGATCCGCAAGCTCAGGGTGTTCGTGACGGTTGTCGACTGCGGCGGGTTTGCTGCCGCGCAGAGCGTTCTGAACATGTCCGCGGCCACAATCAGCATCCAGATGAAAGAGCTTGAAGAGCAGCTGGGCATGACCCTGTGCCAGCGCGGCCGCTCAGGGTTCCGGATCACCGACCAGGGGACAGCGGTCTATGAGGCTGCTCAAACGGTTCTGGGGGCTTTCAGCAATTTCAACCTCGCCGCCGCAGAGATCCAGAACCGGCTGGTCGGAGAGGTGAAGATCGGCCTGCAGGCAAATATGGCCACCAATCCCGCCTTCCGCCTGCCGGAGGCGGTCCGCAAGTTTCAGACACGCCCCAACAAGGTAACCTTCCGACTGGAGGAAACCCGCTCCGCCGATCAGCAAAGCCGCACGCTGGACGGCCGCTATGATCTGAGCATCGGCTTGTTTCCTGCCCGGATACCGGGTCTGGACTACACCCGGCTGTTCACTGAGCGCGTTGCGCTTTATTGCGCATGCGCTCATCCGCTGTCGGAGATCACCGATGAAAGCCGCCTGCTTCAGGAAATTGGCAGCCATGCCATGGTGTCCTCCGGCACCGCACTGGAGCAGGTCCTGAAGAAACCCCCCGCCCTGCCCTCACCGTCTGTGTTCACTGAGGACATGGATGCAGCCATGCTGTTTGTTCTTTCGGGACAGTACCTTGGGTTCCTGCCGACGCATTTCGCACAGATATGGGAAGACAAGGAGATGGTCTGCCCAATCCTGCCCGGCAGGTTCGCCACAGATTTGGAATTCCACTTGATCACCAGGCGCGGCGGGCGGGACAACAAGGTCGTGGATGTCTTCATTTCCGATTTGCTGGATGCACACAGCGCTGCATAGCGTAGCGGCGGCAGAGCCTTTTCGCCGCGCCGCTGCAAAGTGATGCCTCTTACTCGGAGGTCAGCGCACTGAAGGTTTCAATGTCCCGTTCGATCAGTGCCTCTGTTTCGGCACGGTTCTTCCAGTAAATCTGGGCGCCATTTGTCTGCACGTAAGTTTGCGCCTCCTCGCTCTGCATCGCCCGGACAGCGGCCGCTTCGATCTTGGCGATGATGTCCTCCGGCGTTCCCTTGGGGACAAACAGACCGTTCCACAGGACGATATCCAGAGAGGGTGCGATTTCCGAAACTGTGGGAACATCAGGGGTCAGAAACACCCTCTCGTCCGTAACGCTGGCCAGCACCTTGATCTCGGACAGGCACGGCGCAACCAGTGCTGCCACCGAATTCATGACATCCACATCGCCGGACGCCAGCGTATTGCAATCCAGCGCGTCATAGGCGGCCTCCGAGCCGAACTCAAAGCCCAGTTCTTCAGCGAGCCCGAAGGTGACACGGGTCGGCACCAGCCCGGCACCGAAATGGCCAAGCGTGACATCATTCTCCCGGGCATAGGCCGCCAGTTCTTCCATTGTGCTGTAAGGTGCATCCTTTCCTGCCACGATCAGGAAAGGATAGGTCATGAAGACGCCAACTGGAACAAACGGGTTCGGAGACAATTCCGGAATGCCAAGCGTGGGTCCGACCACCGGCACCCCGATAACAAAAGACCCGACGGTGTACCCATCGGCAGGCGCCGCCGCCACGTCCAGCGCACCGGGAAACGGCCCGCCGCCGCCGCCCGGCTTGTTCACAACGGCCGCAGGCACGCCATACAAGTCCTGGAACTCGGTTGCGATCATCCTGGTCAGCACATCTTCCTCTCCTCCCGGAGGCCACGGAACAATGAACGACACCGGTTTTTCGGGGTAATCGGCAAATGCCGCGGGTACAGACCCCACGCATGCGGTGAGGGCAATTGCTGCCAGTTTCAGCATCGGATTTTTCATGGTCTACTCCCTTGCCACAGAGCCCGGTTTCTGTGCTGCGCGTCACCTGCCGGCAGCGTTGGAAGCCGGAAGCAAAGCGAAAGGCTCCACTGGCAGCTAAGAGAGCATGCTGACTTAGGTTGAAAAATTAAAAAGAAAGAAACTTCACTTTCGAAGTTTTGCGGGTATCGCCCATGGTACCTGGCCCTGACATGTCCCCGAATATAGCGATTTCCGCGATTGGTCCTCGGTACAAGCTCAAAAGTGCTGTGGACCAATTCGGCCGACTGGTCTGCCGGACACGCCCAACCGGGGGCCTGGGATGACTTATTGCTTTTCGATAATCTGGAAGGGGTGAAGATTTACACTGACAGCAATTGCTATTCGTCGACTTCAATTCCGCGATCCTGGCACCATTGCTTCAACATCCGCCGGATCATAGCAGGCCGTGTCGGAAGATCGTCTTGCTCGCGGCGCTGGTTATCAATGACTTCGATCATCCCACGCGCCAATCGGAGATTGACCGCTTCGGTATCCACCGCCGGGCGTCCTCGCGCTTTTTTTGACATGTCTGACAATCTCGTATTGATTTTTGGTTTTATGGTACCATATATTTCAGGTGCAGCAAGGCTCCTACCCCTTGCCGCACCCTAACCAAAACCGATCTCGCGAGAGGAGACCGACTATGGCTGATATTTGCCGTATCATGCGCATGGGCACAGAAAAAGGCTTGTGGCCTGCAAACGAAGCAGATGATGGTTCCACCTTCATCACCCGCACCTTCGACACGCTGACTAAGGCAGTGGACGAAGCCCTCGAACTGGAGCGTGATCTGTCGCACGCACTGTCCTGGGATCCGGCATCCACCGATATCCAAGAGGCCGTAGAAGCCAAATGGCAGGATTGCCTTAAACTCAGCGGTGACATCCTGACTGCGCCGGTGGTCAGTGCCGAAGATTTGCCAATGCAGCGCATGAGCATGCTGCTGCACTTTCTGATCGAATCTGAGAGCCTGGACGAGGCACTTCGATTCCAGCAGCTGATGCATGAGCACCGGGACCTTTTCACTACCGATGATCCCGGTGTCCGCGAAGCGCTGAACCGCGCGGCGCGGCAAGTCGACGCCGTGGCGGAGATGGCAGTGACAGCTCCGGAATTCGCGCCGGTCTGAGCCGCCCAATCCCTTCCTGACATAACCTGACCTGGCCACCGCAGCGGATCTCTCCGCCTGCGCCCGGCCGCGTCATGCCCAAATCCAGATTATCCCGGCAGGTGCCCCATATCCGGCGCCTGCCCTCTCTCCCGCTTTGCGCAAACGGAGTTCTCAATGACCCATACATCAACCGCCAGGTCCGCCGCCTTCCCGCTCACCATTCACCCCCACTGGCACGCAGCCGCCGAAGCCAAGGGCTTCGGCATCCTGCAGCGGGTCAAGGACCGCTATCACCTGCTCCTGTCCTGCAAGGCCTGCGGGGAAACGCACATGAGCAAAATTTTTGTGGTGATGAACAGCCAGCCGCAGTGCCCGCATTGCATTCAAGACCGGTGGCAGGCCGACGCTGTGGCCGCAGGTTTGAAGTGGGCAGGCCGCGATCCGGAAGACCGTCACTATGCCCACTATATCGCCCCCTGCGGCCATAACATGCGCCGGCAATTTGAGATGGTTAAGCGGGCAGCCGAAGGCCTGTGCAGTGTACGGTGCGAGATTTGCCACGCTGACAAAGAACAGGCTGAAGCAGAAGAACGGGGGTGGCACCTGATCGGA
>NZ_JAJALF010000044.1:0-10067 GCF_020514995.1 Leisingera sp. McT4-56 | reverse complement strand
TCCCAGCGCCAACATCCCAGCCGAAACATCCCAGCCTAGAACCGCTATCGACCTGCTGACGAGTGGTGACGGTGGAGACCCGATGGTGGCGTTGGCCGGAGTGTGGGTTAGTACTTCTCCCACCGCACTCTTCCTAAAGCTCCAAGGGATTGGAATTTGTGTCACCCTTAGCGCGGAAGGCTAACAATGAAGTCCCAAATGCGCTCGTCAAGGAAGTCCTCGACTGCTCCTTCCTGAGACCGCAAGTCCAGCATGTCGATCAAATCTTGATTGGAAAGAAGAATAATTAGCTTTCCCGTCTCTCTCATAGCACCTTGTGCCGCGCGGATGGCGCTGGGGTCTGGCCCAAGGCGAGAAATGAGGAGGCAAACTGTGCGAAGCGCCCCAGAAAAAAGATACCGCTCAGTTGAGTAAACTTGGTCTGGACCTATCTTTTTAGAGTAGTTCTTGCACTCAAAGAGGATTGCCTTCGTTCTGAAGTCTTGTCGAAGACTATCCCAGAACTCGTTTCCCGGAAGAATCCGGCAAATGAAGTCGTACCGATTGCCGCCATCAGATGTCTGGGCTTGTTTCTTAAAGCCGTACAAATGAGGGGCGAAAAGCTCCTTCATAACTGACATGCAGAAGCGCTCATACTCTTGCGGCGATAGGGTGCTTTGGTCAGCTATGTGCTCAGATAATTTCTTCTTTAGAGAGTTGTCGAGATCACCTTTCTGCACCCTATCTTCCAAAGCATCGTCTGAGAACTTCTGAAGTCGCTTCTGAAGCTGGGGGGCGGCGCCCACCTTGCTATGAAGATCTGTCAAATCCCAAACATGAACTTTGTTTTGGGCAGCAGTCCACTCTTTCGCCGCTTGCGACAACTCCGCTCCGACCACAATGATCGGGCGTTCAAAGTCGGAGTATTCAACCACAAGGTCCAAGAGCCTATTCGCGCTAGCCGTTATCCTGTTCATAGTCGCCTTGCCGCTTAAGGCTGACACTTCGACTGGTATTTTTTTGCCCCTACTTTCAACAACTAAATCTACTTCCCGGCGGCCAAACCGGACATCTTGCCGAACTTTATAGCCAAGCTGTTTGAAAATTTCTGCGACAAGATCTTCAAACGCAAAAGCTCTCGCAACTCGGGATCGGTAGGAAGATTGTTTAGACAAGCTTTGATACTTTCGATGGAGCACAAGTGTAATTCATAGGGCGATGCCATTCAAACCGGGAAACCCCTTCGATAGGCTTCTAACTACCGCCACTAGTACCAAAATCGATGGTTTCCCGTTCAAGTTTGGCAACCTGACGCTTCACTATTGCCCAGTACCTTCGATCAATTTCGGCCCGTTCTAGTTGGGCAAGTTTGTCCGCCGGAGTGCCAACCAGCAGAGACACGGTGTTGATCTTGTCAGCAAGTGTATAGTGATCAAAGTCCGGGATGTAGCTCGTCTTATCTCGATTATACCGAGACTCACGATAGGTCTTCACAAAGCTCCTGACAGACGGAATTCTGTCCTCAAGCCCGTAGTGGCACAACTGCTGCTTCACGAATACATCCATACGATGGAACTGGCTCATCGCAGTCGCTTGGCGGAAGAAGAAGACCCAGCCTACCGATCTATTTTCGAACCTACATCCTGTGATGATCAAGTTTAGGCGCCAGAGGACTTGTTCCACTGTCGCGCTTCCTCGCAGCGTCCTGAGGCAGCCTGCAATAGCTTGGAACATCTTCTTGTAGGAAGCTTTCCTTATTTTTAACTCACCACTCGACACATGGTAACCAAGGTACTCCGTACCCTTGGTGATTGGAGCTATCATGGTCTTGCTAGAGGGTGCCTTCTCTAGGGGATGTGACGAAAGCTTCAAGTGAGAGCTTAAGTAGCCCGACAGTTCGTCATGAATCTTGTATACGTCAACTTCTTTGCATAGCACCAAGATGTCATCCACGTATCTGAAGTATTGGTATCTGGCTTCAAACTCTCGGTCAAAATCAGTCATATAGATCATAGAGAGAATGTTCGAGATACTCAGCCCTTGAGGCACCCCGACCGGCAGGCAAGAGTGCTGATCGAACCCTGTGGGGTTGGAGATTGCTTTCTCAATCAACGAGGTGGCAGGGGAACTCATTATTCGCCTGCCCAGCACTTCCATCAGAACAGTGTGGTTGATTGATGGATAGAAATTTTGAACGTCCATCCGCAGAAAAAAGTCACTGGCAGCCGCTCGCCGAGTCGCCAGATAGACCCGCTTAGTGCAGTCGTGCGGGGGTCTCATCCTTCGATCTGGGAACTTTTGGGTAAGGTAGTCGCAAAGTGCTCTGACGGTCAGAGCATCTCTAATTGTTGGAACCGAAATCTGCCTAGGCGTCTTTAGGGCAGACTTTAGGATTAACTTTTCTTTGTAGCGTGTAAAACGGTAGGTTCCGTTCAGAACTTTGCGGCTGATAATATCAAGTTCCGAGTCAAGGCTGGCTTCGAACGCCGACGCAGAGATCCCGTCTAGGCCTGAAAACTTTGCCTCCTGAAGGCGATCTTTGAACACTTGTTCCAAATAGGAAGGCGAAAAGAAGTGGTCAAAGGGCTGCAACGCCTCATCCAAAGACATAGAGTATCCCCATGAAAATGATCGGTGCTAAGAGCAAAAGCAGGAATGCTATCCAGCGCAGCGCTACTGACCAGCAGTACTTCAGCGTTCTCAGTTTTCCAAAGCTCACCCGCCCTTCAGTGTTGCGAACTTCTCCTCCAGTCAAAACGATTTTTCGAAACAGCATTCGCTCTTGGTCAAACCCAGAGTGATTTGGGAAACGCTCGAGAATTTCGTGATAGTGCCTCAGCTTCTCGCTGTTCTCGATCTGGGCATCATAGAGTTTGTGCAGTTCAAGATAGCAGGATCTGTGCTTGGCTGCGATCTTACCAAATCCAAGGCCCCATACTACCAAGGAGGCAGCCAAAACGCACAGAGAAAGAACAATCGCCACTTCTGAAGTATAAGGTCCAATATTTGTGCTAGCCATGTGTGGATTAAACACTGAAAAACCAAGAAGCATCACGGAGTATGCGGTTAGCACAAAGTGTGACAGCAAATCGTAGAACTCGTAGCGCGCATGCGAAACCATCCTAGTTCTGCTAGTGATCCAAATGTTACCTAGCGGGTCAGGCTGCGCTTCAGAGGGCTTTGAACTCAAACTTGTCTCCCAAAATGTGTGCGGGCGTAATGATTTCTAGGTTTGGATTCCTGACTTCCGCCAGAAGTAGCTAAGCTGGGCAAGCCCGTGCTCTAATGGTAGTCCTTGCTATGAGAACTAGCGCTGTGCGCTCCGCCCGCACTGCTCTCTTTTGCAATTTAGATCTGATTGTTTCAAGAGAAAATCAACTCTGATGCGAGACTTCTGAGACTCCACTTGAACGGCAACCAGAGTATCATTGATTCATGCCTCGGGCTGCTCTCAACCCGAGCCTCAAAAACCGAGAGTCCCTCCGTATCTAAATCGATAGCAACTACGGAGGTTCATCATGCTGTCTCATATACTTGCGAAGTACCTGCTGGCGACCAAGCCGATAAAGGCCAGACGGTCCAGCAGTGGCGAAATCGTCATCGGCAAGATCATCATCGTCCTGTTCGCCAGGATCGACTGATGGACGAACTGAAGGTCGACGACATCGTGGTCATCCGCGCATCTGAAGACTGGCCGGAGCACCTGTTCCGCATCACCGAAGTCTTCGACGACTGCGTGGGCGGCTACTCACTGAACGGACCACTGGAAGGCGAATACGGCGAGCCGGACTTCGACCTGATCCTGAGGGTCTACGAGGGCGACTAAGGCCCATTCTTCCTAAACTCAAAATTAGAAGGAGGAGACACATGTCTGCTCAGATCAAGTATGCGTACTTGAAGGGTCACACGTGGCTCTATCGACGCCATTTCCCGAAAGACGTAGCTCTGGCTCTCGGTCAGAAAGTACTAAAACAATCTCTGAAGACGCGAGATGCCGCTACTGCTCGGGTCCGGACTGCTGAGTTGAATGCTCGCTATGAAAGCCTGGTAGCTGAAGTTCGGTCCCGTTCCGAGGAGGCACTTAGTCAACCAGAGAGCGCTGCTGGTACTCCTGCATGGGCGGTAAAGCCGGAGACCGCTCTCGACCGACTGCGAACGTCTCTGGCAGCCTCGGGTACTGTTCTAGATCGTCCGGATTTCAATCCATTGATCGAGAAGGAGAAGATACCAACCGGTGACCGTGCGGAGCTTTATCTGAAGAAACGGAGCAACCAGCTCCGCTACGGCGGATACAAGTCGGTGCGGTATTCGGTGGAGCTGTTCGCTAGCAAGTATGGTGAGCGGTCTCTCTGCAGTCTGGGGCGGGACGATGGCCGGGAGTTCCTTGGAGCAATCGCCAAGCTTTCCCCGCTGATCGGCAAGTCAGCGACGACGAGAGGCTTGGGCTTGGATGCTCTGCTCGCTTTCTCTGCCAACGGAACGGCTCGGATTTCGGTCAGAACTCAGAAGCGTATCTGGTCGCAGGTGAACCACTTCCTCGACTGGTGTGTTTATGAGGGAGACCTGGATGCCAACCCCTTCAGAACCGTTCGGTTTGACCGGAAGATCCGCCCTCAGCCTTATGCCGTGCCAACCGACGAGGAGGTGCGTCGGCTACTGTTGGATCGTGACCGCGACCTGTATCCGGTGATGCTGACTTGCTTGCTGACGGGGATGCGTTCTGGGGAAGCTGCTGGCTTGCTTCGGGAGGACCTCGTGGTGAAAGGAAATCTTGGAACCTTCGCGTGGGTCAGACCAAATGAGTTGCGCTTGCTCAAGACGGATGCGGCGGAGCGGTTGGTTCCGGTCCACCCGGTGCTGGAGGAACTGTTCACGGACCTGCCCAAGTTCGGCCCGCTATTCCCTGACTTGACCGTTGATCGCATTTCCAAGCTGTTTGCGGATGTCAGAAAGCGGTTGAAGCTGGAGCGTCCAAAGCTGGTGTTTCACTCTACAAGGAAGTGGTTCATCACCCAATGCGAGCGGACAGGCGTGCCGGAGCACTTCACCGCTTCTCTGGTGGGTCATAAGACTGCTCGATCGGAGAACGGGATCACCTACGGCATCTACTCGGCAGGCATCAGTGACGAGCAGAAGCGGTCCATCATCGACCAGATACGGCTTCCGGTGCTGGAATGAGCATTCCCAACATCGAGGAGTTCGAGGAGAGGGCCGCTATCGCTGAATACGATGGCGGTCTTTCTCGTAGGAAGGCTGAAGATCTGGCAGCTCGGTCTCAGGGCTTCGCTAGCGCTGAAGACTACTGGCGGTGGCTGGCGGAATACGTGCTGACCCGAAAGATACCATAGAGAAACCCCGGCTGGCTTCGTGCTAGCCGGGGCATCCACTTTACTTTTTTCATGCTAGTATTGCATGCCTTGAGTCAACTCGACTGTAGTTGAATAAGCGATGGAGTGAGCTATGCACTACCTTGGGCGCCGTCGCTTTTTCGTTCGAGATGTTTGTCGAACTCGCACCGCATCCATTCTTTGCGAAACTCGAGCAGTCGGCTATAGGGCGGACCTTCCACCTTTGCGATCTTTCCAAATGCATGTTCCATATCGGCAAGCCAGTCATGCTCTGCAGCCAGCACCTTTTGGTGCTTATCCATCTCGTACCGTTTAATTAATGCACTCATCACAGTTTCTCGTGGCGCACCCTCGTCAACAAGAAGACTTGCGAACTCTCCAGGGTCAATATGATGAAGAAAAGGCACGTTCTGAAAACCTTCGCCTTTTCCACCATAGTTGCAGATCTTAAGTGCATTCATCTGGTCCGCGGAAATTTCAGCCATTAGCCTTGGTGCTAGATCACGCATCTCGACATCTCTGGCCTGTTCGACTGCTTCCCGGACGTTGTCGCGTATGGTGCAGAACTCTAACTCGTCCTTCGCCAAGTACATTAGGCCGTGATATGAACCAGAACTTAAGCCGAAGGTGGTCATATCTGGAATTAGTGTTCGAGCGTCGACGACTTGTTGCAAGTAGGCTTTGAAAAAATCAATAAGCTCCGCTCCGTCGAGCAGATCGTCGCCGAATTCTCTTAGTCTAATCACCACGCCGATGACGTGAAGAAGTTCACCAGGGTGGCAAATTGTATGGTTGCTCAGTTGGTTTATGAGTTCGGCTCGCGCAGCAGTATAATCGCTTCGCGTCAAAGCGGACCAGTTCCATAGCCGCCGCCAAGCAGGGATGTGATTTCTTGGCGCAATCAATGGGTGCGACCGAACATGCTTTACCACTTCAGCAGTCGAGACGGTTCCGGATTTCATCAAGACTGCGATGTGTTCCGGGTGGACCACCGGATCCTCCCATCGAACCATAGGGTAGGTTGATTTCAGGCGTGCCGCTGTTTCGCTTGGGGTCCTACTCAGGATTGCCGTCCAGCATTCCCTTCCAAGATTGCGTACATCTTCGAAAGTAAGGCCATCCTTGCCTGCACGGTACTCGATCTCGATAGCAAGAAGAAACAGGAGCAAGGCGTCAGCAGCTTCCTCTTTGCCGTGCAACTCTTTTTCAATGTGGGTAGTGAGGTAATCAAAATCCTCGATCCCCTGCCGAAAACTGCGCAAGTTCAGACGACCCGATGCATGGAACACTTCGAGTAACGTTGTTTTTGCCCGCCGGACACTTTCTTGTGCTAACGCGCATGACATTCGATCGATTAATGTTGGAAGCAGGTCTTCGGGCTCTGATCCTACTCGGACAGTCTTCCCTACAAATTTTTCCTTTTGCCGAAGGTACTCGTTCCGCTCATCCTCTTTTACCTTGGCGATTTCGTCATCGTGAGCGATCACGATGACCTTATGCCCGTCGGCAGCAAAGGAGTGCGCGAGCGCAAGTACCTGTAGCACTGGCATGACTGATCGTTCGAGGTCGTCGAAGACGAGAACTTTACCTCTAGGGTTTAGCATCGCTCGCTTGACCTTTTCGGCGTCCTCCTTCGTCCCTGCCGTTTTCTTGGAGTAGTACGCAGCGAGGCGGGATGCGATCTCTGCACCCCACTTGGTTGTTTCTCCATACTGAGATACGAAGAACTGCTCGTAGATGTCATTTGGGTTTACTGCTGATGCAAGGCTAGCGTACCAGTAATCCGCCGTTTCGTCGCACCCCTTGTCCTTCGCAGCGGCGCGTCGGGGCTTAAGGTACGCCTCGATAACGAAGTTGGTTTTTCCTGATCCCCAAGGACCGTCGATCATTACCGCGTAATCGGTCTTTTTTGCAGCAACATATTGGTTAAGGTATTGGATCGCTTCTTCACGCGTTGCGCGAGGGATTACATCCTGCATTTTGGTCCTCGTTGGAATAGGCTGAGCAGGAGACTAGTTCGATTGGAGCTTGCAATCCACGTATGATTGGCTGATGCGAACATTCGCGCATAGGGTGGATGATGCTAGGTTCGTCTCACGGTTTCCACTAGTTATTCTTGTCCGGGTTGCTCCGCATCGGGAACCAAAAGTCTCCAAGCAGGGACACCAAGAGGTTCCGCAAGTTTTTCCAATACCACGATAGTTGGATTCCGAACGCCTCGCTCGACACCGCTGACATAGGTCCGGTGCAGGCCACACTCAAAGGCCAGCGCCTCCTGCGAGAACCCCGCTTCCTCCCTGAAACGCTTCAGATTTCGTCCGACTAGCCTGCGTATTGCCATGCTCGGAGAGAGCAGTCTTGTAGACTTATAGTCTACAGACTATGAGTCTCATTTGCTGGGCGCTTCAAAACTACGCGGCGCTAAAAGGCGGGAAACTGGGCAGGTTTTCGGCTCATCCATCATTGAACGAGGAAGCTCATGGAAAGCACTTTTAGAGGACTGTTCTTGGCTGGGGCTATCGGGGGCGTAGCTTGGTTCTGGTATGTGGTTCTGCAGCCAATGACATTACTGGTCGAAGCTGCGGGCGTATCTATCGCAACCCTGACCCTAATTGGGTTGGTCGGCTGGCTGTATGAGAAAAACCGGTCCGGAGTGAGAGGCGCAGCTGCGAGGGAAAGCAAGTCACTGAAAGTTGCGGCTGATGGTGTGGGAGCTAATCCAAAGCCAGATCTGAAGAAAGTTAGTTGGAAGGTGTGGGGAGCGCTCGCGGTTCTAGTCGTGGGCTGCTTTGGTGTTTGGGTCTACCTTGAAGCCATGAAACGAGAAGAGACGGATCTTGCTTACCTAACCATTCAAGTGCGGTCGCAATGTGCTACTTGGATCAATAGGGAGTTCAACAGCGGAAACCCTCAACTGAGAGCTCGGGCTAGCGATAGCTGGCAGAAGAATGGGCACATCGTGGTGGACGTGACTTGGAAAGATAGCTCGAGCAGCAAATCCAGAAACACCCGTCTATGCGTCTACGATCCTGACACTGGACGAATGCAGTCACCGGGAGCCTTTGGCCGTGGGCGTTGGGAGAAACATTGATGCTTAACGCATACAGATCTCCAGATTGACCCTACATAAACAATTGTAACCCAAGCGAAACTAGAGAGGCCAGCCCGGCTAGCAGACTGACAGCTTTGACACCTGCGTTTCGCTCCAGCTTGTGAACAATTTCTGGGGCCTTGCGCAATGCTATGAGGATCCGGGCTGTTCTTCCAAAAACACGTGTTGCTTCGTCGCGCTTCTGAATGATGGCGTCAGACCTAGTTACTCCGGGCAAGGGAGGGGCTCCTGAGTCTATCTCTTGCCTGAGAGCCCGAATATCCTCCTGTAATTGCTCTTTTAGAACACCTTCAGTGATGAGGTCCAAGCTTGGGGCAACTTCGGCGATTGCTTCGCTTGCTTCTGATGAAAGCTCCCGCATTTCTTGCTCTTGCAAGATCTTTCGATTTTCCGCCACCAGCGGATCGGCAGCTCGAATACCCAAGGCTCCGGTGCGCAAAGCGGAAAGCAAAGCCTCATTCTCATCAGAAGGGGGCAACTCACCTGACGCTATTTGAGATGTCAGGCTGGCATGAACTGTCGTCAACTCCATCTCTACGCGCTGAGGATCGTTGGCATAGCGCTCTAGAGTTCTCTGCAGCCTACGTATAGCGAGTGAGTTTTCATTCAGACCATTTGACTCTTTGGCTAGAACATCCTCAATTGCGTCTGCTATTTGCCCCAATGTGGCACTATAAAGATCAGGCTTTGCAATAGCCTGCGGGTGCAAGCTGAAAACACCAGTATCTGAGTTCGATACTAGCTCCTCGACGAGTGGCAGCCGTTGACTTAGTATTTCTTCTTCGGTCTCTTCCGTTACGGTTTCATCCGATCCATCGTCATAAAAGTCCGGTCCTGGAATCGGAGCCCAGTCGAGCACGCCAGTTTCCTCTTCGATGTCGTCGGCGACCATTTCAATGAAATCAAAGGAAAACTCCCGACCAAACTCACTCTCAAGAGCTTCTAAGGAGGTGTAAGGCCCTCCTGTAACCCACTGATACCCGCCCTCTGCTGTTATGTAAGGGAGAGAGTTCGCCGGGTCTTCGTAATTCCGAAAGAACCACTGCTTCATCCTTTCAGCAGATTCTGCCGAACCGGTATTCGCATCGGCGTCAAAGCCGAACGTGATCTCGGGCTCTTCTTCGTCATGTTCCAGGTTGATACTGTAGTTTTCTTCTAGCTCATGGCCATTTAGTTCAGTAAAACGGCGGCTTTCTGAACCCATTGGATACTCCCAAAGGTGCCACTCTAAAGTTCCTAGTTCATCATGATGAACTGTCCCAACCCACTGCGTCTCTGGCCCCATGCCGCGCTCAAGGCCTCCAGTGCTCTCCCAGTCAATTCTATCTTCTGGAATGCCGTAGAGTACTCCGGTTGTTTTATGGCGGATCTTCGCGACACCGGACGTTCTAATATGCATTCTGCTCTCCAGCAATCGTTGCATCTCTTTGGGAACAAAGCGAAATAGCTTCAACAAGAAAGTGATTGCGTCACAGATATCCTCTTCTCAAAGAGAAGGAAACCTTCGGAACTTGAGTTTGTTGTCACCACCGGCCAACGCCACCATCGGGTCTCCACCGTCACCACTCGTCAGCAGGTCGATAGCGGTTCTAGGCTGGGATGTTTCGGCTGGGATGTTGGCGCTGGGA
>NZ_JAJALF010000043.1:0-12164 GCF_020514995.1 Leisingera sp. McT4-56 | reverse complement strand
TGGCCAGGTCCGCAAGCCGGCTCGTAACATTCTGACCGGCTGCCCAGCCCAGGTCGGAGGAATAGTAAACAGTCATAGGTGTTCCTTTCGCGGACGGCCGCTCGGAGCCGTTTTGCGAGTGTTCAGTCGTGGCAGGGAAACCGAGCTTTGCCTGATCCCTTCGTCTTTCGCAGCGGGTTCACATGCGCAGCTTCGCACCGCGGACCCGATTGCCCCGGTGAAACTTTGAATGTGCCTGCTCGATGCCGGCATGACTGTTCGAAAGCTGTTTCCGGGACAACACCAAACCCGGCACAGGCCCTGATCAGGCATGAAACCGCCGGTCCGGCCTGTCCGGCTGGTGTATTTCCGCGGATGACCAAGGGTCAGTCCCAGGCCGCATCCGGCTCTATTCAACCGTATCAGGCTCTGTTCGCCCATGGCTGCTGGCGGGGCCGATTGGCAAGGCTGGGATGCCGGAGAGGCAGGCCCCAATCCTTCCGCCCCCGGCTGCAGCAGGGGCCTCAACAAACGGATTGACGAAGGATGCCCGCCTCATAAATCTTATAAGAGAATACCGGCGCGTGCCTGCCGGCACGGCATTTCTGCATTCACGGTCTTTCTCCAAACGGCATTTGCGGGCAATTGGAACAATGGAAAAACAAGCGGGACCGGTACTGATCTATATCACGTCCTTTCCCTATTCCGGCTCAACGGTTTTTTCCATTGCCCTGGGAAACAGCCCGGGTTTCCTGAATCTCGGGGAGGCCAACTTTCTCGAAAACGACTGGCACGACGACCGGCAGTGCTACTGCCGCAAGACGCTTGCGGAATGCCCGTTCTGGGGCGAGGTGAAGCGGCAGACCGCTGCCGGCCCGGATTCCGCGCCTCCGTCGCTGCAGCTTGAAAACCAATCGCAGCTGCGGTTTCTGGACAGCCGGGACCTTCCGGTCCGCAAGCGCCTGCTGACCACCCTCGGGGTTCCGCTGCACGCGGTTTTCCGGGAAAGCGACCTCAGGGATTATGCCGGGCGCACAGCGACCTTCATCCGGTCCCTGTCGCAAGCCTTCGGGGCCCGTGCCGTTGTCGATGCCTCCAAAAACCTCCGGCGGCTCGAAGCGCTCCGGCTCTACTCGGACCTCGATATCCGGGTGATTGTGCTCAAGCGCCGGGCGCCCGGCCTGCTGGCGTCCCGCCTCAAACGGGCCAAGAGGCGCAATCCATGGTACTCCTCCCTGGCTGCGCCCTTCTATGTGCTTTGGGTCCTTTATCACCGCTTCGCAATCAGGAGATTGACCCGCAAGATGCGGGAAGAGGAGTATCTGGAAGTCAGCTACGATGACTTTTGCGACGCGCCGCAGGCCTTGGAGCGCCGGATCGGGAACTGGCTTGGCACCGCAGTCAGTTTCGAAATCAGCGGCGGCAACGTGATTGACACCTCAAACTCCCACGCGTTCACCGGCAATGTCCGGATCATCAAGCACGATGAGCGCAGCCAGGGCATCCGGCTTAGAAAATCCGCAGCGCCAGCCCCCGGTTCCGGCATGTTCGAGCGGCTGGCGCTGGCGGTGTCCAAGTGGATTGAAATCTAGGGCCAAGCCCCGTTATTTTCGCACCGCCGCCGCCAAAACCGCATCATTTCAGGGGTTTGGACCGCGCCGGGAACCGGCCTGCCGGGTCCCGGCGGCCGCCATTGCTGAAATCCAGGGAATTTCTTTACCTGCGATGCGGCAAGGCTAAGTAGAGTTTTATAAGGCACTCCTGGCCGCGCGATCCCTTTAACGAGACTGATGCGCTGCGGGACTGCATGGGCGGCAGGCGGCTTTTCCGGGAGGGGCCGGCGCCCGCTGCCCCAAAAGGCAAAGAATGCAACTGTCTGGCAAGGAAACGGGTATTAGGGATTTTTAGCGTGAGAGTTTTTGTTACAGGCCACGATGGCTATATCGGGGCCGTGCTGGTTGGTTTTCTCAAGGAACGCGGGCATCAGGTAACCGGCCTCGATACCTTCTACTTCGAAGAATGCGCGCTGTCGGACGTGCCGCGCCCGGACCGGGTCATCCGCAAGGATATCCGCTCGGTCACGGCTGCCGATTTCGACGGCGCGGACGGGGTTGTTCATCTCGCGGGCCTGTCCAACGACCCGATGGGGGATATCAACCCGGCCTGCACCTATGACATCAACGCCGATGCCACGGTGATTCTGGGGCGTGCTGCCAAGGCGGCAGGCGTGCCGAGGTTCGTGTTCGCGTCCTCCTGCTCGATCTACGGGGCGGCAAGCCCTGATGACGTGCTGGACGAACAGGCGGAATTCAACCCGGTGACGCCATACGGCGAATCCAAGGTCCGCAGCGAAGCGGCCCTGTCGCAGCTCGCGGACGCCGGTTTCTCGCCCGTCTACCTGCGCAATGCAACGGCCTATGGCGCCTCGCCCAAGCTGCGTGCGGACCTGATGGTCAACAGCCTGGTCGGCTACGCGCATCTGAGCGGCGAAGTCCTGATCAAGAGCGACGGCACGCCGTGGCGCCCCCTGGTCCATGTCGAGGACATCTGCCGGGCGGTGCTCGCGGCGCTGGAGGCGCCGGCCGGAACCGTTCATGACACCGCCTTCAACATCGGCCGGTCATCGGAGAACTACCAGGTCCGGGATGTTGCCGAGCATGTGGCGCGGATCGTGCCGGACAGCCGGATCGTCTACGAGCCCGGCGGCGGCCCCGATACCAGATGCTACCGCGTCGACTTCTCGCGGGCCGAGACCGGCCTTCCTGGTTTCGAACCGGTCTGGACCGTGCCCGCCGGCATCGAAGAGCTGCTGAAATCCTACCGCCAGAGCGGTCTCAGGATGGCCGATTTCGAAGGCAGCCGCTTCATCCGGCTCAAGACACTGAAGGATCATCTTGCGCAGGCAGCCCTGAACAAGGACCTCTACTGGAACAGCCCCCGGCCGCAGGCGCACTGAGCGATGGAAACCGCCGGCAAAAACAAGGGCGCAGAAACCCGCGGCACTGCCTGCCCGTCCTGCGGGGAAGCGGACCGGACCGCCGCGCTGTACCGGGCGGAAAACATTCCGGCCCAGAGCACCGTCCTGCTGCCCGACGCGGACACCGCAGGCGCCTTCCCCTCCGGCAATATGGCGCTGCACTGGTGCCCGGCCTGCGGCCTCGCCTTCAATGCGGAATTCGATCCGGGCCTCGTCACCTACGGCGACGGCTACGAGGACTCGCAGAGCCATTCGCAGACCTTTGCCGGCTTTGCCGGGCGCCTCGCGCAGGACTGGGCCGGCCGCTACGGCCTGGCCGGCCGCCGCATCCTCGAGATCGGCTGCGGGGGCGGCGATTTCCTGCGCCTCATCTGTGCCGCCGCAGGCGCGCGGGGGACAGGCTACGATCCGGCCTGCCGCCCGGGCCGGGCGCTGGAGCCTGCGGAGAACATCCGCATCCACCCGGAGTATTTCACCAGCAAGCACGTTCCGGCCGACGCGGATTTCATCGTCTGCCGGCACACGCTCGAGCATGTCGGCGATGTCTCGGGGTTCCTGCGCCTGGTGCGCCGCGCCTGCAAGAGCCGCGCGGTGCGGCTCGGCTTCGAAGTGCCCGACCTGCGGCGGATCCTAGCGGAGGGCGCGTTCTGGGACATCTATTACGAGCACGCCTCCTATTTCACCGCCGGCTCCCTGTCCCGGGCCTTTGCCCTGGCCGGCTTCAATGTCCTGCAGGTCCGCCGCGTCTATCAGGACCAGTACCTGGTGCTCGACGCGGCCCCGGCCGGGGCCGCCCCGGACCCGCTGCCGCCGGAGGCGGACGACGCCGCGGACACGGCGGCGCTGATTGCGCATTTCACGGCCGAGGCCACCCGCCGGATCGCCGCCTGGAAGGCGCGTTTCACCGCCTGGCAGCAGGCGGGCAAGCGGATTGCCCTCTGGGGGTCCGGGTCCAAGGCCGTCGGCTTCCTGACCACCATCGGGCTGCCCGGGAGCGTTGTCTGCGTGGCCGACATCAACCCGGCCCGGCAAGGCGCCTACATGCCGGGCTGCCCGATGCCGATCGTCAGCCCCGATGATCTGCCCGGGTTTGCGCCCGACGTGGTGATTGTCATGAACCCGGTCTACCGGGAGGAAATTACCGCCGCCCTGACGCTGCGCGGCCTCGCCCCCGAGGTCTGCACTGCCAATGACGGCCCGTCCGAAAGGGTGCCGGCATGAGCAGCGTCCCGCCTTGCCCGGTCTGTGCCGCCGGTACCGGCAGCATCTTCTTCGAGCTCGGCAGCCAGCCGGTGCTCATCGGCCTGCTGTGGGAAGAAGCCGGGGCGGCGCGGTCCTGCCGGAAGGGGGACATCTCCCTGGCCTTCTGCCCGGAGTGCGGCTTCGTCTGGAACACCCGCTTCGACCCGGGCCTCCTCGACTATGACCAGCGCTACGACAATTCCCTGCATTTCTCGCCCACCTTCCAGGCCTATACCGAAACACTGGTCGCCCGGCTGACCGAAACCTATGCGCTCCAGGGCAAGACCATTGTCGACATCGGCTGCGGCAAGGGCGATTTCCTGGCCCTGCTCTGCGCGGCCGGCGCGAACCGGGGCTACGGTTTCGACCCGTCCTTCGAAGGCGAGCGGCCCAGTGGCCCGGGCTTTGAGCGGGTTGTCTGGAGCAACAGCTATTACTCGGAAGAGCACGCAAAGCTGCAGGCCGACCTTCTGACCTCGCGCTTCGTGTTCGAGCATATTCCCGATCCGATCGCCTTTCTCAGGATGATCCACCGCTCGATCCCGGACCCATCCCGCACCGCCATCTACTTCGAGGTGCCGAACATCGACCTGATCGTGCGGCAAGGGTCGGTCTGGGACATCATCTACGAGCATTGCTCCTATTTCGCCCCGGCCTCGCTGGCCCGCGCCTTCACCGAAAGCGGGTTCGACGTGCTGCGGACCGACGAGCCTTACCAGCAGCAGTTCCTGTCGATCGAGGCCCGCGCCAACCCGGCCGGCGCCGGCAGCAGCCCCGGCACCGGGGAAAACCTCGCACAGCTGCGGGCGCAGGTCCGCAGCTTCGCGCAGGGCCAGCAGCAGAAACGCGAGACCTGGCGGGAGCGCCTGCAGCAGTGGCAGCAGGAGGGGCGGTCAGTGGCCATCTGGGGCGGCGGCGCCAAGGCCGTCGGGTTCCTGAACATGCTGCAGGACCGCAGCGTGATCCGGCAGGTGATCGACATCAACCCGTTCAAGCGCGGGAAATTCCTGCCGGGCACCGGGCAGCGGATCGTGTCGCCCGAAGATCTTGCGGCAGATCCCCCCGACACGGTGGTGCTGATGAACCCGATCTACAGGTCCGAAGTGGAACAATCGCTTGCGCGGATGGGTATGGGGCCTGTACTCTTTGAAGCGTGATTTTGTACGGAATGGTGATTTTATGAGTGCTCCAATTGGTTCATTTCCCTGCCGTTTTTGCGGAACACAGGTCCGCCACTCCCTTGTTGACCTCGGCATGTCGCCGCTGTGCGAAAGCTACGTCGCAGCCGCGGATTACGCCAAGATGGAGCCGTTCTATCCGCTCCATGCCTTCGTCTGCCACAACTGCTTCCTGGCCCAGGTGGACGAGTTTGTCCCGGCCGAGCACATCTTCTCGGAGTATGCCTATTTCTCGTCATTTGCCGACAGCTGGGTCGCCCATGCGCGGCAGTACTGCCACGACATGCAGGCACGGTTCGGACTGGGCGCCCAAAGCCAGGTGGTCGAGGTCGGCAGCAACGACGGCTACCTGCTGCAGCATTTCGTGGAGATGGGCGTGCCCTGCTACGGCATCGAGCCCGCCGCCAATGTCGCGCAGACCGCCACCGGAAAGGGGGTGCCGACCGAGGTCGCGTTCTTCGGGACGGAGACCGCACGGCGGCTGGCCGGCGCGGGGCGCGGCGCCGATCTGATCCTCGGCAAGAATGTCATGGCGCAGGTGCCGGACCTGAACGATTTCGTGGCCGGGCTGAAGATCATGATGCGCCCCGGCGCGGTGATGACCATCGAGTTCCCGCATCTGCTGGCGACCATGGAAGGCAACCAGTTCGATCAGGTCTACCATGAGCATTACTGCTATTTCTCGCTGACCGCGGCCAAGCGCATCTTTGCCCACCACGGGATCACTCTGTTCGACGTCGAGGAGCTGCCGACGCACGGCGGCTCCCTGCGGGTTTTCGGATGCCGCAGCGAAGACGGCGGCAGGCCGGCCACCGCCCGGCTCCGCGCCTTCGAAGAGCGCGAGACCGCGGCCGGGCTCGGCCGGATCGAAACCTATGCCGCCTTCGCCGAACAGGTGCGCGAAACCAAACGCGCGGCGCTCGCGTTCCTCATCGAGGCAAACCGGGCCGGCAAGCAGGTGGCGGCCTATGGCGCCCCCGGGAAGGGCAACACCTTCCTGAATTACTGCGGCATCAAAACCGACCTGATCGCCTATACCGTCGATCGCAACCCCTACAAGCAGGGCCGGTTCCTGCCCGGCTCGCGCATCCCGGTCTTCGCGCCTGAAAAGATCGCGGAAACACGGCCGGACGTCATTGTCGTCCTGCCGTGGAACTTTTTCGGCGAGATCTCGCAGCAGCTCTCCTACACCGCGGACTGGGGCGCCGAAATCGTCCGCTTCGTGCCGGAAGTCGAGACGCTGAACGCACGCCTCCCCAAACGCGCCTGATCCGGGAGGACTGCGCACGGGGAGACCACAAACGGAGGACGGCAGATGAAGGTAGTCTTGTTTTGCGGCGGCCAGGGAACCCGGCTCCGCGACTATTCCGACCAAATCCCGAAGCCGCTTGTGCCGGTGGGCGGGCGCCCGATCCTGTGGCACATCATGCGCTACTACGCTGCTTTCGGCCACACGGAATTCATCCTGTGCCTCGGCTACAAGGGCGAGACGATCAAGCGGTTCTTCCTCGACTACGACGAATGCCTGACCAATGATTTCATTCTCGAGCAGGGCGGCGCCAAGATCCAGGTGCTCGGCAACGACATCAGCGACTGGCGCATCACCTTCGTGGACACCGGCCAAAGCACCAATATCGGCGGCCGCCTTCTGAAAGTGCGCGAGCATCTCGAAGGCGAGGAGATGTTCCTTGCCAATTACGCCGACACGCTGACGGACATGGACCTGAACGCCATGATATCCGAATTCTCCGGCACCAGCGCCGTGGCCGGGTTCTGCTGCGTGAAGCCGCCCTATTCGTTCCACCTCGTGTCCTTCGGCAGCGAGGGGCTGATCTCGCGTATTTCGGACGTGAAGGAGTCCGGCATGTGGATGAACGGCGGCTACTTCGTGCTGCGCCCGGAGATCTTCGACAAGCTCCACGAAGGCGAAGAGCTGGTCATCGAAGGCTTCGACCGCCTGGTCCGGGAACAGCGGCTCTTTGCCCACCAGCACCAGGGGTTCTGGACCTGCATGGACACCTTCAAGGAAAAGCAGGCGCTCGACGACCGGGTCGCGGCCGGGGATACCCCCTGGCGCGTCTGGCGAACGGACTAGCCATGCAGGGCCTCCGCTTCGGCAGTCTCCGGACCATTCTCTGCCTCGGTGCGCACAGCGACGACATCGAGATCGGCGCCGGTGCAACCCTGCTCCGGCTGGTGCGCGAGAACCCGGACGCCCGGGTGGTCTGGGTGGTGTGTTCGGCCGCGGGGGTGCGCGGCGGCGAGGCTGCAGAAAGCGCCCGCCGGTTCCTGCAGGGGGCAGGCGGCTCCGACATCCGCCTCGGGGAATTCCGGGACGGCCATTTCCCGGCCCAGATGAGCAGTCTCAAGAGCTATTTCGAGGCGCTGAAGCCGCTCGATCCGGACCTGATCCTGACGCATTACGGCCAGGACCTGCACCAGGACCACCGGGCCGTTTCGCAGGCGACGTGGAACACGTTCCGCAATCACACCATCCTGGAATACGAGATCCCCAAGTGGGATGGCGGCCTCGGCTCCCCGAATGTCTTCGTGCCGGCCTCCGCCGCTGACACCGACCGCAAGATCGCGGTTTTGACATCCTGTTTTGCGTCCCAGGCGGACAAGCACTGGTTCGACGACCTGACGTTCCGGGGGCTGATGCGGCTGCGCGGGCTGGAATGCAACGCTCCGGAGCATCTGGCGGAAGGCTTCTATGCCCGCAAGATCAGCATCGGCGGCCTGCCGCTGGACTAGCCGCTGCTGCGGCAGGCTGCGGTTTGCGGCGGCAGCGGCACCTCTGAATTGACAAAGCCCTTGGAAATTATCTCCACCTCGGCACAGGTCGGGATAGGAACGTTTCGACCGCACGAATATCAGCTTCGAAATCGACCAACAGTTTTGCACGGAACTCGGTAGGTATTGCCGGAGGAGGGGCTTGTTTTAGGAATAGTTCGCGTTTGATTCCGACTTTTCTAAGAATGCGCACTAGCCATTCCATGTCCATGCGGTTTAAGCGGCTACGCACGTATTTCGCCTTCTTCACCAGCCAAAGCGAGCGTGGCGCACCCTGTGTTGTGCGGACCCGTTTTGTTTCAATATACGTATCATAATTGGTTGAATCGACACCCATAAAACCGAGCAGGGACTGTAAGAACTCTTTCATATGTTCAGGGGATTCAAATATCTCTTCGTATATTCCGACCAGCACCTGATCTGGCGGGAAGTACTCAAGAACTTGCGACAACAACTGCGCGTAACGGCTGTACTCAAGAATGACCTCTTGATCGTAGATTGCTTCTTCGAAAGGCAAAACCGTTCGACCGTTTTCGACAAACATGCGGTAGTTTGAGATCATTCGGTCAACCGGATTCCGGAAAATTATGATGATCTTCAAGTCGGGGTTATAGCTATGAATGCGCTGTAACGTTTCGCTCTTGAGGATGTAGGAAGTACTGATTTCCCCGGCGGCATGATACTGTTCTGTGCCGGTGAACAAATCTTCGTACCATTGCTCGCCTCGGTCATAGAACTTGTCAAAAAAGAAGACTTCTTTTTGATCCTTCGGCAAAAAAACATCGGGGTGCTTTCTCAAGACAGAATCGAGCCATGTTGTTGCGCATTTAGGGGGGCCGACCCCCAAGAAAGTAGGCGCTCTTTTCCCCCCCCGAACCTGACTGTTCAATGTATCCTCCCTCGTGATCCTCCCCACTGAAGTAGTCCGCCGTTATGTTTAGGAAAACGGGAACGGGCTTTGTCAGGTTGCTGATGTCAGGCTGAGTTCATCGGTGATGGCGAAGGTCAAGCGGTCAATTCGGCGGAACAGCCGGTCCACAGCGAAAACGCGTCGGACCTTGCGTGGCGGTAAGATTCTGCGGACAGGCGGTGGCGCTTTGGGTGGAACAGACTCACGGCCTGATCGTGCGCAGATAAGAACCGCTGCGCCTGGCGCGGGGATTTGAACCGGCCCATGATCTTCTCGCGTCTTCGGGTATGCCGGTGGGAGGCCTCGCTTCGGTTGTTCAAGCCCTTGTGCTGACGATGCTCGATTCCGGGTGCGGTCTGTGCCTTGGCTGCACCCTAGGATCGCAGTTTGTCCGTCACCAGGACACGGGGCTGGCCCCACCTTTTCATGAGTTTCCGCAAAAAACGGAGGGCTGCGGCCTTGTTGCGTCGCGATTGGATCAGGACATCGAGCACATCGCCCTTGGCGTCGGCGGCCCGCCAAAGCCAGTGGCTCCGCCCCTTGATCCGGATCACGACTTCATCGAGATGCCATTTGTCCGCCGGCGCTGAACGGTCCCGGCGGATCTTTGCGGCAAATTGATGCCCGAACCGGTTCACCTAGTCACGGATCGTCTCGTACGAAACCGTGACACCGCGTTCCGCCAACAGATCTTCGACGTCGCGCAGGCTCAGAGCGAACCGATAATTGGCCCAAACGGCGTAACCAATCACACTCCTTGGAAACCGGAAGCCTTTGATCCGGGGCATATCTTCGATGTTCAGCATGACAGAGAACGACGGAGACGAGAGAGATCGCGAGAAAGGAGAGACCTCTCGCTCAAACCCCGTCAATCAAGATATCCAGGGCGCGCTTCAGCGCGTCACGGTGCTCTTCAAGCGATCCGATGGGCTCACCCAACTCCGTCCCTGCAACCGCGGCCAGTTCCTGAACCCGGACAATCCACGTTGCCGCTTCGGCCTCGACAGATGGCGTCAGCCCCGGGAAGGCCGCGTACCGGCCCGCTTCACGCAAAGGCGCCACGATGCGCGACGCGTCGATCCCGATCAGATCGGTTTGCAAGTCCACGACAAGTTGCCCGCCGTTCAGGCGATAAAGATCGAACTGCGCCATTGGAGCCGCACCTCAGAAACTTCTGTACCGGGCGAGCGGCAAACCGTCTTTCGCAACCTCATCGGCATAGGCGCTGATCGCCGCACTGTTCTCCTCACGCCAGCGCCGGTTCCGTTCAACCTTGGCGGCCTCGGCAATCGCCGCCTCTGCAAGGCGCGACATATTCAAACCCAGCGACCGGGCCGTTTCCGCCACATCTGCGTCCAGCGTGAGATTGACCTTAACACGTCCCATCGAAACCTCTCGGAAAATACGTATATTACAGGAGTATAATCCTTACGCCTCTTCGAAACAAGATGAGCCTGACATCAGCAACCCGGCAAAGCCACTCGTAATGAGGATTATGCAAAATTAAATCGAGACCAATGAGGCTTTTGACCTTAGAGCTGAGCGAAGATGCCCATGACGCGAACGGTGAAAACGCAGTCGCAGCGGCCGCCGAATTCCTATCCGGCCAACGCCAGCACCGCGCCTGTAGCCTCACTGGCGTTTGTATTTCCCGGCCTAAAATGAACGATGATGGCAATCCGGGTACGGTCCTTCGCCATAGCTGCAGCGAAGCACACAGCCGCGCGGTCAGAAGATTGGCCTTCCAGGCGGACGGATCCCCCCGGGCACGTGCGGATTCCGCCAACAGCATGTCACGCACATCCGGCACCAGGCTGATCGTGACCTCTCCTTCGCGGCGCGCCCGCGATGAGGGCTGCGGAGGTTCTGCGGAGCCCCCGCCGCTCACCAAGGGCGGTGAGAAGCTCTAACGGGAGCCTGTCCACTAGCCGGGTGCCCTGCGGGGATGTGGTCCGGGACCACATCCGGCCGAACCCGCCTGCCGGATGGCGGGACGCCTGCGGCTCAGAACAGGAAGTCATCCGCCGCCAGCTGCTCCGGCAGCAGGTCCTGCAGGAAAATCTGCCCCGATCCGGTGGCGATCAGCGTGCCGCCGTCCTGGCCGCGGATCTCCAGGTCCTGGAACCCGGCAGCGGCGGTGCCGCCCAGATTGATCAGGTCGCTGCCCGGGGTGAAATCCGCAATGGTGTCGCGGCCGTGGCCGGCGGCAAAGACAAACTCATCGGCGCCCGCGCCGCCCGCCAGCAGGTCATCGCCGCGGCCGCCATTCAGCAGGTCGTCATCGGTGCCGCCCCAAATCCGGTCGCGCCCGCCCTGCCCCAGCAGGCTGTCCGCGCCCGCTCCGCCCCACAGCCGGTCGCTGCCGCCGCCGCCCAGCAGCCTGTCCGCCCCGCCCTGGCCGCGCAGCTGGTCCGCCGCCGCGCCGCCCGCCAGCCAGTCGCCGCCGCCGCCGCCCAGCAAGGTGTCGCGGCCGCCCTGGCCCCGCAGCCAGTCGCCGCCGCGGCCGCCTGCCAGCTGGTCGCTGCCGCTGCCGCCCTCCAGCCGGTCGCGCCCGCCCTGGCCCTCCAGCAGGTCATCGCCGGTGCCGCCGCTGAGCGTGTCCCGCCCGGCGCCGCCCGCCAGCCGGTCGCTGCCGCCCAGCCCGTAAAGCGCGTCGGCGCCGCCGCTGCCCGACAATTGGTCGGCGCCGCTGCCGCCCCAGAAGCTGCCGCCCGGCAGGCTCACCCCCAGGTCCTGCCGGTCCGGCGCGGCAAAGCGCAGGGCCGGGCCGAACACATCTTCCAGCGTCAGCGGGGTGCCGCCGGCGCTGTTCACGGTGATCAGGGTGTCCCCGGCCTGCAGCACGATGCCGCTGGCGGTTTCCCCAGCCGCCAGCTGCGCCGGGCTGTAGAGGCGGTCAAACGCCGACAGGTCCAGCAGGTCGGCGCCGGGGGTGAAGTCCGCCACCGTCACCGCCGCCGCGTCCGGGGTGATCACAAAGATGTCGTTGCCGGCGCCGACCTGCTGGACCTGTCGGCGTTTGACCGCCTCTACAGCCCGGCGCAGCTGGCGGCTGGGGAAACCGCCAGCGGCATCGTGCTGCAGG
>NZ_JAJALF010000042.1:0-14822 GCF_020514995.1 Leisingera sp. McT4-56 | reverse complement strand
GAGGCGATCAGCTCGATCTCGTCGCGCTGGCGGCCCAGTTCCGCGGTGATCGAGGCATAAAGCTCAGGATCGCGCTCGGCGAGGGTTTGGGTGAAAAAGAGGTCTTTGGACATTCGGGGCTCCTGTCTATCCTGTCCAGCCAAGCCCAGCAGCAACGCAGTTCATCGACTGCATCAGCGGGACCGGCACTGTTGAAGGCTTTTCGGCGCGATTTTCCCGCAGGAGCCGCACCTGCGTCTCGTGAATTTCACGCAGCATGTTTTCCACACGGATGAAGCGGGCGCGCAGCCGCGGAAAGCGCACCGCCAGGCTGCTGTCTCCGGTCAGGAACAGGATTGCCTCGCAGGCAAGCTGATACTCCTTGCGGATGGAGCCAAAGATGCGCTCCCGGATTTCAGCGTCCTGCACCAGCGTTGCGTAGTCGGCGGCGATCTCCATGTCGCTTTGCAGCAGGGTCTTTTCGACCTCGTCCACCACCAGGCGGAACAGCGGCGAACCCGCGAACATGTCCTGCAGCACCGCATCGCCGCGCGCGCCGCGGAACTTGCGGAAGCTGGCAACCGCCGAGCCGAATCCGTACCAGCCGGTGATCATGTGGCGGTTCTGCGACCAGGCAAAGACCCAGGGGATCGCGCGCAGGTCATCCAATGACCCAGCCCCGAAACGCCGGGCCGGGCGTGAACCGATCTTGAGCATGGCCAGTTCTTCCACCGGGCTGGCCTGCTGGAAATAATCCAGGAAACCCTGTGCGTTTAGCAGGTTGGAATAGGCCGCCTGTGACATCCCCGCGAGCGCTTCGAACGCGTCATCGAATTCCGGATTTACAGGCGGCGTGTCTTCTTGCAGCGAGTGGCGCAGCACCGAGGACGCCATCAGCTCCAACTGATGCAGGGCGGTGCCGCGGTTGGCGTATTTCGAACTGACGACCTCGCCCTGTTCGGTGATCCGCATCCGGCCCGCGATGGTGCCTGCGGGCTGCGCGGCAATGGCGCGCTCCGCAGGTGCCCCGCCGCGGGAGACCGAGCCGCCGCGTCCGTGGAAGAACACCGGCTTCATCCGGTGCGCCTTCAGGGTGCGGGTGATCAGGCGCTGCGCCTTTTCCAGCTCCCAGGTGGAGCAGAGGAAGCCGCCGTCCTTGTTGCTGTCGGAATAGCCCAGCATCACCTCGATCCGGTTGTCGCCGGATTTCAGAGAGCGGCGGGCAAAAGGCACGTCCAGCAACCCGTCAAGGATACCGGGGGCCGCACGCAGGTCGCCGATGGTTTCAAACAGCGGCACCACCTTGAGCGCGGCCTTCTCAGCCCCGAAGCCGGCATAGCGCGCCAGCAAGTAGACCCCCAGCAGGTCATCGGTGGAACGGGTCATCGACAGGATGAACGGCCCCATCGCCTGCGGATCTTCTCCTGCACCGGCATCGCGCATCAGCCGCAGCAGCTTCAGCAGTTCGCCGCTTTGCGGGCTCAGCTCATCCGGCGTCATATAGGGAAGCGATGCGCTGCCCAGCTCCTTGCGCAGGCGCGCGGACCAGTCAGGGCTGCCGAAGTCCGGCACTTCGCCGGACCGCGCCCAGATTTCGGTCAGCGTTTCCGTGGTCACGGTGGAGTTCTGGCGGATATCCAGCGTCACCGTGCGGAAGCCAAAGACATCGGCCTGCCAGCGGATCGGCCGCACATAGCGGGCCGCCAGGCGGTGCGCGCCGATTTCCTCAAGCGCCTCTTCCACTTCTGTCAGGTCGGCAACAAAATCACCCAGATGTTTATAGGCGCCGGTTTCCTCTGCCGCGGTGGCCTTGATCCGCGCCAGGATCGCGGTCAGCGCCTGGCGGAAGACTTCACCCGGATTGCGGGCAGACAGCGCGGCGGCACCGGGCGCCGCGGCAATGACCTTTGCCAGCCGGGCAGAGGCGCTGTCCGGCAAGGCAAACACCGCCGCCGAAATCGAGATCCGCTCCGCCGCGGTGGTCAGCGTCTTCTGATAGCGTTTCAGAATTGCCGCGCGGTTCGCGGTCAGCGCTGCCGCCGTGGCCTCCACCGTCACATTCGGGTTGCCGTCGCGGTCGCCGCCGATCCAGGAATGGAACTTGAGGCAGGGCGCATCAGCGCTTTCGCCCAGCCGCGGCCCGGCTGCTGCGATGTAGCGCTCAAACAGCTGCGGCACCGCCTCGTACAGGCTGTCGCGGAAGAACTGCAACCCCCATTGGATTTCATCCTGCAGGCTGGGCCGGTCGCGGCGCAGCTCGCCCGTCATCCACAACAGGTCAATCTCCGAGCGCAAGTCCGCCAGTAGATCAGCGCGCTCGCGCGGGGTCCAGCGCTTGGCCTCCAGCGACACCAGCCCGCGGTAGATGCGGCGGTGGATTTCCAGGATGGTGACCCGCTTGGCTTCGGTCGGATGCGCGGTCAGGGTCGGGCCGATGGAAAACTGGCTGGCGACCTCCTGCAGCCGCTCCGGCGTGGCCAGTTCCCCGGCCAGATCCAGCGCGCGGGCAAAGCTGCCTTCGACCACTTCCGGGCCGTCCTGCGTTTCCGCCATGCGGCGGTCGCGCATGGCGGCGTTTTCCTCGACAATCTTCAGCAGCTGAAACCAGATGTTGAAGGCCTGCATATAGGCGGTCGCAGGCTGCCCGTCCGACAGGTCCCAAGCTGTCTCAGCGACAGCCTTTGCGGCAACCTCCGGCGCCCGCTGGCGCAGTACATCCAGCCACAGGGCATGCAGCTCGGACCGCAGGCCGGCGGCATAGCCGGAGTCTTCATAGTCGGCATGGGTTGTTTCGGCAGGATCGCCCATCACATCACCCGGTCGCGCGGCTCGCGCCCTGCAAAGAAATCGGTCAGGTTATCCAGCACGCGGAAGCCCATCGCCTCGCGCGCCTCCCGGGTGGCACTGCCCAGGTGCGGCAGCATCACCAGGTTGTCGCAATCCATCAGGTCGGGGTTGATGCGCGGCTCGCCGTCGAACACATCCAGCCCGGCGCCGCCGATGGTTTCGAACCACAGGGCACGGGACAGGGCCAGCTCGTCGATCACCTCGCCGCGGGCGGTATTAATAAGGAATGCATCCGGCTTCATCAGGTTCAGCATCCGGGTATTGATCAGATGCCGGTTGGCAGGCCCGCCCGGGCAGTGCAGCGAGACAAAGTCGCACTGCGGCATCAGCTCTTCCAGGCTGTCCGCCTGGATGGCGTTGTAGCGGGCCAGGACGTCCGGCGACACGCGGGAGCGGTTCTGCACCACGATCTTCATGCCGAACCCGTGGTGGGCGCGGCGGGCCATCTCCTGGCCGATGCGGCCAAAGCCGACGATTCCCAGCGTCTTGCCGGAAACCTTGGTGCCGACCAGATGGGTCGGGCGCCAGCCGGTCCATTCGCCGGCACGCAGCTCGCGCTCTCCCTCACCGGCACGGCGGGCCACCATCAGCAGCAGCGTCATGGCGATGTCAGCGGTGCATTCGCTCAGCACATCCGGGGTGTTGGTCACGGTCATGCCGTGGCCCGCTGCACCATGCATATCAATGTGGGAGTAGCCGACACCGTAGTTGGCAAGGATCCGGGCCTGCGGCTTGGCAACGTCGAACGCCTTGGCCGAGATCTTGTCAGTAACCGTCGGCAGCACTGCGTCATAGGATTTCAGCGCATTGCGCAGGTCCTCTTCGCTCAGCGGCTTGTCACTTGTGTTCAGCACAGCATCGAAGGCCTCGGAAAGCTGCGCCTCCACTGCGGCGGGCCAGCGGCGGGTCACCAGAACCTTGGGCTTTGCCATGATGTCATCTCCCTGACGTGCTTGTGCTTTTGCTTTATTAATGCGCTCCACCCCCGCCATTGCCCCGGGCCAAGGGTGGAGCGTTGCGCCTGTTCCGTTGCCGGATCAGGCGGCGTTCTTTTTCATCACGCTTGCGATGGTTTCGCCGATCACGGCGGGGTTCTCGGCAACGGTCACGCCCGCGGCCGACAGGATCTCCACCTTCTCGGAAGCGGATTCACCGAAGGCCGAGATGATCGCGCCCGCGTGGCCCATGGTGCGGCCCTTGGGTGCGGTCAGGCCCGCGACATAGGCCACAACCGGCTTGGTCACGTGGTTCTTGATGTAATCCGCCGCTTCCGCTTCCTGCGGGCCGCCGATTTCACCGATCATCGCGATGACCTCGGTCTCCGGATCCTTCTCGAACCACTCCAGGATGTCCTTGAAGGAGGAGCCGTTGATCGGGTCGCCGCCGATGCCGACCGAGGTGGAAACCCCCAGGCCCAGCTCTTTCAGCTGCGCCGCGGCCTCATACCCCAGGGTGCCGGACCGGCCGATGATGCCCACGGTGCCCGGCAGGTAGATGTGGCCCGGCATGATGCCCAGCAGCGCCTTGCCCGGCGAGATGGTGCCCGCGCAGTTGGGGCCGGTTAGGATCATCCGCTTGTCCTTGGGGTAGCGGTACATGTAGCGCTTCACCCGGATCATGTCCTGGGCCGGGATGCCGTCGGTGATGCAGACGCAGTAGTTGATGCCCGCATCCGCCGCTTCCATGATGGAGTCGGCAGCAAACGGCGGCGGCACGAACACCAGCGAGGCATTGGCGCCGGTGGCCTCAACCGCTTCTTTAACGGTGTTGAAGACCGGCACGCCCTCGACGGTTTCGCCGCCCTTGCCCGGCACCACGCCGCCCACGACGTTGGTTCCGTATTCGATCATGTCCTTGGTGTGGAACCGGGCGATCTTGCCGGTGATGCCCTGGACGATGACACGGCTTTCGCGATCAAGAAGGATGCTCATTTGACGGCCCTCACACGGGTGTTTTGATCAAGGTCGTTTTTCCAGGCGCCGACGGCCCGCTCAGCGGCTTCCATCAGCGAGGTTGCGCGGATCAGCGGCAGGCCGCTTTGCGCCAGGATCTTCTGGCCTTCCTCCACGTTGGTGCCGGCAAGGCGGACCACCACGGGCACGTCGACCTGCACCTCCTTCAGCGCCTGCACCACGCCTTCGGCAACCCAGTCGCAGCGGTTGATGCCGGCGAAGATGTTGACCAGGACCGCCTGCACATTGCTGTCGGACATCACCAGGCGGAACGCCTTGGCGACCCGTTCCGGGGTTGCGCCGCCGCCGATGTCCAGGAAGTTGGCAGGCTCGCCGCCGGCCAGCTTGATGGTGTCCATGGTCGCCATCGCCAGGCCTGCGCCGTTCACGATGCAGCCGATGTTGCCTTCCAGGCCGACATAGGACAGGCCGCGGTCGGCGGCGCGGGCTTCGCGCGGGTCTTCCTGGGATTTGTCGCGCAGCTCGGCGATCTGCGGGTGGCGGAACAGGGCATTGTCGTCAAAGGTCATCTTGGCGTCCAGCGCGATGACCCGGTTGTCCGAAGTGACCACCAGCGGGTTGATCTCAACCATGGTGGCGTCCAGTTCGGAAAACGCCTGGTAGCAGCCCTTCAGCGTGCGCACCATCTGCTGCGTCAGCGCCGGTTCGATGCCCAGCTGGAACGCGATCTCGCGCGCCTGGAAGTCCTGCAGGCCGACAGCCGGCTCAACGGTCGAACGCACGATCGACTCGGGCCGCTCGGCAGAGATCTCCTCAATCTCCATACCGCCCTCGGACGAGGCAACGATCATCACCCGCTGGCTGGACCGGTCCAGCACGAAGCCCAGGTAGATCTCGCGGGCGATCGGCACCGCGCCCTCGACATAGACACGGTAGATGCCTTTGCCCTCGGGGCCGGTCTGGTGCGTCACCAGTTTCTTGCCGAACAGGTTCTCGGTCGCCTCATAGATCTCGGCTTCCGAATTGCACAGCTTGACACCGCCCGCCTTGCCGCGGCCGCCGGCGTGAACCTGGGCCTTGACGATCCATTTGTCGCCGCCCAGTTCCCGCGCGCGGTAGGCTGCCTGCTCGGGGCTGTAGGCCAGCGCGCCCGGCGGGACGGTCACGCCGAAGTTGCTGAGAACTTCCTTGGCCTGATATTCATGAATGTCCATTGGTTTCCTCCCTATGGAGCGGGCTTATTCGGCTGCAACCGCGGCGTTGTAGTGGCGGTCGAGCAGCGCGTTGATCTCTTCCATGTTCACCTGGGCGCCCATGTCGTTCATCGCCGTGCCGAAACGGTTGACGATATCGGTGATCGCGGCCGGAGTGATCTGGTTCAGGATGCCGATGCGGACCTGGACCGGCTCCGACAGGGTCGGCCAGATGCCAAAGCCCACGGCGCGGCAGTTGCCCACCAGCTCCTTTTCGCGCCCCGCCAGATCGCCGGGCAGGTTCAGGACCACCAGGCTGGTCATGTTGCTGGTCACGTCGCAGCCCATGGCGGTCACGGCGTCGCGCAGCACCTTCTCGTGGAAGGCATAATCGCGGGCCTTCTGGGCACGGCCATGCTGCAGGGTGATGCGCAGCGCCTCGTGGAAAGCGGCAACCGCATAGCCTGAGTGCGTGCGGTGGTAGGTGCCGGCGGCAACGTCCTGCCCGTCCACGATGCCCCAGTGGCGGGCCTCCAGGATCGGGTTGTGGACATAGGAATGGCAGCCGTTCTCACGCACGGTCTGGATGTACCGGTCGGTGAACGAGACCGGCGCATAGGTCAGCGGCAGGCAAAGCACGCCTTTTTGCGGGCAGGACGCCCAGCCGGCAACACCCGGGTAGTCGTCGATCGAGAAGTCTTCGATGCCCAGCGAGGACACCGCGTCGATCAGGCCCATCACGCCGTGCTTGACGCAAGCGTCCGAGAAACCCTTGAGGTCGTTGATGCGGCCCGAGCCGGTTTCCCAATGCGCCATGAACGCCCACTTGGGCTTCTTCTCACCCAGCACCTGCTCCACCAGCTTGCCGGAAACCGACTCTCCGTGCGGCACGTCGACCACGGTGACGGAGGCCGGCTGCGGGTTCATCGGATTGGCAGCCAGCTCCTCGCGGGTGGCGGCCTTCATCCGGATGGTCATTGCGTCGATGCCGGAGAAGGTGCCATTCTGGAAGGCAACCACGGTGTCACCCGGCAGGATCGCGTTCAGCATGCAGTCCAGGCCCGAGAAGCCGGTGCCGCCGACGCCGTAGGTGTAGGTGTTGGCGGTGCCCCACAGGTCGCGCAGCATCTGCTTGCACTCGATCATGCCGCGCAGCACATCCGCCTGCATGTGGTCGGCCAGGCCGGTGTTGGCAAAGGCCTGCAGCACGCGGGGGTCGGTATTGCCCGGGCCAGGGCCGGCGGCCAGGGTCTCCGGGATTTCCAGGCCGGGGAAGATCGTGGGTTCTGTCATCGGGTCAAACCTCTGTTGGTGTTCGTTTGCCGATGCGCCGGAGGTCACGGGCCTTCTTCGCTGTGGGAAGGTTTGTTTCCTGTCGGTCAACATCTGTTAACGCTAGGAAAACCCAGGTCGACAAAACCCGCAACATTCCTATATCCTGCTTTTGGGTATCTAAACGGGTGGCAAAAAACCTACCCGAACTGGTAAAAATACCGTTGTATACCGAAAATGACCCCACCCGTTTGGGTAGTTTTTAACAAAAGGGCACCAAATGGCTCCTATAAGCGACAAAGTTTCCCCGATATCGGTCATGCTTGCTGACGCAAATCCGCTGGTGCTGTCGGCCATGTCCGAGATCTTCGAAAAGGACCCGCGATTCTCGCTGGTCGCCACCTCCGCCACCGCCGAAGGCTTCCTCGGAACGGTTATGCGGGTGCCGGTCCAGGTCGGGATCATCGACTGGAACCTGCCCGCGCTTGGCGGCGCCAAGCTGATCGAGGTGCTGCGCGATCAGGCCAACGCGCCGCGGCTGGTGGTCTATGCCGACGACAGCGGCGACGTGCCGCGCAAGGCGATGAGCGCAGGCGCCGCCGGCTTTGCACCCCGTTCCAGCGCTGTCGACGGGCTGCTGGACACCTGCCTGGCGGTGGCCGCGGGCAAGATGGTGTTTCCCTTCCTCGACGTCCGGGGCCTCCAGACCGATCCGATCGAGCAGCTGTCGCGCCGCGAGCGCACCATGCTCGAGGCGCTGTCCAAGGGGCTCACCAACAAGGAGCTCAGCAAGGAGCTGGGGATTTCGACCAACACGGTGAAATTCCACTTGTCGAACCTCTACGAAAAACTCTCGGTCAAAAACCGCGCCCAGGCGATTGCGTTCTACTACGCCAACCGCGCCGCCAAAGGCGATTTCAGCCTGGAGGAATGACCCTGGTGCGGGGCGCAGCGCCTCGCACGCGTGTACGCACACGCGTACGCACGCGAGCGCGCGACGCGCGGGCACGCTCCCGCGCGAATGTATTTAAATGAAAACTTTTTTCTTGACAGGAAACACCCTCATGAGGAATGCCTAAGGAGGAGAGGACGAAACCCCATTGCGAATGAGGAGCGCACCCATGTCGTTTCATACCGTCGAACAGGCCCCTGGCCGCCTGAACCGCAGCGAGCTGGCAATCCCCGGCTCTCAGCCCCAAATGTTTGAAAAAGCAGCGAAATCCGATGTCGACGTGATCTTCCTGGATCTCGAAGACGCGGTTGCCCCGGACGAGAAAGACCAGGCCCGCAAGAACATCATCAAGGCCCTGAACGAGATCGATTGGGGCAACAAATCCATGTCGGTGCGAATCAACGGCCTCGACACCCACTACATGTACCGCGATGTGGTCGATGTGGTTGAACAGGCAGGCGAACGCCTTGACCTGATCATGGTCCCCAAGGTGGGCACCGCAGCCGATGTTTACGCCGTCGACATGCTGGTCACCCAGATCGAAGACGCCAAAGGCTACAAGAAGCGGATCGGCTTCGAGCACATCATCGAGACCGCGCTCGGCATGCAGAACGTGAGTGAAATTGCCGCAGCCTCCAAGCGCAATGAATCGCTGCATTTCGGCGTTGCCGACTATGCCGCCTCGACCCGTGCCCGCACCACCATCATCGGCGGCGTGAACCCGGATTACTCGGTGCTGACCGACCCGGCCGCAGACGGCTCGCGCGATGTGCACTGGGGCGACATGTGGCACTATGCGCTGGCCCGCATGGTGGTTGCCGCGCGCGCCAACGGCCTGCGCCCGATCGACGGCCCGTTCGGCGATTTCCAGGACAAGGAAGGCTACAAGGCCGCCGCCAAACGCGCCGCTGTGCTGGGCTGCGAGGGCAAGTGGGCCATCCACCCGAGCCAGATCGAACTGGCCAACGAGGTGATGTCGCCGTCGGACGCGGAAATCACCAAGGCGCACCGCATCCTGGAAGCGATGGCAGAAGCTGAAGCCGCCGGCAAAGGCGCGGTGTCGCTGGATGGCCGCCTGATTGACTATGCCTCGATCCGTCAGGCAGAAGTGCTGGTGGAAAAGGCCAAGCAGATCGCCGGCAACTAAGCCGCCGTTCGCTTTCAAGACCTTAGGCCGTCCCGGCTTTGGCCGGGGCGGCTGATCGCCGCTATGCCAGGGAGATGCAGATGACCGGATTGCTGACCACCGCCAAGGCCTTGTTCCAGGCCGCTGTCGACCGCGCAGACCCGGCCAAGGCCCTGCGCGCCCAGCTGGCGTCTTCCCCGCTTCCCCCCCTGCCCGAGGGCGGCAGGAACGTGCTTCTGGCCGTCGGCAAGGCTGCCATCCCGATGATGCGCGAAGCACTGGTGCTGATCCCGGATGCCAAGCAGGCCTTGGCAATCACAAACTCTGAGAATTACACGGAAATTCCCGGCGCCACGGTGATCTGCGGCGCCCACCCGGTGCCGGATGAAACCAGCGCCGCCGCAGGTCTGGCGGCCATTGAACTGGCGCGCTCTCTTGGCCCCAATGACCGGCTGATCGCGCTGATTTCCGGCGGCGGCTCTGCCCTGATGGTGGCGCCCGCCCCCGGCCTGACGCTGGCGGACAAGGCAGCCGTGAACAAGCTGCTGCTCGCTTCGGGCCTTGAGATCAACGAAATGAACCTGATCCGCCAGCAGCTGTCCGACACCAAGGGCGGCGGATTGCTGCGCCATGCCGCGCCAGCCCGGGTGCAGGCCTTCATCCTGTCGGACGTGATCGGCGACGACCTGCGCGCCATTGCCTCCGGCCCCACCGCGGCGCCGATCGGCACCCGTTCCCAAGCGCGGGAGATCCTCCTGCGCGCGGGCATCTGGGACAGCGCGCCGCAGGCCGTCAGAACCTGCCTCAGCGCCGCTGACGAAACCCAAGCCACCCCGCCCGCCGCCGCCAACACCCTGATCGGCTCCAACCGCCACAGCCTCAAGGCAATGATGGCGGCCGCCGCGGAGGACTGGAGCCCGAAGCTGGTCTCCCACCGTCTGGTGGGCGATGTGGCGGAGGCAGCCGAAGCAGTTGTAAAAGCAGCGGAAACCGCCCCCAAGGACAAGCCGGTCGCGCTGATCTTCGGCGGTGAAACCACGGTGCAGCTCCGCGGCACCGGCCTTGGCGGCCGCAACCAGGAACTGGCTCTGCGCGTTGCCAAACTGGGCGCCGAACAGCTCAGCGGCGACTGGCTGTTCCTCTCCGGCGGCACCGACGGGCGCGACGGCCCCACCGACGCCGCAGGCGGCATCGCCACCCCCGCCACCTGGGAGGCCATCAGGGCGGCCGGTCAGGACCCGGACACACTGCTGGCCAACAACGACAGCTACGCGGCCCTCAAGGCCGCCGGCGCGCTCCTTGTGACCGGCGGCACCGGCACCAACGTGGCCGATGTGCAGGTCTTTCTGAGGCTGCCCGGCTAACTACCGGACGGCTCCCGCTTTTCATCTTTCCGGAAATACTCCCGCCCCGCTGCCCGTCAGGCGGCTTTGCCGCCGATAGGGGAGGCTTCCGCACCTGCCACAGGTATTGCGTTTAAGTCGGCACGCGCTTCTCGCCCCATTCGGCCAGATCGTTCACCAGCATCAGCGCCACCCGCCGGAACACCTGGCGCAGCCGCTCCACATGCGGTCCTTCCAGCTTGAGCTCCGCCAGCGCCTGATCCATGCATTTCAGCCAGTTCTCGGCATCTTCCTCGGTGATCGGCACATGGGCATGCATCAGCTTCACGTCCATGTGGCCGTGCTTTTCCTCGTAATACCGGCGCCCGCCCATAAACCCGGACAGGAAGTTGAACTGCTCGATGCGGGCATGATCCATGCCATGCCCGCGCTTATGCAGTTTGACGATTTGGGCGCCGGTCTCGGTTTCCTCGACAATGTCGTAGAACCGCTCGACCAGGGTGCGCAGCACCGCCTCGCCGCCGATCTGCTCTATCAGCTTCTGAACCATTTAACCTCCCTGCCCCGAACGGCCGGCCTCAGGATTGAGGCCGGGTCTTCTTGGGGTCGTAATGCGCAAAGGGCACGATCCTGGCGGGCAGCCGTTTCTGATGCCCGTCAAGCTTGCCGATTTCCATCTCTGTCCCAACCTCCGAGCAGGACACGTCCACCCGCGCCAGCGCGATGTTCTTGCCCAGGAGCGGCGAGCGCATGGACGAGGTCACCTCGCCGATCTGCGCCCGGCCGATATGGACGCAGTCGCCATGGCCCACGTCGATCGCCGAGTCGATATCCAGCCCCACCAGCTTGCGCGCAGGCGTGGTCTTGCGCCGGATCAGCGCGTCGCGGCCAATGAAATCATCCTCTTTCGATTTCAGCGGCACCGTGAAGCCGATGCCGGCCTCAAACGGGTCTGTCTGGTCAGAGAAGTCATAGCCTGCAAAGATCAGCCCTGCCTCGATCCGCACCATATCCAGCGCCTCCAGCCCCATCGGGCGGATGCCATGGGCCTTGCCGGCCCCCCAGACCGCATCAAAGACTTCGCTGGCATGTTTCGGGTGGCAGAAAATCTCATATCCCAGCTCGCCGGTATAACCGGTCCGCGACACCACCACCGGCACACCCTGATCATCGCCGATGCGTGCGGGGGTGAAGCGGAACCAGCCCAGCTCCTCCAGCGTCGGGTTATGCGGCGCTGTCCAGATGATCTTCTTCAGCAGGTCCCGGCTTTCGGGGCCCTGCACCGCGATATTGTGCTGCATGTCGGTCGAGGAGCGGATCAGCACGTTCAAGCCCAGCTTCTCCGCCTGCTCGCGGATCCATTCCCCGCCGTAGTCCGAGCCGCCGATCCAGCGGAAATTATCCTTGCCCAGACGGAACACGGTGCCGTCGTCGATCATGCCGCCATGCGGGTAGCACATCGCGGTATAAACCACCTGCCCCACCGCCAGCTTCTTGATGTTGCGGGTAAAGATATACTGGCACAGAGCCTCGGCATCCGGTCCGGTGATCTCGAACTTGCGCAGGGCGGACAGATCCAGCACCACGCATTTTTCGCGGCAGGCCCAGTATTCCTCCAGCGGTCCGGATTCAGCATAGCAATTGGCCAGCCAGAACCCGTTATACTCGATGAAGTTGCGGGTCATCTTGCTGAGGCGGTCGTGGAAACCGGTTTCCTTGGTCATCTTGGGCTCCGATTCAGGGGTCGCGCGGAACGCAATCGCCCGCTTGAAGGTCTCTTGGCCGCTGTAGGTGCGGACGTGAATGTCGGTGGGGTTCCAGCCATTGGCGGCGCTGGTGTCATCCGGGCAGGCAGAGCTGACACAGACCAGATCGGTCAAGGCCCGCAACAGCACGTAGTCGCCGGGCCGGGTCCATGGCTCGTCAGCGTACATCACGCCATGATCATCCAGCCCTGTGTTGAAGAAGAAGTTGATCGCCATCCAGCCCGCCCGCGGGGTCACGCCATGGGCCGCCAGCGCGCCATTGAAGTTGTCCGAGCAGTTCACATGGCCGGGATAGCCGATGTCGTCATAGTATTTTGCGGCGCAGGCCAGGGCAAAGGCGTCATGCCGCCCCACGGTGTCCTGCACCACTTCGACCAGCGGCAGCATGTCCTGATCATAGTATTTCGCATGCAGCCCCGGCATCGGATAGGCATGGCCCATCAGCGTCCGGGTGGTGGTCACATCCAGCGCATGCTCTACACCCTTGTCCAGCTTGCGGGCGGCGAAGCACTGGAAATCCGTGCACTGGCGGCCATCCACATCAATGATCTGGATGTAGTCGCCCGCCTTCACGAAGTAGCTCTCCGCGGTGGCGCTGTGCACCCGCACCTCATTGACCGGCTCCGCCAGCGGATCCGGCAATTCAAACCGCACCACCTGCTTGATCACCGCACGCTTGACCATGACGGTCAGCGGCGTTGCCGTGTCCTGGCGTTCGAAATCCATGATGCCGCCGGGTGCAGCGATGATCGCCACGCCGTCGCGCTGCGCGGTAAAGCTCTCTTCCGTCTTGGCAGGCGTCGCCGCATCAAAGAACCGGACTGCACCACCCTTTGCCAGATCGATGCCGCGCGCCTCCATTCCCATCCGCAGCCCCCGCAGGGACTGATCCGAGGACGTCAGCAGCGCCTTAAGGCCGCCTGCATCGCTGTTCGCCGCGGCGCCGATGATCCCGGCGTCAATGCGCCCCTTGTCCTCTGCCGCGATGATCTCGCAGGGCTGCCCGCCCTCGTCGTTGATCACCGTCACCGTGTCGCCGGTTTCCACCCGGATCAGGATCGCGCCGCAGCCTTCAACCACATAACGCTCGGTTCCCTTGGGCAGAGAGAACACCGATGGCTGATACAGTCCGGAAGGTTTCGGCGGCCCTTTGACGACCTCAGGGAAGCTCATGTCATTCATCGCGCATCTCCTGTTGGACTCCGGCCAAAAATTGCCCAGCCGGAATATTTATTTATTGAAAAGAATATTGCTTTCCTCCACCCTAATCAACAAACATGTTGATTTTCTGCGGAAAAATGGCAGATGCCCGGGATGCGGCATTTTCCTGGGGGTGAATGCCGCAAACGAAAGGTTAACCGCCATGCACGCGCTATTTCTTGGTCTGGCCGCGGCTGTTGCCTGGGGGATCCATGACCTATGCGTGCGGTTTGTTTCGCAAAGAACCGGCATCCTTCCGGCCATGCTGGTGGCCTTTGCCACCGGGGCGATTCTGGTTGCCGCAGCTGCAGCAACCCTGGGCAACTGGCAGGCAATGACCCTTGCTGCAGCCCGGCTGGCAGGGCTTTCCGGGGCGATCTTTGCGCTTGCCTCCTATGCCCTCTACCGGGCGTTTGCACTGGGGCCGGTCAAGCTGGTGGCACCTCTGATCGGTGCCTATCCTGTGCTGTCTCTTGGCCTGGCCATGCTGCAAGGCCAGGCGGTTGGCCCGGGCCATTGGCTCGCCGTCGCGGCCGTGGTTGGCGGGGTCGGCTGCATCGCGGTTCTTGCAACAGAGGATGACGGAAGCCCTGTCAGCCTGCAGGCGGCGGCCTGGGGCCTGGCGGGCGCCATCGGTTTTGCCGTGACATTTGCCACCGGCCAGGCCGCCACCCAGGCAGGCGCGGAACTGCCGGTGCTGATCGTGACCCGCGCCGCCGCCATCCTGATCCTGCTGAGCCTGGCGCTTTTCGCCCGGGCAGTTCAGATGCCGGACCGCAAGGTGCTGCCGCTGCTATGCCTGATGGGCGCGCTGGATGCAGTTGCGCTGGGGCTGGTGATGTATTCAGGCACCCTGCCCCGGCCTGAATTTGCCTCCGTCAGCGCATCCCTGTTCGGCCTGGTCACCGTAGTCCTGGCTTGGGCGGTGCTGCGCGAAAGCATGAACCGCGCGCAATGGATCAGCGTTGCCGTAACCTTCGGCGGCATTGCTTATCTGGGCTTCTAGCCCTGCGCCTCCACCTTTCCCAACCGGGCTCCACCCGCTCGCGGGCAATCCCTGCCCTCTTTCATCTTTCAAAAAAATACTCCCGCCCCCTGCCCGTCAGGCGGCTTTGCCGCTGAGAGGGGAGGCGTCCGGCGGGAGCGTGAGTTTCAGCCGCTGCTGTTCTGCGCGCTTCAGGCGGTGAGGCCTTCCGGCTCAGCCAGGTTGTGGGCGCGGCAGCAGGCGGTG
>NZ_JAJALF010000041.1:0-16279 GCF_020514995.1 Leisingera sp. McT4-56 | reverse complement strand
GCGGACCGAGGAGGATTCGAACCCCCGACCCCTTGATTCGTAGTCAAGTACTCTATCCAGCTGAGCTATCGGTCCACTGCGGCGGGGTTTAATCATAGCATCGCAGAGTCGCAACCCCAAAAACAAAAATAGTGCCCTGCCCTGCAACTTTCCGGCGCAGGCGCCCCAGACTGGGTCAAAGCGTGCCGTCCCCCTTGGGCAGGCAGATCTCGAACACGGTGCCCTCGGGGCCGGTTTTCTGCAGCTTCACGGTGCCGCCGTGGCCGCGGGCCAGTTCGTCGGCAATTGCCAGCCCCAGACCGGTGCCGCCCTTGCGGGCGCCGCCCTGGAACGGGGTGAACAGGTTGTCCTGCGCCCGTTTCGGCAGCCCCGGACCGGTGTCCGCCACAGTGATGTACCAGGCGTCTTCCTCTTCGCGCGCATCCACTGTGATCTGCCCCGGCTTGCCGGCCGCCGCGATGGCCTGGCGGGCATTGCGCACCAGGTTCAGGACGATGCGGAACAACTGCTCCGGGTCGGCGCGCAGCATCATCGGCTTGGGCACCGCGTTGACGATCTCCACCGTCTCGCTGTCCGCCGCCAGCAGCTCGCTCTCGGCGATATCGGCAGTGATTTCATGCAGGCAGACCACGCCGAAGGTCGGCGACGGCTCTTCTGCCCGGCCGAAGGCCAGGGTGCCCTCGCACAAGGACACCGCGCGGGTGATCGAATTCACCAGCTTCGGCGCCAGGCGGCGCACCAGCGGGTCCTCGCTCATCTCGATGCGGTCGGTGAACAGCTGCGCCGAGGTCAGGATGTTGCGCAGGTCGTGGCTCACCTTGGCCACCGCCCCGCCCAATTGCGCCAGCCGCTCGCGCTGCTTCAGCGCATGGGTCAGCTCGGTCTGCAGCTGCATCAGCGCTTCTTCGGCCTCGCGCAGCTCCGCCACGCTGGAGCTGGGATGGATGATGCCGCGCGCATCCTCCGGCGCCGCCGCATAGCGCTGCATGTAGCCGACCACGCTCTTGATCGGCTTCACCAGCACGATGCGCACCGCCCCGAACAAGAGCACCGCGGTAATGACAGAGATCACCGCCGACAGGATCAGGATCCGCACCCCGTAGTCGATCATCGCCGCGCGCAGCGGCGCGGTTTCCATGGTGACCTCGATCAGCAGGCCCGCCTCGCGCACCGGCGCGCCGATCACCCGGATGACCTCGTTGCCGGGCGTCACCAGCCGCAGCAGCGCATCGCGGATCAGCGTCATCGCCCCGGCCATGCGCAGGTCATAGGTGGCGGTGATCTGCCCCGGGATCGGCGAGGCCAGCATCAGCTGGCGGATCTCATCGCGGCGCAGCACCACGTTGTAGACGCCCGCATTCTCCAAGAGTTCCGCTTCCAGCTCGGTCTCCAGCATGTCATCCGCCAGCAGCGCCAGGGAGGCGATCTGCGCCCGTTCCAGCCGGTCGGCCAGGTAGTCCTCGCGGAACCGCGCGATCGAGGGGACAAAGATCAGCACCTCGGCCAGCATCACGAAGACCGTGGTCAGGATCAGGAATCTGCCCGATAGCGTGTTGAGCATGAAGCGGCCTTCAGTTCATGAAATCCAGCGCTGAACAAAGCGCACGGCGCGTTTAACAAAGTTACTCTCAAACAGGCGCGGGGAAAAATAGGCTCCCGCCGCCCGTTTGTTAATCTCGCTTATACTGGGATAAGGCGCAACCATTGCAGCAACTTGGCTCATTTTCAGGTTGTTGGCGATGGCCATTGACCACAACCCGATCAGCTCTCCTGCCTGATGGCCCGCGATGGTGGCGCCGACCGGGCGGCCCTTGAACACCATCACCTTGATGAAGCCCGCAGCCTTGCGTTCGGCAATGGCACGGTCGTTGTGGCTGTAGTCGAACCGCACCACCTCCAGCTTGACGCCATAGCGGTCGCGTGCCTGCATCTCGGTCAGCCCCACCTGCGCCAGCTCCGGGTCGGTATAGGTGGCCCAGGGGATATGGCTGGTCTTCGCCTTCGACGGCAGGCCGAACAGGGCGGAGCGGATGATGACGCTGGCGTGATAGCCCGCCACATGGGTGAACTGCATGCCTCCCGCCACATCGCCGATGGCATAGACACGCTTGTTGGTGGTGAGCAGGCTCTCGTCCACCTTGATGCCATTGCTGTGCGTTTCGATTCCCGCCGCCGCAAGGTTCAGCCGCTCTATGTTGGCCTTGCGCCCCACCGCCATCAGCAGATGCGAGCCTCGGAACATGCTGCCGTCCCTGGTTTCGACCTCGATCGCGCCCGCCTGCCCGCCTACGCGGGAGACCATGGCACCCTCGGCAATCTCCACGCCTTCATTGCGCAAGGCATCCAGCACCAGCGCCGCGGCCTCCGGGTCGTCCTTGCCCAGCGCCCTGAAGCCTTCGATCACCGTCACCTTGCAGCCCAGCCGCACATGCGCCTGCGCCATCTCCATACCTATCGGGCCGCCGCCGACGATCAGCAAATGCGCTGGCTTCTCGCGCAGATCGAACAGCGTTTCATTGGTTTCATAGGGCACCTTGTCCAGCCCCGGAACCGGCGGCACCAGCGGCGACGACCCAGTGGCAATCACCACCCGCCGCGCGGTGATGCGGTAGTCTCCGGCGGCTACCTCAGTTTCCGAAATAAAATGCCCGTACTCGCGGATCACCCGCACGCCGAGGCCCTCGAACCGCTCCTGGCTGTCGACCGGGGCGATGGTTTCGATGACCTGATGCACATGGTCCTTGGCCGCCGCGTAGTCCGGTTGCGCCGCCTGATCCGCCACGCCGAAATCCGCAGTATGCGACTGGCCATAAGCCGCTTTGGCGCTTGCCAGCAGCGCCTTCGAAGGCACACAGCCGTAGTTCAGGCAGTCGCCACCCATCTTGTGGCCTTCCAGCAGCACCACATCGGCGCCCATCTGGCTGGCCCCGGCCGCCACTGACAGCCCGCCGGAGCCGGCCCCGATGACCAGAAGATCGCATGTGATGCTGTTCATGTTCAGCTGTCCTTCCGTGCTTGGCCGCGCAGGTTGCCGCGCACCGCTTTCACCAGGATCGGCATCGCCGCCAACACGCACAGGCCCAGAATCGGCCCGATCACATGCGGCTCCCACAACAGGTTCAGGTCGGGATCGCCGCCGCGGTCAAAGACCGAGCCGACGCCAACCCCGATCCAGGTAAACACGATGGCACCCGGAATGATGCCCGCCGCGGTGGTCCACAGGAAGTTGCGGAACTTCACCCCCACCAGCGCGGGCAAGAGATTCGCCACGAAGAACGGCACCGCCGGCACCAGCCGCAGCAGCAAAAGCACCTCGACCTCGTTTTCCCGCAGCGCCTGTTTCAGCATCTGCACCCGGCCCTCTGCCGCTTCGATCTTGGCGGTCAGAACCGCCCCAAGCCCCATGCGCGCCGCCAGAAAGATGCCCGCCGCGCCGATGGTGGCAGAGATCACGTTGAACGCGGTGCCGGCCGCCAGCCCGAACAGGAAGCCGCCGGTGACGGACGCGACCGCCGCGCCGGGCAGCGAAAACACCACGATCACGATGTAAATTCCCATGAACAGCGCCACCAGGCCAAGGTAGTTCTGGTCCCGGAAGCCCATCAGCGCCTCGCGGTTGTCGCGCAGCGTGTCGAAGGTCAGGTAATCCTTCAGCACCACCGCGCCAAGCAGCGCCGCCGCCACCACCGCAATCAGCGGCAGATGCCGCGCCAGGCCCGGCTTGGCGCCGTCCTGTTCCTTGGGCTGGGATTCGGTCTCCGGTATCTCTGTCATGCTGCTCATCTTGTCCGTTTCAATTGCGCTGTGTCTGTTGCTACGTGTTAAATGGCTGTTCCGCGAGGGAGGTTCCGCCTGCCTCACAGGTGCTTGATCGCATCCCCGGATTCCGTGAGGTTTATGGCAGAATCAGCCGCCCCATGTTACGTCCGCACCGTCCGGGCAGGCCGTCCGGGGGCGGATTTTGGCAGAAATGTTGCACTTTGCCCGGAAAAGGCGGCTTGCGGGGTTTGACTTAGCCGCCATTCCCTCCTAAAGACCGGGCTTCGAGATAGACCCCGGGCGGGCGATTCCGCGCACCCGAAGAAAAAATGTGGAGACCGGAGCGATGAAACGCACCTATCAGCCTTCGAACCTGGTTCGCAAACGCCGCCACGGCTTCCGTGCGCGCATGGCCACCAAGGCAGGCCGCAAGATCCTGAACGCACGCCGCGCCCGCGGCCGCAAAGAACTGAGCGCATAAGCTCAGTTCCCGTTCTGACGGACATGACACCGCCGGAGGCCCCCAAGGACGGCAACGCTGCCCGCGGGGACACGCCTCCGGCGGTGTCCGTTTGCGCATCTGATGCGCAAAAAATCGAGATCATGGCCAAGCGCCGTGATTTCCTCGCCTGCGCCCGCCCGCCTGCCCGCAAACAGGGCACCAAGGCGATGATGCTGCAGGGCCGGAACCGCCGTGATGACGGCGGCATCCGCATGGGCTTCACCTGCTCCAAGAAGGTCGGCAACGCGGTCGCCCGCAACCGCGCCAAGCGCAGATTGCGCGAGGCGGCGCGGATGATTCTGCCAACCCACGGCCGCCCCGGCTGGGATTACGTGCTGATCGGCCGCGCCAACGAGACCGCCCAGCGCCCGCTCGAGGAACTGAAGCGCGACCTGATCTACGCGCTGAAGAAGATCCACGGGCAGTAAGGCCGCGCAAGCCCGGCCGTTGGCCGCATTGCCACCCGGCCGCCCTGCCCCTATCTATCCGCCATGACCCCGCTGGCCCATCTCCTTGCAATTCCCGTGCGCGCCTACCGGCTGCTGTTCAGCCCCTGGGTTGGCTTCAACTGCCGCTACCAGCCCACCTGCTCGGCCTACGCCCTGGAAGCGCTGGAGAAACACGGGGCGCTGAAAGGCGCGTGGCTGACGGCGCGGCGCATCGGGCGCTGCCACCCATTCGGCGGCGACGGCTTTGACCCGGTGCCGGACAATAAAGACAGCAAGTGACATCCGTCAGATCAGGGCACGTTTGCCTTGCGCCGTGAAGCCGCGCGTCGGAATGGCATCGCGGTCGATCTTGCCCAGCAAGCTGTGGTTCAAATCCTCGTAGAACCGGGGCGCTTCGAAATACCAGCGATGAGACCAGCTTGCCGCCGCCCCCGGATTCGCGATGTTGTCTTTAAAGTATTCCCCGCAGGACAGGTTGACGGCCTTCCGCGGATGCCCTGACGGCAGGCCGATGCGCCCCAGGCGCGGCGAAACACCGACCCGCTTCACCTCCGAAACCGACAGGGTTTCATCATAGAGGCTGTAATAGTTCGTCAGCCGCGCACAGCGGCGGTAAAGCGAGCTTGAATTCGCATTCCCCGCTCGCATCGACTTTTGCGAGATATCAGCCGCTACAAACGCCATCTGGCTCACCAGCCAGCCGGACTGCGCGGTTTCATGATCGTCGTCGGCATAATCGCAGGCCTCCCGCACCAGAAAGCAGCCCATCGAATGCGCCAGCACATGCACGTTATAAGCGCAATCCGCCCTCTGCATCCGGCCCAGCCAGCGGATCCCGTGAAAAAACAGCTCCTCAGCGGCCCGCCGCGCATCGCGGCGGTCGGATGCATAGCCGAGCACCGAGCCGTTGCTGGGCCAGTCGTAGCTCACAACGGCTCCCGGGAAGCCATGCGCCGCCAAGCCCCGCCGGATGAGCCGGTGCCGTTCAAGCATGTCGAACTGGTCCGTATTGAAACCATGCACGAAGATCAGGATGTGCCCCTTGTCCAGAACCGTCCCGTCGGCAAGGCGCTGGCACCCGGAGGCATCCTGCACCCCGGCCAGCCACTCCGTCCGCCGGACTTCCTGCCCACGGTGCAGGTGGCCGGCCCCGCCCGGAACCGCGAGGAATTTCACCGCTCCCTCCCGATTGGAATATCCGGAGCCATCCCGGCCGCGCACAGACAGAAAGTAGTCCATCACCCTAACCCCTCACACTTGAAACCGCGCTCTCAGCGTCTCCCTCCGGCTGAGCATGTGTCAAGGTTGAAGAAAATGACGGTGCAGGCCGGCGGCCGGTCCTGTTCCTTTTTTTCCTTGGCAAAACCGCGCGCCTCGGCTAGGGCGCGCCCATGCTTGATGATGATCTGGACGAAATCCACCCGCTGTTTGCCGGCGCCCCCTCGACCACTGAGTTCAAGAAGCTCAGGAAGCGCATCGTGCGCTATGCGCGCGAGGCGATCGAGCAATACGGCATGGTGGAGCGCCGCGAGGACGGCAGCACGCCGAAATGGCTGGTCTGCCTTTCGGGCGGCAAGGACAGCTATACTCTGCTGGCGGTGCTTTACGAGCTGAAATGGCGCGGCCTCCTGCCGGTGGATCTGCTGGCCTGCAACCTGGATCAGGGGCAGCCCGGCTTCCCGGCCACGGTGCTGCCGGAGTTCCTGGAAAAGATGGGCGTGCCGCACCGGATCGAATACCAGGACACCTATTCCATCGTCGTCGACAAGGTGCCGCAGGGGCGCACCTATTGCGCGCTGTGCTCGCGCCTGCGCCGCGGCAACCTCTACCGCATCGCGCGCGAAGAGGGCTGCTCGGCCGTGGTGCTGGGCCATCACCGCGACGACATCCTGGAAACCTTCTTCATGAACCTGTTCCACGGCGGCCGCCTGGCGACCATGCCGCCCAAGCTGGTCAACGAAGAGGGCGACCTGTTCGTGTTCCGCCCGCTGGCCCATGTGGCAGAGGCCGACTGCGAGAAATTCGCCCGCTCCATGAACTATCCGATCATCCCCTGCGACCTCTGCGGCAGCCAGGACGGGCTGCAGCGCCAGCAGGTGAAACAGATCCTCGACCAGTGGGAATCAAACTCGCCCGGACGCCGCCAGGTGATGTTCCGGGCGCTGATGAATGCGCGCCCATCACACCTTCTGGACCCGAAATTGTTCGATTTCGCGGGTTTGGAGCTGAAGAATGGCGAATCTGAGCCGGAAATTTCCGCAATTCCCAGGCTGCGTTAACTCCCGGGTTAGATCAGCACCTTAGTCTCAGCCCCGAATGAACGGCTGCAGACGAAAGGTCTGAGAATGAAGATTACGGGTTCAGGCTTTCTGGAACGGCTCCGGCATTTCCTCGCCACCGCGCTTGTCGGGCCGCCGATGCTCGCCTTTCTGCCTGCCCTGACCCTCGCGACCTTCTGGCTTGGCGGCGAAACGGCGCTGCTGGCCGTTGCCCTTGGCCTGCCGGTGCTGATTGCCGCGGCCGGCGGCTTCTCCAAGCGCGGCAGCAGCGTGCCGCGCGATGCCGTCACCGGCATGATGCTGCGCGACGGCTTCGAGCATGAGACCGCCCGGCTGTACCACGACTGCGCCGAGGCCGGCCTGCGGTCGGCGGTTTTTGTGCTGGAACTGGACGAATACAAGGAACTGACCGACCGCCACGGCCAGGAGGCAGGCGACCGCATCATGCAGCACTGCGGCGCGCAGATCGTCTCTGCCCTGCGCCAGAATGACACCATCGCCCGGATCAGCGACAACCGCTTTGCCATCTGCCTGGCACCCACCCTGCAGCTGGACCTGGAGCTGTGCATCCAGCTGGCCGGGCGCATGCAGGCCGCGGCCGAGGAGCCGCTGGCGCTGGATGGCACCACCGTCTACATGACCGCCTCGATCGGCTTCTGCCAGCGCAGCCGCGCGCCGGGCAGCAGCAGCGCAGAATGGATCAGCGCCGCCGTTTCCGCCCTGTCGGAGGCGCATGGCAACGGCCCCGGCGGCATCCGCGCATACTCCAGCGATATGCCGGCCCGCGGCAGCAGCCGCGCCAGCCTGCGCGAGGAAGCCGCGGCGGCGCTGGAAACCGGCCAGATCCAGGCCTGGTTCCAGCCGCAGATCTGCACCGACACCGGCCGGGTCTCGGGGTTCGAGGCGCTGGCGCGCTGGCTGCACCCGGTGCAGGGGCTGATCCCGCCCTCCACCTTCCTGCCCGCGCTGGAGGAAGCCGGGCTGATGGACCGGCTGAGCCAGGTAATGCTCTACAACGCGCTGGTCGCCATCAAGGCCTGGGATGAGGCCGGGGTGACTGTGCCCTGCGTCGGCGTCAACTTCGCCACCCAGGAGCTGCGCAATCCAGGCCTCGCGGGGCGCGTCAAATGGGAGCTGGAGCGCTTCGGCCTGCCCGCGGACCGCCTCTGCGTCGAGATCCTGGAAACCGTGATGACCGACCAGCCCGACGATGTGGTCACCCGCAACATCCTTGCCCTCAGCGAGCTGGGCTGCCCGATCGACCTCGATGATTTCGGCACCGGCCATGCCTCGATCTCCGCCGTGCGCCGCTTCAACATCTCCCGCATCAAGATCGACCGCACCTTCGTGATGAAGGCGGACCAGGATCCCGAGCAGCAGAAACTGATCTCCGCCATCCTGACGATGGCAGAGCGGCTGGACCTCGACACCCTGGCCGAAGGGGTGGAAACCGCGGGCGAGCATGCGCTGCTGGCGCAGCTCGGCTGCGGCCACGTGCAGGGCTTCGGCATCGGCCGCCCGATGCCCTTTGATCAGACCCTGGACTGGATCACCGCCCACGAGGCCAAGCTGCAGGATGCGCCGGTGATCGGCCGCCAGACGCCCTGAACGCTCAATTCCTTTGATTTTCTGCCGCACCGGGACCGCTTGACGCCCCGGTGCACCGCGATTCTGCTTGACCTTTGCGGCCCACCTCTGTTGAACCCCTCGTGTCCTTCCCTACACGAGGTGGCAGTCCCCAATGGACGATCAGAACAAAAATCTTATTCTCGCAACCGTACTCAGCTTTCTGGTGATCCTCGGGTGGTATACCTTCTTCCCGCCGCCGGAACCGGAACAGGCGCCGGAAACCGCGATCAGCGAAACCGCCCCGGCAGGCGACACCGCCGCCGCGCCCAGCGCCGCGGGCGCCGATGCGGTGGCAGACACCGCCCCGGAACAGGCCGCCGCCCCGGATGCGCCGCGAGTTGCCATCGACACGCCCCGCGTCACCGGCAGCATCTCGCTGCAGGGCGGCCGGATCGACGACCTGTCGCTGAAGGACTACCGCGAGACGCTGGACGAAGATTCCCCGATCGTCAAACTGCTGAAACCGGTGGGCGAGGCCGGCGCTTATTACGCGCTCTACGGCTGGGCACCGGGTGCAGGCCTCACGCTCAGCGACGTGCCGGGCGCCAACACCCTCTGGTCGGCTGAGGACGGCGCCACCCTGTCCGCCGACAGCCCGGTCACGCTCACCTGGGACAACGGCAAGGGTCTGACCTTCTCGCGCACCATCGCGGTGGATGAGGACTACATGTTCTCGGTCACCCAGTCGGTTGCCAACGCCTCCGGCGGCACCGTGTCGCTGGCGCCCTACGGCACCCTGGCCCGCCACGGCCAGCCCGAGGGGCTGAAGAACTTCTTCATCCTGCACGAAGGCCTGGTCGGCATGACCGACGGCGAGCTGGCAGAGACCGACTATGACGACATGGCCGACTTTGAGCCCGACCCGCGCGACGGCTCCAAGTCCAGCGTCAAGCAGGTCGAGGCGAACGGCTGGATCGGCTTCACCGACCACTACTGGATGTCCACCCTGGTGCCCGCACCGGGCCAGGGCTTCCGCTCGATCGCCAAGTTCGACGAGCGCCGCGAAATCTACCAGACCGACATCGTGCTGCCGACCGTCACCGTGGCAGAGGGCCAGTCCTCGGAAGTCACCACCCAGCTGTTTGCCGGCGCCAAGGAATGGGAAGCCATCCGCGGCTACGAGAAGGCGGGCATCGAGGGCTTCCTGGACGTGATCGACTGGGGCTGGTTCTTCTTCCTGACCAAGCCGATGTTCTGGCTGCTGCACAATCTGAACGTCCTGATCGGCAACATGGGCTGGGCGATCATCGGCCTCACCGTGGTGATCAAGATCCTGGTGTTCCCGCTGGCCTATAAATCCTACGCCTCGATGGCCAAGATGAAAGAGCTTCAGCCGGAGATGGAGAAGCTCAAGGAGCGCGCCGGCGACGACCGCCAGAAGATGCAGAAGGAGATGATGGAGCTCTACAAGCGGGAAAAAGTGAACCCCGCCGCGGGCTGCCTGCCGATCCTGATCCAGATCCCGATCTTCTTCTCGCTCTACAAGGTGATCTTCGTCACCCTGGAACTGCGCCACGCCCCGTTCTTCGGCCCGTTCCAGGACCTCAGCGCGCCGGATCCGACCTCTATCATGAACCTCTTTGGCCTGCTGCCCTTTGCGGCTCCGGCGCCGGAAAGCGTGCTGGCGCTGGTCTTCATCGGCATCCTGCCAATCCTGCTCGGCATCTCGATGTGGCTGCAGCAGAAGCTGAACCCGGCGCCCACCGACCCGACCCAGCAGATGATCTTTGCCTGGATGCCCTGGGTGTTCATGTTCATGCTCGGCGGCTTCGCCTCCGGCCTGGTGGTCTACTGGATCGCCAACAACACGATCACCTTCACCCAGCAGTACCTGATCATGCGCAGCCACGGCTATACGCCGGACGTGTTCGGCAACATCAAGTCGAGCTTCAAGAAGAAGCCCAAGGCTGACAGCTGATGACGCACCAAGTTACAGACATCTGGCGCCACCCGCTCAAATCCCACGGGCGGGAAGCGCTGGAGAGAGTAACCCTGACCGCCGGGCAAACCATGCCCGGCGATCGCGTTTGGGCGGTTGCAAACGAGCAGTCCAAGGCCGACGGCAGCAAATGGGTGGTCTGCGGCAACTTCTCCCGCGGGTCGCAGTCCCCTGCCCTGATGGCCATTGGTGCCCGGCTGGACGACGCCAGCGGCCAGCTGACGCTGACCCACCCGCAGCGGCCTGAAATCACCTTTGATCCCGAGAACCCGGCAGACCTCCAGCGCTTTCTCAATTGGGAAAAGCCGCTGCTGCCGAGCACCGCCCGAGCCTCAGCCCGCATCGTCCGGGTGCCGGGCCGCGGCATGACCGACACCGATTTCCCCTCCATCACCCTGTGCAATTGGGCCTCCCACCGCGCGGTGGAGCAGGCCATCACCCACGAACTGTCGCCCCTGCGCTGGCGCGGCAACATCTGGTTCGACCTGGATGATCCTTGGGCCGAGAACGACTGGCTGGGCCGCGAGGTGCAGATCGGCGCGGCCGTCTTTGCGGTGCGCGAACGGGTGGTGCGCTGCCTGGCGACCACCGCCAACCCCGAAACCGGCGAACGCGACGCCGATACGCTCAAGACCCTGAAAGAGAATTGGGGCCACCAGGATTTCTCGGTCTACGCCGAGGTGGTGCGCGGCGGCGAAATCCGCCTGGGCGACGCGGTAAAGGTGCTGTGATGCAGATGCAATTTTCCCTGGCCGAAGCGCCGGACGACATTTCCGCCGAAAAGGGCCGCAAGCTGTTTGCGGGCGAGACCGAGTTCCTGAAGGGCGTGGTGGCGATGAACGGCCTGCCGGACGCTGACCGGGTGGAGGTCTGCTTTGCCGGCCGGTCCAACGTCGGCAAGTCGAGCCTGATCAACGCGCTGACCGGCACCAAGGGCATTGCGCGCGCCTCCAACACGCCGGGCCGCACCCAGGAGATCAACTTCTTCACCCAAGGTCCGGAACTCTATCTGGTCGACCTGCCCGGCTATGGCTATGCCAACGCGCCGCTCAAGGTGGTGGAGCAATGGCAGAAGCTGTTGAAACGCTACCTCAGCGGCCGCCAGAACCTGCGCCGCGCCTTTGTGCTGATCGACAGCCGCCACGGCGTGAAGGCGGTGGATGACGAGATCATGAAGCTCTTGGACAGCTCCGCCGTCACTTTTCAGTGTGTGATGACCAAGGCCGACAAGGTCAAAGAAAAGGACCGCGCCAAGGTGCTGGAGCAGGTCAAGGGCGCGCTGGCCAAACACCCGGCGGCCTATCCCGAGATCGTGCTGACCTCCTCCGAGAAGGGCGACGGCATCGCCACCCTGCGCTCGATCATCGCCGGACTGTAACAAACGTGCTCAGCCGCCTGCCCTCCCTGCTGGTTGTGATCGCCCTGGCCGTGGCCGGGCTGATCCCGTCCGGCTGGATGCCGGGCACGGCGCAGGGCGGCAAGGTGCTGCTGGTGATCTGTACCGGCCACGGCCCGGTGGAAACCTGGGTCGATCTGGAAAGCGGCGAACCGCATGCCCCCGCCGAGCAGATGGAGGACCGCAGCTGCCCCTTCGCCGCGCTTGGCGCGGTGGCGCTGCTGCCGGACAGCCTGATCGACCTGAACCTAAATGCGCCTCTCAGCGACCGCTGGTCGCGCGAGGCTTTCACCCATCACACCGCCGGTTTCCACTGGCGCTATGATGCCCGCGGCCCGCCCGCACTCTCCTGATTTTCTGAACACTTCTGACATTTCCGCCGACGCCCTGCGCGACCGGCCCCGTTCCGATATGGAGAGACCCAATGGCAACCAGCCAACCGCATTCCGCGGGCCAGATGCGCCCGCTTACCGAGAAATTTTACTTCGCCGTCTGGCGCTGGCATTTCTATGCCGGCCTGTTTGTGATCCCCTTCCTGATCATGCTGGCCGTCACCGGACTGATGATGATGTTCATCACCCAAGTAGACGGCCGCGACGGCGAGAAGATCACCGTCACCCAGGGCGCCGCCGAACTGAGCATCCCCGCGCAGGAGGCCGCCGTTCTAGCCGCCCAGCCCGGCACCATCGCCGAATGGATCGGCCCCAAGGCCCCTGATCTGGCCGCCGTGTTCCGGGTAAAAACAGATGAGGGCCAGCGCCTGGTCGCCCTTGACCAGTACAGCGGCGAGGTGATCAAGGTCTGGGACCGCCGCGCAGGCTGGTACGACTTTGCCGACAACATCCACTCCACCTTGCTGATCGGCGACACCGGCGACCGGCTGATCGAGATTGCCGCAGGCCTTGGCATCGTGCTGGTACTGACCGGGCTTTACCTGTGGTGGCCGCGCGGCAATGCCGTCAGCGCCTTTGTCCCTAACGTCCGCGCGCGCGGCCGCGCCCTATGGAAGAACCTGCACGCGGTGACCGGCTTCTGGATGTCGGCGCTCTTGGTGATCTTCCTGATCTCGGGCCTGTCGTGGACCGGCATCTGGGGCGGACAGATGATGCAGGCCTGGAGCACCTTCCCCGCCGCGAAATGGGACAACGTGCCCTTGTCGGATGACATCCACGCCAGCATGAACCACGGGTCCACCAACGACGTGCCCTGGGCGCTGGAACAGACCCCGATGCCCGCTTCCGGCTCTGACGCGGGCATTACCGGCACGGCGGAGGGCGCCCCCGTCGATGCTGCCAGCCTGATCGCCCTGGGCCGGAGCCTGGGGATGGAGGGCCGCTTCCGCCTCGCCTACCCCGGCGGCGAAACAGGCGTCTGGACCCTCAACCGCGACAGCATGAGCGGCGACGGCGACAGCCCCTTCATCGACCGCACCGTGCATGTCGACCAGTACAGCGGCAGGATCCTCGCCGACGTGAAGTACGAGGACTACTCCTGGGCGGGCAAGGCGATGGCCGTCAGCATCCCCTTCCACATGGGGCTGATGGGCACCTGGAGCTTCGTGCTGAACGTGGTGTTCTGCCTCGCGGTGATCTTCGTCTGTATCTCCGGCCTGGTGATGTGGGTCAAGCGCCGCCCCGCCGGTGCCGCGCGCCTCGCCGCGCCGCCGGAACCGGCAGAGATGCCGTTCTGGAAAGGCGCTGCGCTGATCGCCGTTCTGGTCTCGCTGGCCTTCCCGCTGACCGGCCTGGCGCTACTGGCCGCGCTGGCGTTTGACGTGCTGCTGCTGGGCAATCTGCCGGTGCTGAAACGCGCGGTGAGCTGACGAAAAACTGAGGGCAGCGCCCGACCCTGGGTGGGTGCGAAAGCGCCCTCCCGCGGGGAGGGTCGGGCGCTGCCCGGCGCGCTTCGCGCTTGTTCCGGGCTTTAAACGTGCTGGGCGCCGTTCACCTCGATCTCGGTGCCGGAAATATAGGAACTCTCTTGCGAGCACAGGAAGTAGATCGCCGCCGCCACTTCCTCCGGCTGGCCCAGCCGCTGCATCGGCAGCTTCTCGACGATTTTCTCGGTGCCGGGCGACAGGATCGAGGTTTCCACCTCGCCCGGGGCAATTGCATTCACCCGCACGCCCAGCGGCCCGAAGTCATGCGCCATCTCCCGCGTCAGCGCCGCCAGCGCCGCCTTGGAGGTGGCATAGGCGGCGCCAGCAAAGGGATGCACCCGGCTGCCCGCGATCGAGGTCACATTGACCACCGAGCCCTTGGCTGCCGCCAGTTCCTCCTTCAGGCCGCGGGCCAGCACCACCGACGCAAAGAAGTTCACATGGAACACCTTGCCCCAGTCCATCAGATCGGTGTCCAGCGTGCTCAGCCGTTCGCCGTTCGGCCCCTTGGGCGAGATGCCCGCATTGTTGACCAGCGCGTCCAGCCGCCCGTCCAGCAGTTCCTGGATCTGGCCCACCGCGTTGATCGTGTCCGACGGGTCCGACAGGTCCAGCTGCACATGGTTCTCCTGGCCGCCGCCCCAGGGGCATTCCACGGGGAACGGATGGCGCGAGCAGGTGATCACCCGCCAGCCCTCGGCATTGAAGCGGCGCACGGTGGCATGGCCGATGCCGCGGCTGGCGCCCGTCAGCAATAGTGTCTTCTGGCGCATGGCGCCCTCCTGATCAGAGAATCTGCGCCGAGCCTAGCATTCGCGCCGCCATCTGCAACGGGGTGCGCCAAAGCCTCCCCTTGGCAGCGGCGCCGGAACCCCGTAACACATTCTGACCAAGGGATGATGCAGCAATGAAGAAACAAGATATGAACCGCGATTGGATTGCCACCGCCGAAACCCTCTCCAGCGCGCTGCCCTATTTCCAGCGCTTTGCGGGGGCGATTGTCGTCATCAAGCTCGGCGGCCACGCCATGGGCAGCGACGAGGCGATGGAGACCTTTGCCCGCGATATCGTGCTGATGCGCCAGGTCGGGGTGAACCCGGTGATCGTGCACGGCGGCGGGCCGATGATCAACGCGATGCTGGAAAAGCTGCAGATCAAGTCGGAGTTCGTGAACGGCAAGCGGGTCACTGATGCCGCCACCATGGAAGTGGTGGAGATGGTGCTGTCCGGCGTCGTCAACAAGCGCATCGTGCAGGCGATCAACAGCCAGGGCGGCCGCGCCGTCGGCCTGTCGGGCAAGGACGCGAACCTGATCACCTGCGATCAGGCCGACCCGGATCTGGGCTTTGTCGGCGCGCCTGCGGAAATGGACCCCAAGGTGCTGCACGGGCTGTTTGAAAAGAACATGATCCCGGTGATCGCGCCCATCGGCGCGGGCCGGGGCGGCGAGACCTACAACATCAACGGCGACACCGCCGCTGGCGCCATCGCCAAGGCGCTGCAGGCCGACCGCCTGCTGCTGCTCACGGATGTGGCCGGCGTCAAGAACGCCGAAGGCGAAGTGGTGACGGAGCTGAAGGCCGCGGATGTCGAGGAGATGACCGCCAGCGGCGTCATCGCCGGCGGCATGATCCCCAAGACCGAAACCGCGCTGGACGCGGTCCGGGGCGGCGTGCGCGCCTGCATCATCGTCGACGGGCGGGTGCAGAACGCGGTGCTGCTGGAGCTTTACACCGACCACGGCGCAGGTTCGATGATCCGCGCCTGACAGCACAGGCCGCGAAACTCAAGAGGGGCGCTGCCCCTCCTGGTCACGCGGGCCATTCCGAGCCGGAATATTTTCAGCCGGATGAGCAGGAGATCCTGTCCTCAGCTTCCCGGCGCCTTGTAAGCACCCGCGATGGATCCCGCCTTCTTCTGGATTTCGGTGAATTCATCCGAGGTGAAGGCCCGGACGGTCTTGAGGTTGCTGACCGCGCCGCTGGCGCCGGTCGCCAGCAGGCCCGCCAGCAGGCTGGACACATCATCAATCGTGACCTTGATAGCGAAATCATGGTCCCCCGTGGTCAGATAGAATGTCTCCAGCTTTCCGCCCGCCGCCTCGACAAGGGCGCGGGCCGCGGCCTCGCGGTCGCTGGGGCTGTCGATCATCGCCTTCATCGCAGAAGACGTGTAGTTCCCGGTCACGATAAATCTTGGCATTCAGTCTCTCCCTGGGGCGGAAGATGCAGGCCGGCTGCAGGCACGATGCCGGATATTCCGGCCTGCATGCCCCGCGCGGATCATAGCATGGATCACGCTTCCGGCATATGAGGAAGCCCGGCCCGGCCTGCGGGGGGCTTGCCTTTGGCCCGATATTGCGCATCGCTGGCGTTATGGAGCATGAAACCCTGATCCGCCTTGCGATCTTTCTGGCCCTGTTTGCGCTGCTCGCCGCGGCAGAGGCC
>NZ_JAJALF010000005.1:0-191810 GCF_020514995.1 Leisingera sp. McT4-56 | reverse complement strand
ACTCTTTGGGCGCATCCCGCCACCGCAAGCCGTTGCGGTTGATAAAGATAATTCCACTCAGGACGCGCCGGCCATCAACGCGCGGCTTGCCGTGGGATTTTGGGAAAAGGGTTCCAGACGGGCCATCTGCGCGTCGGTCAGCCAGAAGAGATTAGACATGTCACCGCTCGATTTTCGGCTTGTGAATCATGCTGAAAGACTGAAATCAATGGGTCCTGACCCTAACTGAAGTTGTTCAATTCATGCAACCGCAGTCGTGCCTCGATCGATCTGCTCCAGTTCACAGCATAGCCTGAATGGTTCCGGTTCATCCGATGTTATGAACGCAGTAAAGCGATCACCCGCAAGCGTTCCAATGGTTTCGGCTGGAATCCTGACTGTAGACAGGCCAGGTACAATATCCACTGACCCCTTGAAGTCGCCGATCCCCATGATTGAAAGCTCTTCCGGGACACAGACGCCGCAACTCTGCGCGCCGTAAAGCGCTCCTTGGGCGATCACGTCGTTTCCACACAGCAAGGCTGTTGGCCGCGAGGAGCCGGAAAGTAGATCGATTGCCGCCTGCTTGGCCAGGGAAACGCTGTATGGCGCTTCCGACTTGCGCCCCTCCGGCACCTCCGCTCCTGCGGCGTCAAGCGTTTCCAGAACCGCCTCCAGCCGGTGCCGCGCCCGGTCGTTGCCTCGGGTGTCGGGGAAAATTAGGCCGATGTCCCGGTGCCCTAGCGCTACCAGATGCTCCGCTGCCATCCGCCCGGCCAGCCGGTTGTCGGCGCCGACGCAGGGCAGCTCGGACTCTTCAGCATAATTCCAGATCGCCATCGCAGGCGTTTCCTGCTGGGCTATCAGCCGCGAGGTTGCTTCGGAATGCTCCAACCCGATCAGCGCCACACCATCCACACGGTGCTCCATCAGCTTGCGCACCATCTCGTATTCGCGCTCCAGATCATAGCCGTGCGAGGCCAGCAGCAGGGTAAAGCCTGCCCGGTCGATCGCATCCGAGAACGCCTGGATCACCTCGGCAAAAATCGCGTGGTTGATGGTCGGCACCACCAGCCCGATGGTGCCTGACCGCTTGCCATGCATCATCTGCGCCGCGCGGTTCCGGACATAGCCCAGTTTCTGCACCGCCCTGGTGATCTTCTTGCGAGTCGCCGGGTTCACCAGATCGGGGTGATTGAAGGTGCGCGACACCGTGGAGGGCGACACTTTGGCCGCTTTTGCCACAGCGACGATATCCACGTTACCCTTTTGTTTTGGCGCCATAATCTTCCCTCCTCCGGCAAGATTTATGAAAACGTTTGCAATACTATTTTCATGGCCTAACCTGTTTTGTCAACAAAAGTAAAAGCGCGATCAGCCGGGTTGGGAGGCCCTGAATGGAGTTCATTTATTACTTCGGAGACGTGTTCTCGCCGCTGTCATTCCTGCTGCTCCTTTGCGGCACAATCGGCGGGCTGATCCTGGGGGCAACCCCGGGGCTTTCCCCCACCATGGCAGTGGCGCTGCTGATCCCATTCACCTTCCATCTGGAGGCGGTTCAGGGCCTGATCCTGCTGGGTGCCGCCTATACCTCTACCGTGGCCGGCGGCGCGGTCAGCGCGATCCTCCTGAAGATCCCCGGCGCGCCCGCCAATATCGCCACCACGCTGGACGGCCACAAGATGGCCAAGCAGGGCCAGGGCGCCAAGGCGCTGCAGCTGTCCTTCCTGGCCTCTGCCGCGGGCGGCATCTTCGGCGTCCTTCTGCTGATTTTCCTGACCCCGCTGCTGGCTGAGTGGGCGCTGGCTTTCGGCCCCTCGCACCTGTTCTGGCTGGCGATCCTGGGCGTTACGGTGATCGGCTCGCTGGACTCGGCCTCCGTGGTCAAGGGGCTGCTGTCCGGCTGCATCGGGTTGTGGTTGGCGACCATCGGCTTTGACGACATCATGGGCGCCCAGCGGTTTATATTTCACCCGTCACTGGGCGGCGGCATCAACATCATCGCAGCCCTCATCGGCCTCTTTGCCATCCCGCAGGTTCTGACCATGTTCGCCAAGGGCCGCCGCACGACCGGCGCCGAGGTGATAGAAGTGCAGAAACATTCGGTCCTTGACGCGACAAGGGAACTTTTCCGCCGCCCGCGCGCCTTGGGCATCGGCACCATCACGGGCTCGATCATCGGGCTGATCCCCGGCGTTGGCGGCCAGATCGCCGGGCTTGTGGCCTATGATCAGACCAAGAAGTTCTCTTCCGAGAAGGAGAAATTCGGCAAGGGCCACAGCGAAGGCGTGATCGCCGCAGAGGCCGCCAACAACGCCATGGTCGGCCCGTCGCTGGTGCCGCTCTTGACGCTGTCGATCCCGGGCAGCCCCACCGCTGCGGTTCTGCTCGGCGGGTTGCTGATCCACGGCATCTTTCCGGGTTCCGACCTGTTCGACAATCACCCGGATGTGGCCTGGACCTTCATCAATTCGATGCTGGTGGGCCAGGTCCTGATGTGCCTCTTCGGCCTCTATGTCGCAGGCCTCGCCGCCCGCGTCGCCCAGGTGCCGCAATCGGTGATGGCTGCCATCGTGCTCGCCCTCTCCGTCTTCGGCGCCTACTCGGTGCAAAGCTCGATGGGCGACGTCTACGTGATGGCCTGCCTCGGCATCGGCATGTATTTCCTGGAGCGTTTCGGCTTCTCCGCCGCGCCGCTGGTGCTGGGCCTGATCCTGGGCCCGATTGCCGAGGCGAACTTCATCCAGGGCGGCATGATCGCCGACGCCACCGTTGGCAAGGCCAGCTATTTCCTGACCGGCGGCCTCAACATCTTCCTGATCGCCGTGGTTGCCGCCTCCATCCTCTATTCGGCCTGGATGGAACTGCGCAGCCGCCGCTACACAACCAAAGAGGAGGCGCAGGCATGAACCGGTCTCAGCACATTCTTGGCTCCGGCCTCGTGTTCGCAGTGGGCATCTGGGTTACCTGGGTCAGCTACACACAACAGCCTTCCGAAGCCTTCCTGTTCCCGCGCCTGATCGCATCCGTCTTTGTGGTGCTGGCGGGCTGGACCTTTGGCAAAGCCGTGATGGGCCTCAGCAAGGTCGGCTCAGGTGTCACGCGCACGATGTTCCTCAACATGGTTCCGGGGCTGGCGGTAATGCTGGTCTATGTCTTCTGGGCCGCCAAGGCGCTGGGGTTCTACACCGCCACCGCCATCGGCTTTTTCATCCTGCTGTCACTCTACGATCCCGCGCCGCATTCCGAAGGCAGGACCTGGATCCGGCGCGCGCTGATCACCGCGGTGTTCGTGGCGGTGATGTACGGCCTCTTTGCCAAGCTGCTGAGCGTCTACACGCCGCGGGAAATTCTGTTCTGACCGCCTGAACCCGGTCCGATACCAATAGGGAGGAGAAGAAAATGAAGAAACTGATTGCAGGCGCTGCGATGGCGCTGATGGGTCTGGCAGGCGCTGCCATGGCCGAGGACTACCCGGAGCGCCCGATCATGATGATGGTGTCCTACGGGGCCGGCGGGGCGACCGATTTCCAAGCCCGGATCGTTACCATGACCGCGGGCAACGAGGATGCGCTGGGAATGCCCATCGCCATCATCAACAAGCCCGGCGCCGGCGGTCGTGTCGGCTGGAACTGGTTTGCCACCCAGGCCGATGCCGACGGGTATACCCTCGCAGCCTACAACGTGCCCCACTTCATCGCCCAGTCGATCAAGGGCGGTGTCCAGTATTCCGCTGAGAGTTTCGAACCCATTGCCAACTGGGGTGCCGACCCGGCGGTCTTTGTGGTCGCCGCCGACAGCCCCTTCAATTCGATGGCGGATGTGGTTGCCCATGCCAAGGAAAACCCGGGCAAACTGACCTTTTCCGGCGCGGGCCTGTTCGTTGGCCATCACATCGCTGCGCTGCAGATCGAAAGGGCTGCAGGCGTCAAGATGGCCTATATCCCGACCAAGGGCGGCGGCGCAGCGGCAATGAAGGCGGTGATCGCTGGTGAGGTCATGGGCGGCATCAACAACCTGTCCGACGCTTTCCGCGCGCAGGAAGCGGGCAACGTCAAGATCCTGGGCGTCGCGGACCTGCAGCGCTCCGACTTCCTGCCCGACGTGCCCACCATGCAGGAGCAGGGCTTGGACGTGGACAACTCCTCCGTCAATTTCCGCGGCGTGATGGTGCCCAAGGACACCCCGCAAGAGGTGATCGAAAAGCTGGCGGCCACCGTGCCCCAGATGTTTGCCAATGACCGGGTCGCCAAGAAAATGGAGGCTGGCGGATCGCCCATGCACATCATGACCCGTGATGAGGTCAAGGAGATGTGGGCCGCCCGCGAACAGACACTGAAAGAGCTTCTGGCCGGGCTCTGATCCCAGCCGAAACTCCTTCGGGACGCGCGCACCTCCGAAGCGCGCGTCCCGGCCAAGATATCGAGGTAAGACATGAACGCTCAGGACGCACTCGCCTCCGGCACCGCCGAGGTGGAACAAATCGTGGTGCGCGCCCGCACCGCCCAGCAGGATTTTGAGGCCAGCGGAAACCAGGCACTCTATGACAAGGCCGCCCTGGCGGCAGGCTGGGCCATCATGGAACCCGCCCGCAACCGTGCCTTGGCAGAGCTTGCCGTGGAAACCACGGGCCTGGGCAACGTGGCGGATAAAATCACCAAGAACCACCGCAAGACGCTGGGCCTGCTGCGCGATATTGCGAATGCCCAGACCCATGGAATTGTCAGCGACGACCCGGAAACCGGCATCACCGAGATCATGCGGCCCATCGGCGTGATTGGTGCCGTAGTCCCCTCGACCAACCCGGCGGCGACGCCTGCCAACAACATCATCAACGCGCTGAAGGGCGGCAATGCCATCGTCGTAGCCCCCTCACCCAAGGGCGTTGCCTCCTGCGAGCTGCTGCTCAGCTACATCCACGCCGAGTTTGCCAAACTGGGCCTCAATCCTGACCTGGTGCAGATGATCCCCGCTCCCGGCTCCAAGGCAAAGACCCAGGCGCTGATGGAGGCCGCCGACCGGGTGATCTGCACCGGCAGCCAGAACAACGTCCACCGCGCCCAGTCCTGCGGCACGCCTGCCGTGGCTGTTGGCGCCGGCAATGTGACCGTGATCGTGGATGAAACTGCGGATCTGGCCGACGCCGCGGCCAAGATCACCGCCTCCAAATGCTTTGACAATGCCACCTCCTGTTCCTCGGAAAATTCCGTCGTGGTGGTGGATGCCATCTATGACCAGTTCATTGCAGCGCTCGCCCGGGAAGGCGGTGCGCTGGTGCCCGAGGCAGACGCCGCAGGCATCACCGCCAGGCTCTGGCCCAACGGGCAGCTGAACCGTGAAGTAATTGCGCAGGATGCCGATAAGATGCTGGCCGCATTGGGCATGGCCGGCAAAGTCCCCTCAGTCACCAAATTCCTGGCGTTGGAGACCAAGGGCATCGGCCCGGATCACCCGCTGTCCGGTGAAAAGCTGAGCCGCATCCTCGCCGTCTACAGGGCCGCGGATTATGCAGAAGCCAAGACCATCGCCGCCCGCATCCTTTCCTACCAGGGCGCCGGTCATTCCATCGGCATACACACCGCCCGAGATGAGCGCGCCGTCGAACTGGGCCGCGAAACGCCCACCTGCCGGGTGATCGTCAACCAAGCCCATACCTTCGCCACCGGCGGCGCCTTCACCAATGGGATGCCGTTCTCTCTGTCTATGGGTTGCGGCAGCTGGGGCGGAAATTCCATCGACACCAACCTCAACTGGCGCCATTTCGTGCAAACTACCAAGATCGTGCGCGAGATCCCGTCCCGCGAACCCGCGCTGGAAGACATTTTTGCCAGCTATTGGGCGGAGGCGGGACAATGATGGAACCACCCAAGGGAACCATCCGCGACTGGCTGGATACACGCGCAGCTGAGGGCGGCACCGGCTTTGTCTTCCCTGACGGCAGTTCCGATCTGAGCTGGGCAGAGCTGCGCCAAACGGCGGAGGCCATCGCCCGCTACCTGACCGCCAAGGGAATCGCCAAGGGCGAAAGCATCGCCATCCTGCACCCCAACGGCCGCGAAGCGCTCGAATGCCTGTTCGGGGTGCTCTACGGCGGCTTCCGCGCCACGATGATCAACCTGGTTGCGGGCAACAGTGCGGTTTCCTACGCCCTGCAGAACAGCGGCGCCCGCTTTGCCTTTGTCCACCACAGCCAGACGGACTTGTTTCAAGAGACTGCCAGCCTGCCCTTTCTCTCCCCTTTGGACCAGGCGGCAGCAACTGGCGGGTCACCGGCAGAGCTGCATCCGCTTTCCGCCGGTGACCACGCCTTGCTGATGTACACCTCCGGCACCACCGGCCAGCCCAAGGGGGTGGTGCATACGCACGCCAGCCTGCTGGCGGGCGGGTGGACCACCGCCGTGGCGCATGAGCTGACACCGCAGGACCGCGGCCTCTGCGTGCTGCCGATCTACCATATCAACGGGCTCTGCGTGACAGTAATGGGCGCGCTGATCTCCGGCGGCTCCCTGGCGATGTGCGCGCGATTCTCCGCCAGCCGCTTCTGGGCCCATGTCGGCTGGTCAAAGGCGACCTGGTTCTCGGTGGTTCCGACCATCATTTCGCACCTGCTGCACTCGGACCTGGACCCCGCCGACAGTACCAAAGCGCGGCTGCGCTTCGGCCGTTCGGCGTCATCGGCACTGGCCCCGGACGTGCAGCGCGCGTTTGAGAGCAGGTTCGACGTCCCTATATTGGAGACCATGGGCTTGACCGAGACGGCGGCCCAGATCCTGTCAAACCCGCTGCCCCCCGGTATCCGCAAGATTGGCTCGCCCGGCATCGCCTTCGGCAATGAAGTGACGATCCTTGATGCCAAGCTTCAGCACATCACTGACGGCAGCGAAGGCGAACTGGCCGTGCGTGGTCCCAACGTGATGCTGGAGTACCTGAACAACCCGGAGGCCACGGCCGCCACCTTCACCCCGGATGGCTGGCTGCGCACCGGTGACCTTGGGCGGATCGACTGCGACGGCTATGTCTTCGTCACCGGGCGCCTGAAGGAACTGATCATCAAGGGTGGCGAAAATATTGCTCCGCGTGAAATCGACGAAGCGCTTTATTCCCATCCCGACGTGATCGAAGCCGCCGCCTTTGGCCGCCCCTGCAAGAGCTACGGCGAGACGGTGGAAGCGGCTGTAAAAATCCGCAACGGTTCCAGCCTGACCCCTGTGGAATTGATTGAAATCTGCCAGGCGCTGCTCGGAAAATTCAAAGCGCCGGATAAGGTCCATTTTGTACACGAACTTCCAAAGGGACCATCGGGGAAGATCCAGCGCAACAAGGTTCCTGACGAGATTGAAGACCGGTCGACCCGTCGGCACAGCTAAGCTGTGTTGGCAAAGTCCCATACGGATTCGGTGCGAGGATCAGAAGATTTCGCATTGGCAGCAACTATGGCATGCGCCGCCATGTCGATGTCCGCTTCGGGCTCACTGCCGCCAATGGTCCCAAGCCGGCTTGTCAGAGACGTTGGCCGCACTTGATGATCCACCCGGCAAGGGTCTTGCCTGACAACTGCTGCACTGGCAGCCTGAAAATTCAAGCCGGCTTGAGGTCAAGGATGAAACTTCTGGATATTGGCGAAGTGGCCGAACGCTCTGGCGTGGCGGTATCGGCGCTGCGGTATTACGAGGATCTGGGGCTGATCACCTCCATAGGCCGCAAGGGGCTGCGGCGGCAGTTCGGGACGGAGGTCCTGCTGCAGCTGTCGCTGATCACCCTGGGCAAGGCAGCCGGGTTTTCGCTGCAGGAGATTGCGGGCATGTTCGGCAAGGACGGCCAGCCCGATCTGCCGCGCGGCCAGCTGCATGCGCGCGCCGATGCGCTGGAGGCGCAGATCCGCGAGCTGACCAGGTTGAAAGACGCGCTGCGCCATGTGGCGGACTGCCCGGCGCCCAGCCACCTGGAGTGCCCGAAGTTCCGCAAGCTCTTGCGGACCGGGTCCGTTACGGCTGAGGTTTAATCGACGTCCCAGTCATCGGCATGGGGCAGTTCGCCGATTGCCAGCCAGGACGCGCGCAGGCGGGCGGCGCGGCTGTCGGCCCAGGTGCGGAAAACGATCTCGAACCCCTCGCAGGTGATATTCTCTGCCACCAGCACCGCCCGGACCGCGGCCGACGTCTCCATGTCCCAGAGCGAGACCGACACATGCACTGCAGGCGGGCTGGCAAAACCCGCGCTGAATGAAACCGTGCGGCGGCGTTCGCGGGGGCCGGAGCCGGTCCACATCTCGCCCCCGTCCTCGAAGTCCGAGAAGACTTCTGTTTCGCCTTGATCGACCCCTGTGCGGGGATTGCGCAGTCGTTTCATTCCTGGCCTCAAGCATTCCGGTTGCGCCAAAGGTGGCCCAGGCCGGCAGCGGATGCCAGACCGGATCCGCAGGGCAGGCGCAGAGAGCTGGCGCGGTATGGGGCATCTGCACCATCGGCGCAGGGGCGGCAAGCGGGAGAATCACCCTTTCTGCGGCCCGGACCGGAAACTGGAAACACCATTCGCGTGTTCAGCATACGACCACTTGCACCCCTAAGGTGCATTTCACCCCGAAATCCTGCAGTAAAAGCAAAGTCAAAAGGGCGTAATAAGGGAAAATTAATCTCCACATACACGAAAATGAATGTGTGACGTTATTCGAAAACCTGATTTGGAGACCGCAAAATGGGCATTGACGGGACTACGCAGACGATTTCGAAGTTCAATCTGGACGGAGACCAGCGAAGGGATCTGGAGCAGGCCGGCAAACTTGTGGTGCCGCAACTGGATCAGGTGCTGGACCGGTTCTATGCCTTTGCCAAATCGGATGACGAGGCGTCGCTTTTCTTCCGCAGCCAGGACACGCTGGACCATGCCCGCGGCGCCCAGAAGCGCCATTGGGAACTGCTGCTGCGGGGTGATTTCTCGCAGGACTACTTTGACTCTGCCAACCGGATCGGCCGGGTGCATTTCCGCATCCAGCTGCCGTTCGACCTGTATCTGGCGGGGTATGCGCGGGCGACATCCGATCTGCAGTTGGTGCTGGCAGAGCAGTTCGGCGCCACCATCACCCCGATGGCGCGCAAGCGGATGGTGCGGCTTCTGGGGGCGCTGAACAGGGTGTTTGCGCTTGATACCTATCAGGTGATCGACGCCTATTTCGCGGCTCAGGGCGAGGAGCAGGACACCGCGTTCCGCCATCTGACCGACGGGATACAGCGGATGTCGGCGCGGGATCTGACACAGCCCATCCCCAGCCCGCAGGACAGCGACTTCCCGGCGCGCTATGACAATGTGCGGCAATCCTTCAACACGCTGATGGACAGCATCGGCGGGGTGATCGGCACCATTCAGGACTCGGCGGTCAACCTCAGCAGCTCTGCCGATGAGATTTCGGATGCGGCAGAGGATCTCTCCAGCCGGACCGAAACCCAGGCAGCAACGCTGGAGGAAACCGCCGCTGCGGTGGAAGAGATCACCGCCAGCATGAAGCAGTCGTCCGAGGCGACCACGGAAACCAGTTCGGTGGCGCAGGAGGCGCAGGGGATTGCCGAAGATGGGCGGACAGTGGCCGCCGACGCGGTGGAGAAGATGAACGAGATCTCCGCCTCCTCCCACCAGATTTCTCAGATCATCAGCGTGATCGACGACATCGCCTTCCAGACCAACCTCTTGGCGCTGAACGCGGGCGTCGAGGCGGCACGGGCCGGCGAGGCGGGCCGCGGTTTTGCGGTGGTGGCATCGGAAGTCAGGGCACTTGCGCAGCGGGCGGCGGTGTCGGCCAAGGAAATCAAGGATCTGATCAATGTCAGCGCAGGCCATGTGGACGCGGGCGTTGATCTGGTGAGCAAGGCCGGCGCGGTGCTGGAGCGGATCGTGGGCCATGTGAAACGGGTGACGGAGCTGTCCTCGGACGTTGCCTCCTCGGCACAGGAGCAGTTCACGGGGCTGTCCGAGATCAACACCGGTGTATCGCATATGGACAGTGTCACCCAGCAGAACGCGGCGATGGTGGAGCAGACCACGGCGGCAACCATGACCATGCGCCAGGACACCAGGGTGCTGGCGGACTTGGTGCAGACCTTCCGGGTGTCCGGCGCCGCCCCGGCCGCGGCGGCTCCTGCCAGCAGCGCCGGGGACTGGGAGCATGAGCTGACCGGACAGGACGCATCCGCCGCCTGACACGCCCTGCCCTGCCGCAGCTGAACCGTGCCGCCGGTCTCCGGCGGCGCAGTTGTATTGATGCGGGATGAATGCACTCTCCCTGATCGGAAACTTTTCCCCAATCCGCTCCGTTCTCCCCTGTTGTCGCAAAAACTGTGGATTCCGGCGCGCTGGCATCGAGTCTGCCGCGGCGATCTCTGGTGTGTATCCGCATCCGCCTGACACAGGCGTCCTGACCAAAGGGAGGAGAAACCCCGTGTCACCAATTGATCCGAATATTGCAAAACCCGGTCTGGGAATGGCGCTGCTGCCCATCCTGCTGACCCTCTTGGTGCTGGGCATCCAGCTGTTCTATTTCGGGGATTTCACCCCGCATATCCCGCTGGCCATCGGCATCGCCATCACCGCGCTGGTCGGCCTGAAGCTGGGCCACAAGTGGGATAATATCGAAGAGGGCGTGTTCCACGTCATCAACATCTCGCTGCCGTCGGTGTCGATCCTGATCACCGTGGGCATGATTGTCGGCATCTGGATTGCCAGCGGCACGGTGCCGACGCTGATCTATTACGGGCTCAAGATCCTGTCGCCGGAGCTGTTCCTGGCTGCGGGCATGGTGCTGTGCTCGATCGTGTCGGTGTCGCTGGGCACCTCCTGGGGCACCGTGGGCACGGTCGGCCTGGCGCTGATGGGGATCGGCGCGGGCTTTGGCATTCCGATGTACTGGACCGCGGGAGCGGTGGTTTCGGGCGCGTTCTTCGGCGACAAGATCTCGCCTCTGTCGGACACCACCAACCTGGCGCCTGCGGTCACCGGCACCAACCTGTTCGACCACATCCGCAACATGCTGCCGACCACCATCCCGTCGATGCTGATTGCGCTGGCTATTTACCTGGTGGTGGGCTTCACCCTGATCGACACCTCGCAGGTGTCGTTCGAGCGTATCGACGCGATCACCGCGGCGCTGGACAATGCGTTCTGGATCTCGCCGCTGATGCTGCTGCCCGCACTGCTGGTCATTGTGCTGGCGGTGAAGAAGCAGCCCCCCATTCCGTCGCTGTTTGCCGGTGCGGTTGTCGGCGGCATCATGGCGATGGTGTGCCAGGGCGCGGGCCTGCATGAGACCTTCACCTTTGCCAACAGCGGCTATTCCATCGACACCGGCGTGGCGGAAATCGACCCGCTGCTGAACCGCGGCGGCATCCAGTCGATGATGTGGACCATCTCGCTGGTGCTGCTGGCGCTGGGGTTCGGCGGCGCGCTGGAGCGCACCGGCTGCCTGCAGGCGATCATCGAGGTGATCATTGCCCGGGTGAAGAGCTTTGCCGGCATCCAGACCTCAGCGATCCTGACCTCGGTTGCGACCAACACCGTGGCGGGCGACCCCTATCTGTCCATCGCCTTGCCGGGCCGGATGTATGCGCCGGTTTACCGCGGCCTGAAATATTCGCCGCTGAACCTGTCGCGCGCCATCGAGGAAGGCGGCACGCTGGTGTCGCCGCTGATCCCCTGGAATGCGGGCGGCGCCTTTGTGATCTCGGCGCTGGCACTGGGGATTGCCGACGGCAACTTCGAGAACCTGCTGTACATCCCGCTGGCCTTTGCCTGCTGGCTGTCGCCGCTGATCGGCATCTTCTATGCGATGACCGGGCTGTTCTCGCCCAAGGCCAGCGATGACGAAGTCGCGGCCTGGGAGGACAGCGGCGAGCCGGTGCAGGAGCTGACCGCCTGATCCTCCCTCGCGCGCCGGAGCCTCCCCTCCGGCGCGCGTTTCAAAGTGAACGTCCCATCTGTTAGGTTAGCGATATGACATTCCGCAGCTTTGTCCCGAAGGGTGCGGCCAGTTTCCGGGTTGATTACGACGGGCCGCCCAAAGACATCTACTTTCTGCTTCTGCCGAAGCTGACCATGCTGGCGTTCAGCGCCGCGGTGGAACCCTTGCGGATTGCCAACCAGGTCACCGGCAAGGAGCTGTACCGCTGGTTCCTGCTGAGCGAGGACGGCGCACCGGTGCCCTGCTCCAACGGCATCGAAATCAACACCGGCATGGCGCTGGAGGATCTGCCGCGCGGCAGCTTTGCGCTTGTCTGCTCCGGCATCGAGCCATCGGACAGCGCCAGCCCCAAGGCGCTGGCCTGGATGCGGCGGCAGAATGCCCACGGCAGCCGGTTCGGCGGCATTTGCACCGGCGCCTTTGCGCTGGCCCAGGCCGGGCTTTTGCAGGGGCAGCGCTTTACCCTGCACTGGGAGAACCAGCCGTCGTTTTCTGAGCATTTCCCCGGGCTGGAGCCGACCGCGAACCTTTATGAGATCGACAAGGGGCTGATGACCTGCGGCGGCGGCAATGCGGCCACCGACATGATGCTGGAGATGATCGAGACAGATCACGGCAAGGACCTGGCGGTGATTGTCTCCGACATGTGCATCCACTTCCGCTCCAACAACCGCGAGGCGCTGCAGAAGTCGGCCTATTCCGTTGCCCTCAGCAGCCGCAACCAGCATCTGATCAACGCGATGCAGTTCATGCATGAAACCATCGAGGAGCCGGTGGAGGTCGGCGTGGTGGCGGAGCACGCGCAGATCTCGCGGCGCCAGCTGGAACGGCTGTTCCAGCGCTATGTCGGCACCTCGCCAGTGCAATTCTATATCGACCTTCGGGTGGGCCGGGCGCTGGCGCTCTTGAACGAGACCAACATGACGGTGGCAGAAATATCCGCCGCCACCGGCTTCAGCAGCGCAACCCAGCTGTCGATCCGCTTCAAGAAGCGCTACGGGCAGTCGCCGGCGTCCTTCCGCAAGAGCTGGGCGGAGAAGGCCACCGAGGCCTAGGCTCAGGCCTCGTCCGCGGCGAGGGCGGCGCTGAGTTCGGAGATCTTTTCCAGCCGGGCGGAGATCCGGTCCTGAAACTGGCCCAGTTCGTCGATGATCGAGTTCAGCGACTCCCCGACGTTGCCCAGCCGGGCGCATTCGATCTTGCACAGCACCCGGGTGGTGGTCAGCGCCATGAAGTGGCGATGCAGGGTCTGGCAGGCCTTCTGGATGCGCTCCGCCTCGAAGCGGACATCCTGCAGGCTGGCGCGGGCCTTGGCGAACTGGACATCCGAGAGATCGTTCAGAATGCCCTGTTCGCGGGGGATGTCGGCGGCCGCCGTGGCGCCTTCCTGCTCCAGCTGGTGGCCGCATTCGGTCAGGATGCGGGCCAGGCCTTCGACAAAGATGGCAGCGGTCACCGTGCCCTTGATGGCGCGGAAGTTGCTGTCCTTGCCCCAAACGTGCGCTTCGAACCAGCTCGACATGTCGCGCGACATGGAGCTGTAGTTCTGGGACAGCACCGTCACCGGGCCGCCTGCCGGTTCGATCCGCGAGGCGATGACCCGCAGGTTGTGGGGGATGGTGCGCATGGATTCGAATTCCTGCACCAGCGCCTCGGTTTCCTCGACCAGCTGCCCGGCGGTCGCATGCATCGCCCGGCGTTCCGCCAGACGGGCGCAGGGCGGGCGGCTGAGACCGGTATCGCGGGCCAGCAGTTCCTCTGCTAGGGCGTGGCCGGCAAAATCATTGTAGGTGGCAAAGCCCAGTTCCCGCAGGCGGGCGAGCAGCCGCGCGGCGCTGTCCTGCGGGCTCAGTTCCTCTGCCTGCTCGGCCTGGCGCAGCCGGGTGTATTCCTGCTCCACCGTCTTGAGCAGCGGGCTGGTCGGTTTGATCCGGGCCGACAGGTAGCCGCCGTCGCAGGGCGTGACCACGGCAAACACCCAGTAATAGCTGCCGTCGCGGGCGCGGTTCTTGACATAGGCGCCGACGGTGCCGCCGCCCTTGATCGTGTCCCACAAGAGCTGGAACACCGCGCGCGGCATGTCCGGGTGGCGGATGATCTTGTGCGGCGCGCCCAGCAGGTCCTCCAGCGGGTACTTGGCGACCCGGCTGAACACTGTGTTGCCGGCCAGGATAACGCCGCGGGGATCGGTGCGGGAAAAGAACACTTCATCAAGGGCAAAAGGAGACTCCCTGCCCGAAGATTGTGCGGCCAGCGTGCGGTCTTCGAAGGACACGTTTCACTTCCAGTTCAGTTTGATCTCGTGCAGGTCCGTTGTACCGGCCAGTGCTTGTCAAATCGCTAATGAGGAGCGGATGGTGCAGGTTTTTCCCGGCCCCCGCCCGCCCCCTTCATCTGCCCTGCTCAGGCCGCGGCGTGCTGCGCGTTTTCCAGTCCCGGCGCCTGCCGGCTGTCCTCCAGCGCCAGGCCCAGGCTTTCGCAGAGCGGCAGGCGGCGGGCGGCGAAATTGCCGGCCCGGGCGCGCAGCAGCGCGAGGTTCTCCTCCTCGCTTTCCAGCACCCGCCCCTCGTGCTGCAGGCGCTGGCCCTGCGGCGCCAGGATGCGCCAGACCAGATCCGCCCACTCCGCGGGCGTTTCGAGCCCCTCGCTGCGGGCCAGCAGGAACAGCTGCTCGAAGCGGTCGAGCTCCACCCCGCCACCGGTGACGGGCGAAGCAAGAAAGCGCAGGGCATCGCCCTCCTCGGCGCGTTTGCAGACCGCCAGGTTGAAGGCGCGGCAGGCGGCGGCGCGGCGCTCCAGCCCCTCTTGCGGCAGGCAGGGAGTGATGCAGCCGCTGCCGGCCAGCACCGTCAGCATCCGGGTGATGCCGCCCCACGCCAGGGTGCCGAACACGCCCTGGTCCAGCAGGCTGCGCACCGTGGCCGGCCCATTGGCGAGCGCCTGCAGCACCGGCGCGTACTGTGCCTGCTCCAGCGGCACCTCCTGCCCGCGGTGGTGGAAGCGGAGCGCGCCGCCACCATAGGGCCGGGCCAGGGCCAGGGGGGTGGCAAACCAGGCGCCGATTTCGCCGCGCGGCGTATGGGCGAGCCGGCCCTTGACGAAAATGTCGGTGCGGAAGTGCTCATTCAGCAGCACGTCGCGCAGGCCCTCGCGGCGGACCGGATCGCTTTCGCTGTCCAAGAGGGCGCGCTGTGCGGCAGTGAACCGCACCTCGTCGAGGTTGTCGAGCAGGCTGGCCGAGGCGGCGAAGCTCAGCTTGGCGCCGGCCAGCTCGGCGGCCAGGTCCTCGAAGAAGAAGGGCGTCCAGTCCTTGTTGAAATACTCATGCGCCAGATAGTTCGCGGGCATCGATTTCATATGCTCCAGCCGGTCTGCCGCAAGCGGGTTGCGGCCGAAATAGCCGGCGCCGGCCCCGGCCAGCTGGCGGGCGAACTCCAGCGCCGCGCCGATCCGTTCCGGCAGCGGGCCGCTGCCCTGCTCTGCCCGCGCGGCGAGGATCCGGCGCAGCGGCAGGGCGGCGGCCCAGCCGGGCTGGGTGTTGCAGCTGACATAGACCAGGCCGCCCGGTTTCAGACGGTCAGCGATGAAGCGCAGGATGTGCTGGCGGTTTTCCTGCGAAACCCAGCTGTAGACGCCGTGCAGCGCGATGATGTCGAAGGCCGCAGGCAGGCCCGGGGTTTCGCCGAAGTCCTCGAAGCTGCGCTCGTGGAAATGCACGTTCTCCAGCGCCGCATCCTGCGCCAGTTCGCGGGCGCCGGCGATATGCGAGGGGCTGAAGTCCATGGCGTGAAATTCGATATGCGGGTTAGCAGCTGCCAGCAGGTTGGCGGAGAACCCCTGGCCGCAGCCCAGCTCGCAATAGGTGAGGTTTTCCCCGTCCAGACTGTGCCGGAGACCCTGCGCGGTAGCAGTAAAGCCCAATAAGGCCGGGGTCAGCTGGCGGTGAAAGTCGAAGGTGTAGTCGATGCCGGCGACATAGCCGGAGGTCCAGTCGGTCACGGGGAATCCTGCAGGTTGGGTAAAGGTCATGCAGGGGAATTTCGGAAAATTTGATGAGAATAGGGTTAAGGCCCGGGTGATTCATGCGGTGCCGGGCACGGTGCGGACAGGCGGAGTGCCCTGTGCTACACTCAGCCGGTGCTTTTGGGGAGGGATTGATGAGGAATGCACTTCTGGTCTTCGCAGCCGTGATGGCCATGGCCGTACCAGTGAGCGCTGCCGGTCAGGACGGTTCAGACGCCCCGCCTGCCGCGCAACTGATCACAGCCTATGAAACCATCGTTGCGGTCGAGCATGATTCCCGCCACCTCTACCACCTGCAGACAAAGGCTCTTGTTGCGCATCTCGGTGGCTGGGCGCGCCCGGCCAATGAAGACGGCTCTGAGATCGACGTGTTCTCCGGCGTGTCCGAACAGGTCATCCCCCTCAATCTCAACCGGATAAAGGCACAGCTGCGCAGAGGCCGCACGGATAAGCAAACGGCGCCGGAACTGGCCGAAATCATAACCCTATTCGAGGCCGCGATTCCAACCGGGCTGGAAATATCAAGGCTGCTGGAGGCGGGGAATTTCGAACAGGCCAGTGAGTTCTACCGGACCCGGTCGGTGCCGGAGTATGAAAAGCTCTGGCGGCGGACGTTCACGCTGATGCGCGGTATTGAGCGCAGGCTTTAAAACCGGGCAAGGCCGGGATTGGCTGGCAGTGGAAGCCGAATTTGAAGCCGATCCCGGTGGCACAGCCGGAGGTCCAATCGGTCACGGGGAACCCTGCAGGCTGGGGAATCGTCCTGCAGGGCGGTTTCCGGTATGTTTGGTGAGAATTGGGTTAAGGGCGGAGAAATTGGCGCTGCAAGTTCCGGAGACGGTTCTGGTGAGGGAAGGCTGGATGCCGCTCAGTTCAGCAAGTTCTTCTCAGCCCAATGCCGGGATTGAGCCCAATGGAGCCATTGGTTTCTGCAACAGAATTTGGCCAAACGACGCTTTGCGCGCACAACGCCCCATGCCATAGTCGAATTGTTATTTAACCGGCATTGTCAAAGGGTATCGTTATGGAAATCGGAAAATGCACGCGTCGGATAACTTTGGCTTTGTTGTCGACCTTGGGCTTTCTCATAATATCGGTAGGTGCTGCATCTGCTGAAACGTCGCTTGGATACCGCGCTGAACTTGATGTCGTTTACGGCCGGGCGGTCATCGCGCCTGACGGTGTAGAAGTCGAACGCGATCTAAGGATGGACGTTTACTATCCGAATGAGGAGAACGCGGATTTCTCAAGCGATGCGTACAAGCCGAGCACAGCCCGTCCAGCGGTCATCTATGTCCACGGAGGTGCGCACCATCGCGGCGGACGCAGGCAGGCCCCCTTCCGGTTGGAGGCAGCGGTCCATTCCCGTCCCGAAGACTATGCACGCCTGCTGGCTCCTCTGGGGTACGTCGTATTTGTTGTGGAGTACCGTTTAGCGCCCGAAAACCCTGTACCGACTTTATTGCCTGGAGAAGCAAATCTCCTTGAGGACATTGACACCTACGTCACGCCTGAGGTGTTCGAAGCAACAGTGCGCGCGCGCGGTGCCATGGGCCTGCCACCTCTTCCAGATACACCAGAGGGCCGGCAGTTTTTGTGGGATGCAGGTGTTTCTGCCGCTGAAGACGTGCGGATGGCATTCGACTTTGTGGTAAAGAACGCTGATCGGTTTGGAGTTGAGCCTTCTCGGATTGCGATGGGCGGTCATTCAGCCGGCGGCGGGATCACCATGAATGTCGCCTTCGGCTTGCAGACACCCTTGGCGGCAGTGTTTCCGCTTTCCGGAACGGACGTTCTGTTTGAGCATGATGCCGTCGCTCAGTTTGGCAACCTGCCGCCGGCGCTGCTGGTGTACTCACAGTTCGATGAGCATACGCAACTGGGGCAGTTGCCGGGCATCATAAACCTTATGCAAGACGCGGGCGTTGATTACCAGTTGGCGTGGGTTCCGGGTTTTGCCCACTTTTACCCGCATGGCGCAGTATCGTTGGCCGACGACGGCACGCGAAGTGCCTTGAGCGACCGGATCATCGGCTTTCTGGAAGAGCACCTAAGCGAGTGAGAGGGAGCGTAGTTGAACCATTCAGCACCTCCTGTCGTCAACGACGGTTTTCTCACGCTAATTGCCCAAAGGCTCTCAGCTCTTATTAACAAGGAATGGAACAAGGCCCCCCTGCAAAGGTCAGCCGACCGCCCTTGCCCTCCTTCGCGCCTCGCCTGCTCCCAACAAAAAACCGGCCCCCAAGGGGAGCCGGTATCTAATTGTCCAATCCGCGTTTGGATCAGAGGGACATATGGGTGCCCAGGGCTTCCATGTCGGCGAGCAGCTTGGCTGCGTCCTCAACCAACCCGTGCGGCTGGTCTTCCTCTTTCGCGGTCTTGTACATCTCGCGGGCTTCCTCGATCAGGGTGTTCATCTGATCGCGGGTCATCTCGGCCATCGGGATCGCGCGCTCGGCCAGAACCGACAGGCTGTCGCCTGCGATTTCGGCAAAACCGCCGGTCACCAGATACTCCGAGTTGCCTTCGGGGCTTTCGACCTTCAGCACGCCGGGGCGCAGGGTGGTGATGGTGGGCGCGTGCTGAGGCATCGCCGTCATGTCACCCTCGGACCCGGGGATCTGAACCGCGCTGGCCTGCAGCGACGCCAGGGCGCGCTCGGGGCTGACGAGGTCGAATTGCATCGTTTGTGCCATTGGGGCCTCCTTTCAGGGTCCCCCCGCACCGCGAGGGCGCGGGGGAAAATCCGTTCTTAGGCGGCTTCCGCAGCCATCTTCTCGGCTTTGGCGATCACTTCGTCGATGCCGCCAACCATGTAGAAGGCGCCTTCGGGCAGGTGGTCGTATTCGCCGGCCACAACAGCCTTGAACGACGCGATGGTGTCTTCCAGCGGAACCTGGACACCGTCGGAGCCGGTGAAGACCTTCGCAACGTCGAACGGCTGGGACAGGAAACGCTGGATCTTACGCGCACGCGCAACGGTCAGCTTGTCCTCTTCCGACAGTTCGTCCATGCCGAGGATCGCGATGATGTCCTGCAGCGACTTGTAGCGCTGGAGGATCTGCTGAACGTCGGAAGCCACTGCGTAGTGCTCTTCGCCAACGATCTGCGGGTCCATCAGGCGCGACGAGGAGTCGAGCGGGTCCACAGCGGGGTAAATGCCGAGCTCGGAGATCGCGCGGTTGAGAACGGTGGTCGCGTCCAGGTGGGCAAAGGTGGTTGCCGGTGCCGGGTCGGTAAGGTCGTCCGCGGGAACGTAGACGGCCTGGATCGAGGTGATCGAGCCGTTCTTGGTGGAGGTGATGCGTTCCTGCATCGCGCCCATGTCGGTGGCCAGGGTCGGCTGGTAGCCCACAGCCGAAGGAATACGGCCGAGCAGAGCGGACACCTCGGAACCGGCCTGGGTGAAGCGGAAGATGTTGTCCACGAAGAACAGAACGTCGGTGCCGGACTGGTCGCGGAACTGTTCGGCCAGGGTCAGGCCGGTCAGCGCAACGCGGGCACGGGCCCCCGGAGGTTCGTTCATCTGACCGTAAACCAGGGCCACCTGGGATTCTTCCAGGTTGTCCGGCTTGATCACGTTGGATTCGATCATTTCCCAGTACAGGTCGTTGCCTTCACGGGTCCGCTCGCCAACACCGGCGAACACGGAGAAGCCCGAGTGCACCTTTGCGATGTTGTTGATCAGTTCCATGATCAGAACGGTCTTGCCCACGCCGGCGCCGCCGAACAGGCCGATCTTGCCGCCCTTGGAGTACGGGGCCAGCAGGTCGATAACCTTGATGCCGGTCACCAGAACTTCCGACTCGGTCGACTGTTCGCTGAACTCGGGTGCGGGCTGGTGGATGGCGCGGGTCTCGGTTGCGTTCACCGGGCCCTTTTCGTCCACCGGCTCACCCACGACGTTCAGGATGCGGCCCAGGGTGGCGTTGCCGACCGGGATCGAGATCGGCGCGCCGGTGTCGGACACGGCCTGACCGCGGACCAGGCCCTCGGTTGCGTCCATTGCGATGGTGCGGACGGTGTTTTCGCCGAGGTGCTGGGCCACTTCCAGAACCAGGGTCTTGCCCTCGTTCTCGGTGTGCAGCGCGTTCAGAATTGCGGGCAGGTGGTCGTCGAACTGGACGTCCACAACGGCGCCGATGATCTGGGTCACCTTGCCTTTTGCTTGTGCCATTTGTTGGTCTCCGGTTGTCTCTTAGAGCGCCTCAGCGCCCGAAATGATTTCAATCAGCTCGTTGGTGATCACGGCCTGGCGGGAGCGGTTGAACTCGATGGTCAGCTTGTCGATCATCTCGCCCGCATTGCGGGTCGCGTTGTCCATTGCGCTCATCCGGGCACCCTGCTCGGATGCGCCGTTTTCCAGCAGGCCAGAGAAGATCTGGGTCGCCACGCCGCGCGGCAGCAGGTCCGCCAGGATCTGCTCTTCGCCCGGTTCGTAGTCGTAGACGGCGCCAGAGCTTTCACCTTCCTCGGCTTCGAAGGAAGCGGGGATGATCTGCTGCGCGGTCGGGATCTGGGTCACGACGTTGACGAACTCCGAGTAGAAGATCGTGGCGACGTCGAATTCACCAGCATCGAACCGGGTCAGGATGTCCTTGGCGATCTCCTGCGCATTGGCATAGCCGATCCGCTTGAACTCGCTGAGGTCCACATGGCCGACGAAATCACTGCCGAGGTCGCGCTTCAGGGCGTCGCGGCCCTTCTTGCCGACGGTCAGAACCTTGACCGTCTTGCCCGCAGCCTTCAGCTCGGCCGCCTTGTGGCGGGCGAGCTTGGCAATGTTCGAGTTGAAGCCGCCGCACAGACCGCGCTCTGCGGTCATCACGACGAGCAGGTGGGTCTGGTCGCTGCCGGTGCCGCGAAGCAGCTTGGGAGCCGACTCGCTGCCGCCGACCGAGGCCGCCAGCCCCGCCATCACGGCGTTGAACCGCTTGGCGTAGGGACGGGAGTCCTCGGCAGCTTCCTGGGCGCGGCGAAGTTTCGCCGCGGCCACCATTTGCATGGCTTTGGTGATCTTGCGGGTCGATTTGACCGACTCGATCCTGGTTTTAAGGTCCTTGAGAGAAGGCATGTCCCGACTCTCTCCTTATGCGAAGGTGGCGGCGTATTCGTCGATCGCAGCCTTGAGTTTGTCAGCGGCGTCGCCCTTGATCTTGGGATCTTCGTTGGTGATCCAGTCCAGGGTCTCTTTGCCTTTGCCGCGCATGTGCGACAGCAGGCCCGCTTCCCAGCGGCCGACGTCCTTGAGCGCGATCTTGTCGAGGTAGCCGTTGGTGCCGGCGAAGATGACGCAGACGATTTCGGCGTTGGTCAGCGGCGAGTACTGCGGCTGCTTCATCAGCTCGGTCAGGCGCGCACCGCGGTTCAGCAGCTGCTGGGTGGCGGCGTCGAGGTCGGAGCCGAACTGGGCGAAGGCCGCCATCTCGCGGTACTGGGCCAGCGACAGCTTAACCGGGCCTGCAACGGTCTTCATCGCGTTGGTCTGGGCCGAGGAGCCCACACGCGAAACCGACAGACCGGTGTTCACGGCGGGGCGGATGCCCTGGTAGAACAGTTCGGTTTCCAGGAAGATCTGGCCGTCGGTGATCGAGATCACGTTGGTCGGAATAAACGCGGACACGTCGCCGCCCTGGGTTTCGATGACCGGCAGAGCGGTCAGCGAGCCGGCGCCGAAGTCTTCGTTCAGCTTTGCCGAACGCTCCAGCAGGCGGGAGTGCAGGTAGAAAACGTCGCCCGGGTAGGCTTCACGTCCCGGCGGACGGCGCAGCAGCAGGGACATCTGGCGGTAGGCCACGGCCTGCTTGGAGAGGTCATCATAGATGATCAGCGCGTGCTTGCCGTTGTCGCGGAAGTATTCGGCCATCGCGGTTGCGGCATAGGGGGCCAGGAACTGCAGCGGTGCCGGGTCGGACGCGGTTGCGGCCACGACGATGGAGTATTCCATCGCGCCGGTTTCTTCCAGCTTCTTCACCAGCTGCGCCACGGTGGAGCGCTTCTGGCCGACTGCGACGTAGACGCAGTACAGTTTCTTGGACTCGTCGTCGCCGGCGGCGTCGTTGTAGACCTTCTGGTTCAGGATGGTGTCCAGAGCCACGGCGGTCTTGCCGGTCTGACGGTCGCCGATGATTAGCTCGCGCTGGCCGCGGCCGATCGGGATCATCGCGTCGACCGACTTGAGGCCGGTTGCCATCGGCTCGTGCACCGATTTACGCGGGATGATGCCCGGCGCCTTGACGTCAGCCACCTTGCGCTCGGATGCGTTGATCGGGCCCTTGCCGTCCAGCGGGTTGCCCAGACCGTCGACAACGCGGCCCAGCAGCTCGGGGCCGGCCGGAACGTCCACGATCGAGTTGGTGCGCTTGACGGTGTCGCCTTCTTTAATGTCGCGGTCGGAGCCGAAGATCACGATACCGACGTTGTCGGCTTCCAGGTTCAGCGCCATGCCCATGATGCCGCCCGGGAATTCGACCATTTCACCGGCCTGAACGTTGTCGAGGCCGTAAACGCGGGCAATACCGTCACCAACGGACAGCACGCGGCCGATTTCTGCCACCTCGGCTTCTTGACCAAAATTCTTGATCTGGTCTTTCAGGATCGCAGAAATCTCTGCTGCTTGGATACCCATTTATCCGACCTCTTTCATTGCATTCTGTAGGGAGTTGAGCTTGGAGCGGATCGAGCTGTCGATCATCTTCGAGCCCACTTTAACGACAAGACCGCCGATGATGGAGGCATCGACGGAAGCATTGATGGTAACTTTCTTGCCCACGCGCTCGGCCAGGGTCTTGGCCAGCTTTTCGCTCTGGGTCTTGGTCAGCGCCTTGGCGGACACCACCTCTGCGGTGACCTCGCCGCGGGCTTCGGCCAGGCGGTCGCGCAGCGCGCTGATCAGCGCGGGCACCACGAACAGGCGGCGCTTGTCGGCCATCAGAGCCAGGGTGTTGCGCAGAACGGGGTCCAGGCCCATCTTGTCTGCCACCGCGGTGATTGCGGCGCCTTGCTCTTCGCGCGACACCAGCGGCGACTGGATCAGGCTGTTGAGATCGTCGCTGTCAGCCAGGGCGGCTGCCAGGTCATTGATGCTGGTTTCAAGGCTGTCGAGCGCCTTGTTCTCTTCCGCGATGTCGAACACCGCCGTGGCATAGCGCGCAGCAATGCCTGCAGAAATCGAAGCTGGTTCGGACACGTCCACCCTTCCGATATGTTTTTGGCCCCGGTTGGCATACCTGGCCTCAGGCGGCGTCCGGGGGCGTGAGTCATCCCCCATTGGCAGCGGGGCGTTGAAATCAGCGTGGGTCTAGCAGAGCGGATGCGACCTATCAACTGCCTATAACGGTAACAGAAGAAAGCATGTTTCCTGCGTTTTCAATGACTTGCCCCAAGTGCGGCCCTTTGACCACAGTCGATAAATAAAAAAGTGCGGGTGAACTGCAGGATTTTGCGATTCCGGAAAGCGGCATTTGCGCCAAAAAACGTCACACTCGGGTGTAAAACCACCCGAACGGGCAGTTCCGGTCATTTTCGGGAATCGAAATCCGCCGCCTTTGCGCGGCCCCGCGTCAGGCCGGTTCCGGCATCGGGTTGGACAGGCCTTCCAGCACCCGGATGCGGCTGGGCGTCTTGGTGCGGATCATGTGGCCCTTCTGCGGATAGGTCTGCTTGCTGACCTCGACCATGAACACCCCGCCGGCCAGCATCGCGGGCAGCTTGCGGCCCATCTTTTCCAGCATGGCGCCGGATTTCAGCCAGAACCGCTTGTGGCTGGGCAGCCGGTAAAGCGCGGCGGTGTGCTGCTCGATGGCGAACTGGTGCTCGCGCAGCTGGCCCTCCAGCTGGCGCAGCGTGTAGGGGCGGCCATAGCCGAACGGCGTCAGGTCCGAGCGCGCCCAGAGGCCGGCCCGGTTCGGCACGATGAAAATCGCCCGCCCCCCCGGCCCCAGCGCCCGCCAGCATTCCTCCAGCAGCCTGCTGGGCCGCTCCGAGGTCTCCAGCCCGTGCATCACCACCAGCCGGTCGGCCCGCCCGGTGTCGATTGGCCAGCTGGTCTCCTCGCACAGGACTGAGACGTTGGGCATCCCCGCGGGCCATTGCATCACCCCCTGCGGCCCGGGCATCAGCGCCATCACCCGGCGCGCCTCCGGCAGGTAGGGGCGCAGGAGCGGCGCGGCAAAGCCGAAGCCCGCCACCGTCAGCCCGGCGGCCTCCGGCCACAGCTCCAGCAGGCGGCCGCGGATCGAGGCCTGCGCCGCGCGCCCCAGGGTGCTGCGGTAGTAGAAGTTCCTGAGATCCTGAACATCAAGATGCATTGCGGGCGCCTGCTGCTTCGGCCAATCTGGGCGCAGTTTAGCAATGTAAAGGCGAATGACCATGCCTGTCGAGATCATCACCCTGCCCTGCCTGTCGGATAACTATGCCTTTTTGATCCATAATCCGGCGTCCGGGGAAACCGCGCTGGTGGATGCGCCCGAAGCCGGCGCCATCAAGGCGGCGCTGTCGGAACGCGGCTGGGGGCTGGACTGGATCCTGCTGACCCACCACCACTGGGACCATGTGGATGGGGTGGCCGAACTGCAGGCGGCCTATGGCGCCAAGGTGATCGGCGCCAAGGCGGATGCGCACCGGCTGCCGCCGCTGGACATGGCGGTGGAGGACGGCGGCGCCTTCACCCTCATGGGCGAAGAGGTGCAGGTGACGGATGTTTCGGGCCACACGGTCGGCCATATCGCCTATTACCTGCCCGGCGCAGAGGCGGTTTTTACCGCCGACAGCCTGATGGCGCTGGGTTGCGGGCGGCTGTTTGAGGGCACGCCGCAGCAAATGTGGGCCAGCCTGTCGCAACTTGCCGCGCTGCCGCCGCAAACTATGGTTTATTCTGGACATGAATACACCCAGGCTAACGGTGCTTTTGCGGTGACGGTAGACGCCGGCAACCCCGCGTTGCAGGCGCGGATATCCGATATCGCATCGGCCCGGGACAGCGGCATCCCGACGGTGCCGTCGTCCCTGCAGCTGGAACTTGACACCAACCCGTTCCTGCGCGCGGGCGACGCGGCCATCCGGGCGCACCTTGGCATGGAAGGTGCTGAAAATGCAGAGGTTTTTGCCGAAATCCGCAAGCGGAAGGACAATTTCTGAGCAATTCAAGCGCAGCGGGGTGCAACAGGGGAAAAATAATTGTGACCCCAAAATGAAGAAAAGACCTTGAAGCCGGCGCGCTATCAACCAAACTCTAACCTTATAAGCACATGGTTGAACTGAGGGGTTGGTTAATACCGCCCCACCGGCCAACCCAAGATCAGAGGAGCACGCCCGTGCCTTCATTCTCGAGCACCCTGGAACAGGCCATTCACGCAGCGCTGGCGCTGGCGAATGAACGCCGTCATGAATTCGCAACCCTGGAACACCTGCTTCTGGCCCTGATCGACGAGCCCGACGCGGCCCGCGTGATGCGTGCCTGCAGCGTCGACCTGACCGAATTGCGATCCTCCCTGGTGGAATTCGTGGATGAGGATCTTGCCAACCTTGTGACCGACATCGACGGATCGGAGGCAGTGCCGACCGCCGCCTTCCAGCGCGTCATCCAGCGCGCCGCGATCCACGTCCAAAGCTCTGGCCGCACTGAGGTAACGGGGGCGAATGTGCTGGTCGCCATCTTTGCCGAGCGCGAGAGCGACGCCGCCTATTTCCTGCAGGACCAGGAGATGACCCGCTATGACGCGGTGAACTTCATCGCCCACGGCGTTGCCAAGGACCCGGCCTACGGTGAATCCCGCCCGGTGTCCGGCGCGACCGAGCAGGAAGAGGACAACCTGACCACCGCGCCCGAGGGCGAGAAGAAGGAGTCGGCGCTGGCCAAATACTGCGTCGACCTGAACGCCAAATCCCGCGACGGCGACATCGACCCGCTGATCGGCCGCGACCACGAGGTGGAGCGCTGCATCCAGGTGCTGTGCCGCCGCCGCAAGAACAACCCGCTGCTGGTCGGCGACCCCGGTGTCGGCAAGACGGCCATCGCCGAAGGCCTGGCGCGCCGCATCGTGTCCGGCGAAACCCCGGAAATCCTGTCGGAAACCACCATCTACTCGCTCGACATGGGCGCGCTGCTGGCGGGCACCCGCTACCGCGGAGATTTCGAGGAGCGGCTGAAGGCCGTGGTCTCCGAACTGGAGGACCACCCGGACGCGGTGCTGTTCATCGACGAGATCCACACCGTGATCGGTGCCGGCGCCACCTCCGGCGGCGCAATGGATGCATCCAACCTGCTGAAACCTGCGCTGCAGGGCGGCAAGCTGCGCACCATGGGCTCCACCACCTACAAGGAGTTCCGCCAGCATTTCGAGAAGGACCGTGCGCTGAGCCGCCGGTTCCAGAAGATCGACGTGAACGAGCCCTCGGTGGAGGATTCCATCGAGATCCTGAAGGGATTGAAGCCCTATTTCGAGGAGCATCACGGCATCAAGTTCACCGGCGATGCCATCAAGACCGCGGTGGAGCTGTCGGCGCGCTACATCAACGACCGCAAGCTGCCGGACAAGGCAATCGACGTCATTGACGAGGCCGGCGCCGCGCAGCATCTGATCATCGAGAGCAAGCGCCGCAAGACCATCGGCGTCAAGGAGATCGAGGCTGTTGTCGCGAAGATCGCCCGCATTCCGCCCAAGAACGTCTCCAAGGACGATGCCGAGGTGCTGAAGGACCTGGAACGTTCGCTGAAGCGCGTGGTCTTTGGCCAGGACGATGCCATCACCGCCCTGTCGAGCGCAATCAAGCTGGCCCGTGCCGGCCTGCGCGAGCCGGAAAAGCCGATCGGCAACTACCTGTTTGCAGGCCCGACCGGCGTCGGCAAGACCGAGGTGGCCAAGCAGCTGGCGGACCAGCTGGGGGTGGAACTGCTGCGCTTCGACATGTCGGAATACATGGAGAAACACGCGGTTTCCCGCCTGATCGGCGCGCCTCCGGGCTATGTCGGATTTGACCAGGGCGGCCTGTTGACCGATGGTGTCGACCAGCATCCGCACTGCGTGCTGCTGCTCGATGAGATCGAGAAGGCGCACCCGGATGTCTACAACATCCTTCTGCAGGTGATGGACAACGGCCAGCTGACCGACCACAACGGCCGCACCGTGAATTTCCGCAACGTGATCCTGATCATGACCTCCAACGCGGGCGCCTCGGAGCAGGCGAAAGCCGCCATCGGCTTTGGCCGCGACCGCCGCGAGGGCGAAGACACAGCCGCCATCGAGCGCACCTTCACACCGGAGTTCCGCAACCGCCTGGATGCGGTGATCTCCTTCGCGCCGCTCGGCAAGGAAGTCATCCTGCAGGTGGTCGAGAAGTTCGTCCTGCAGCTGGAAGCGCAGCTGATGGACCGCAACGTCTCGATCGAGCTCACCCGCAAGGCGGCCGAATGGCTGGCCGACAAGGGCTATGACGACCGCATGGGCGCGCGTCCGCTGGGCCGTGTCATCCAGGAGCACATCAAGAAGCCGCTGGCAGAAGAGCTGCTGTTCGGCAAGCTGACCAAGGGCGGCGTCGTCAAGGTCGGCATCAAGGACGGCAAGCTGGACCTGCGCCTGGAAGGCCCGGGCAAGCCGCGGATTTCCGGGGACAAGCCGCCGCTCTTGACAGCGGACTGATGCGCCTCGCAGCGCTACTGGCCCTGATACCGCTCGCCGCGCCTGCCGCGGCGGGCGACTTCCGTTTGCAGTTCCCGTTGGACTGCACCCTGGGCGAGACCTGCCACATCCAGCAGTTTGTCGACCGCGATCCCGGCCCCGGCGCACGCGATTTCACCTGCGGCACGCTCAGCTATGACGGCCACAAGGGCACCGATTTCGCCCTGCCCTTCCTGTCGGACATGCAGGCCGGCGTCCAGGTGCGCGCGGCGGCGGACGGGGTTGTGCGGGGCACCCGGAACACGATGGCGGACCAGTATGCCACAGCGGAAAATGCAGACAGCATTGATGGCAAGGAGTGCGGCAACGGGGTGGTGCTGCGCCACGGCGGCGGCTGGGAAACCCAGTACTGCCACATGAAGCGCGGCTCGGTCCGGGTGGAAAGCGGCCAGAAGGTGAAAGCCGGCGATGTGCTGGGCGAGGTCGGGCTGTCCGGCAAGACCCAGTTTCCGCATCTGCATTTGTCGGTGCGCAAGGATGGCGCGGTGGTGGACCCCTTTGCCCCGCAAACGCTGGAGACCTGCGGCACGGCTGAGGGCGAGACGCTCTGGGCGGATCTGCCTGCCTACCAGCCCGGCGGGGTGATGGGCGCGGGGTTCAGCACCGCCGTGCCGGACTACGGCGCAGTCAAGTCCGGCCTCGCCGATGAGGCTCCGCTGGCAGCGGACGCGCCTGCCTTCGTGTTCTGGGCCTATGCTTTTGGCGGCCAGGCCGGCGACGCGCTGGAGCTGACCGTGACCGGGCCCGGAGGCGAGTTCGTCTCCCACAGCGAAGCGCTGAACAAGAACCAGGCGCAGTTTTTCCGCGCCGCCGGGCGGCGCCTGCGCGGCGGCCAGTGGCCCGCGGGCAGCTATACCGGCATTGCCCGGCTGCTCAGGGACGGGCAGGAGATCGGCCGCCTGGTCCGCAGCATGGAAATCACCGCGCCTGCGGACCCGGACACCCAGTGATCCACGCCCCTGCAGCCGCGGCGCGGCTGCGCGGCCCAACGGGCGCTGCCGCCCTGGCAGGGCGGCCTGGCGCCGGGCGGGAGCCGCCGCGCCCGCTGCGGCCAGCCGCGCCACGGCCGGAAATCCGGCAGCCGGATTTGATTATGCCCGCATCTGCAATAGTTTAAAGCTAGCCCTACTGCCCGGTGGGGCCGCAACCCGTGTGTAACTAGTAGCTTGTCTCCATTAGTGAAGCGGGTTGCACCCCGCGATGGCTGCCGGACTGGCCGTTTCAGGCTGAAACGCGGCCTGACAGGGCGGCTGCCCCGATCATTTCTCGGTGAACTTCAGCTCGATCCGCCGGTTCTGGGCGCGCGCCTCAGGCGTGTCCGCCGGGTTCACCGGCTGGTATTCCCCAAAGCCGTTGGCCGCCAGCCGCGAGGGCGGCACCCCCAGCGCCTCGACCATGTAGCGCACAACCGACAGCGCCCGGCCCTGGCTGAGCTCCCAGTTGTCGGCAAATTTCGGATGCGCCCCCAACGGCGTGTTGTCGGTATGCCCGTCCACCCGGATGATCCAGTTGATCCCCGGCGGGATTGCCGCCACCACGCTTTGCAGGATCGACACCACCTTGGCGATCTCCACACGGCCTTCCGGCGACAGGGTGGCGCTGCCGGGCGGGAACAGCACTTCGGAGGCAAAGACAAAGCGGTCGCCCTGGATCCGCACGCCCTCCTGGGTGCCGAGAAGATCGCGCAGCCGCCCGAAGAACTCGGAGCGGTAGCGCTCCAGGTCCTGCGCCTTGGTGGCGAGCGCTGCCGCTTCTGCCTCGAGCCGCTTGCGCTCCTGTTCTTCCAGAATCCGCCGCTTGCGCTCCTCGGATGCCGCGCGGGCCAGGGCTGCGTTCAGGTCCTGGCCGAGGTTCTGCAGCTGCACCTGCTGCGCCGCGTCACGGGCCTGGTAGTCGTCCAGGATGGCCTGCAGCCCGCCCAGCTGCTCGCGCAAGGCCGCGACCTGCTGATTGAGCAGCGCAGTTTCGCGGCGGGCTTCCTCCGACACCGCCTGCTCCTGCGAGAGCGCCTCCCGCGCCTGCGCCAGCAGGGCGGCACGTTCCTCGGCCCGGCTGAGCTGCTCGGCGGCGCCGGCTTCAGCAGTCTCTTGCGCAGCCACGGCGGCCAGCAGCCGCTGGCGCAGGACATCCAGATCCTCCGCCTGGGTTTCCGCCGCGGCCAGAGCTGCCCTGGCCTCGGCCAGCTCAGCTGCCAGCCGCCCGGCCTCGGCGTCTGAGCCTGCACGGGCGGCTTCCAGTTCCGAGAGCTGCGCGTCCAGCTGTTTCTTTGCCGCCTCTGCCGCCGCCAGCAGGGTCAGGGTGTCCTCCGCCTGCTGCCGCTGCGCCTCCAGCGCCAGTGTCATGGCGGTCAGCTCCGCATCTGCTGACTGCAGCCTTTCGCGCAGGGCTTCAGCGGCGGCGGCCTCCACCATCCGGGCCGCTTCCTCGGCGCTCAGCTGCTCCTGCAGGCCGGCGATTTCTTCGGCCTTTGCGGCTTCTTCCGTCTCAAGGCTGTCGATCAGCGCCTCCATCGCTTCGCGCTCGGCTGCTGCCAGCCTGGCCGCCTCGGACTGGGCGTCGATCTCGCCGCGGGCCTGCGCCAGCGCCAGGTTCAGAGCCTCCTGCTCGCTCAGCAGCGCGGCGCGGGCTGCCTCCAGGGTTTCCCGTTCGGCGCTCAGGTCCGCAACCCGCGCCTGGGCGGCGTCGCGGCTGGCGATCAGGGCGGCCACCTGGGCCTCGAAACCGGTAATGCGGCTGGCGGCTTCCTCCAGCTCGCCGGCCTGACGGTCGCGTTCGGCGGTAAGCGAGGAGATCAGGCTGCGGGCCTGCGCCAGATCCTGTTCAGCCGTGTTGAGGGTCGAGGTCAGCGCCCCCATCCGGGCGTTCAGGCGCCGGTTCTCGCGTTCCTCCAGCCCCAGGGCAGAGGCCAGCGCGCTGACTTCGGCCGAGAGCTCATCCAGCTGGCTTTCCTGGCCTGTAATAGTCTCGCGCAGCACGAACTGGACCACCATGAAGATGGTCAGCACAAACATCAGAACCAGCAAAAGCCCGGTCATCGCATCGACAAACCCGGGCCAGATCGAGGCCTGGAACCGCTGCCCTGTGCGCCGGGAAAGGGCCATCGGTTATTCCCCCGCGTCCCGGCCCGGCAGACCGCCGCGCGAGAGGCCGCGCGGGCGGGCAAAGGCCTTGATCATCAGGTCGATGTCCTTGCGCAGCTCTGCCAGGCTTTCCTGGCGGCCCGCTGAAATTTCCTCGAGAATGCGCAGCATCTGCACGTCGATGGAGCGCAGCCGCATCCGGCTTTCGGCGTCTATGCCGCCGTGCTCGCCCTGGGCGCGCAGGATCTCGGTCAGCGCCTCCTGCCCCACCGCAACCCGGTCCAGCGCTGCAGTGATGGTGCCGGTCTGCTCCTGGCGGCGGTTCATCTCCTGAATGGTTTCAACCAGGTCCGAGAGCCGTTGATCCACCGCCGCGCGGCCTTCGGCGGTTTCTGCGAACATCTCCTGCAGCATCTCCATCTGCTCGGCCATGGTGTCAAGCACCTGGGAGACAACACCGCTGTCGCCGGCGCCGTCCTCGCCCGAAGAGAAGCTGACCCGGGTGATGGTGGACAGCCATTCCTCCAGTTCTCGGTAGAAGCGGTTCTGGCCGTGGCCCGCAAACAGCTCCAACAGGCCGACGATCAGCGATCCCGCAAGGCCCAGCAGCGACGAGGCGAAAGCGACGCCCATGCCGCCCAACTGCGCCTCCAGCCCGGTCATCAGGCGGTTGAAGACAGAAAGCCCCTCCTCCCCCTCCTGCGGTGCCAGGCTGCGTATGGTGTCGACAACGGCGGGAACGGTGGTGGCCAGCCCGTAGAAAGTGCCAAGAAGGCCGAGAAAGATCAGCAAATTGACGATGTAGCGGGTGATCTCGCGGTCTTCGTCGATGCGGCTGGCGACAGAGTCCAGGATGGAGCGGGTCGAGGCCGAGCCCAGCTGCATCCGCGCGCTGCGCGAGCCCAGGAGCGAGGCCAGCGGCGCCAGCATCGAGGGCGGGCGGCGGTGGTCCTGATTGTCGCCGGCGGCGAAGCGTTCGATCCAGCGCACCGAGCCGATCAGCTGCACCACCTGCCAGAAGCAGGCCAGCACCCCGATTACGAAAACAAAGACGATGAAACCGTTTAGCCAAGGGTTGGCCTGAAACACCGGCAGCACCCGCGGCAGCGCCACAAAGGCGCCGAACCCCGATAGCCCCAGCGCGATCAGCATCATGATGATCTGCCGCACCGGCTGGGAGAACTGCGGCCGGGTCTTGCGGTCTGGCTGCGCCATTTCTTGTGGCTCCTGACACTTTTGACTGCTCGTGTTGACCCGCAGCCTATAAGCAAAGTGTCAAAAGCGCCAAGGCTTTATGCGGTGATTTCCCGCACCCGGCCCGCCAGCCAGTCCAGATCGCTGTCGTGCAGACCGATCTCGGCCAGATGCTCGGCGGTGTTGTACAGGTATTCTGTATTGGGGCCGCGGCCGCCCACCGCATGGGCGATGATCTGGGCCTGCTCCTCAAGGCTGAGGCCGCCGCAATACTGCACGTGGTGCGGGTCGATCACATAGGTGACCGCCGTCACCATTGAACCGTCGCCCAGCTCCACCTCCAGATCGCGCTCCAGATAGGCGGACGAAATAAGCTCGCGCTCGCGCAGTTCGGCTAGGGTCTGCTCCTCGTGGCCGCCCTCCACCGCCAGGGCGATGCCCTTGCAATGGGCGTCCTCGACAGCGTCCAGCGCCAGCACCAGGCCGGGCTTTTCCTCGCTGCCGCGGTGGTGGATCGAGGACATGCAGAAGGAGCGCGCATAGCCGTGCAGCACTGCCACCTCGCGCCGGGCCACCGGGAAGCCGGGGTTCCAAAGCAGTGATCCGTATCCGAATACCCACATGGTCATGTCTTCTGGTCCTTTCTGCTCTCCCCCTATAAACAGCAATCCTGATCCGGACAAAAGAGGCTATCCGATGCGCCTGGCAAAACTGATGATTGCCGCCTTCCTGGTGTGGAGCCTCTACTGGGCGGCGGCGGCCTGGGGGCTGAAGAACGGCATCACGGCCTGGTTCGATGTGCAGGAAAACCGGGGCTGGCAGGCAGAATACGCGGCGCTGGAAACGCAAGGCTACCCGTTCCGGCACCAGACCCGGATCAGCCGTCCGGCCCTGGCGGATCCCCGCACCGGCGCTGCCTGGCGGGCAGACTGGCTGGAGCTGGACAGTCCCGCCGCCTGGCCCGGCCGGCTGGAGCTGCACTTTCCCGCCACGGCACAGCGGCTCTCGTATTTCGACCAGACCGCGGTGATTGCCGCGGACGGGCTGCAGGCCAGCCTGCACCTGAAGCCGGGCGTGGCGCTGGAGCTGGAGCAGATGGCCGCCGTGGCGGACAGCTGGCAGATTGCCCGCCGCGGCGAAACCGTGCTGAGCGGCGCCGCGCTGGACCTGCGCATGGCGCAGACGGACCGACCCGAGGCCTATCTGATCACTGCAGACGCCAGGGAATTCGCGCCGCGCGCCGCCTGGCGGCGGCTGCTGGCGGCCAGTGCGCCGCTGCCGGAGCGGTTCGACACGCTGGCGCTGCAGATGACGGTTGCCTTTGACACGCCCTGGGACCGGACCGCGCTGGAGCAGAGACGGCCGCAGCCGCGCCGGATCGATCTGAAGCTGGCCGATGCCCGCTGGGGCGATCTGCGCCTCAAGGCCACCGGCGTGCTGACGGTCGATGAACTGGGGCTGCCGGAGGGCGAGATTGCGCTGCAGGCAGAGAACTGGCGCGGGCTGGTGCTGATGGCCGAACGCAGCGGTGCTCTTGCCCCGGCGCTGCGCGGCACGGTGGAGCGGGTGCTGGGGCTGCTGGCCGAAGCCAGCGGCAACCCGCGCAATCTGGATATCACGCTGGGATTTGCGGATGGGTATGTCTCGCTTGGCCCGCTGCCACTGGGCCACGCGCCGCGGCTGATCATCCGCTAAAGTGTTTCCCACAGGATGCCCTTCGCGCGCAGCGCGCCCGAGCCAAGGCTGGAATGTTCTCCCAGAGGGGCACTTGCAGGCACGGGAGCATGCCCTCACGCTGCGAATTGTTTAGCTGCCCGATATTTTCTGCGAGGCTCTGCCTGGCGCTCCGGGATACTTGAGGCCAGATGAACAGGGGGCCTGGATTGCCCCATGCACCGTCAGCGGCAATAGGTGCCGCCGCGGTGGCGCGCCACGTCCAGGTGGATATGGTCCTTGTGATAGCGGTCGGCCTCCGGGCCCAGCACGGTGCCGAAGGGGCCGCAGGCGGCGCGCCAGATCTTTTTCAGCTTCTTGCGGGTCTTGCGGTTCTGCCAGCCGTGCAGAACGGAAACGGTCTCGCCGCTGGCCAGGGTGAAGCCGGAAATGTCGATCGCCCGCGCCTTGCCGTGCTCAGATATCTTGGCGCCGGGGCGGTTGTTGCGGGTGCGGCAGGCGTAGTGGGCAGCGACGCGCAAGCCGACCACCTTGTTGCGGCGGCCAAAGGCGGTTTCGACCTCGCGGTTGATCCAGGTTTTCAGCGCCCGGGCGGTGTTGCAGGTCATCAAAGAGGACTGGCTGAGGCGGACGCCGGCAATCTCGCGCACCCGCACCGCGTCCTTGGCGCCGCAGCCGGGCAGCGTGCCGGAAACATGGCCGACACTGTCGCCCTGGATTTCAATGTCGCCGCAGACCGAGCCTTCACGCAGCTTGCGGCGCTTGAACAGAACCTGCTCTGCCAGGCTGTCGGGCCGGGCCGAAGGCATCAGCGAGGCACCGGGAGCCAGCAGCGGCAGATTTGCGGGGCGGGCTGCTGCCGCCAGGCGCTGCTCAGATTGCGGGCGGGACGCCGGGCGCATGCCGGGCACGGGCGCCAAGCCGGTCTCAAGCCCGGTCTCTGCCGCTGGGCGCACGGGAGGCTCCAGCGAGGCATCCGGCGTTGCGGCCAGGGCCGCACCGCTGATCACCGCCGCCAGCAGCAGGGCGCCCGGGCGGATCATTTCTTCTGCCCCCGGCCGAAGTCCGGCGCGTCAGTGTCCTGGCCTGCTTCGATAATGCCGCGGCGAATGGCACGGGTGCGGGTGAAATAGTCGTGCAGGTGTTGCCCGTCGCCGGTGCGGATCGCGCGCTGCAGGGCAAACAGTTCTTCGGTGAAACGGCCAAGAATTTCCAGCGTGGCATCCTTGTTGGTCAGGAACACGTCGCGCCACATGGTCGGATCGGAGGCCGCGATGCGGGTGAAGTCACGGAAACCCGCGGCGGAATACTTGATCACTTCGCTGTCAGTGACCCGGCGCAAGTCGTCTGCCACGCCCACCATCGTATAGGCAATCAGGTGCGGCGTGTGCGAGGTGACGGCCAGCACCAGGTCGTGGTGGTCGGCGTCCATCACATCGACATGCGCGCCCATGCCCTCCCACAGCTTGCGCAGGCGGTCCACGGCCTCAGGATCGGTGCCCTCGACCGGCACCAGCAGCGACCAGCGGTTGTCGAACAGTTCGGCAAAACCGGATTCGGGGCCGGAATGCTCGGTGCCTGCCAGCGGGTGGGCAGGCACGAAATGCACGCCCTCGGGGATGTGCGGCTGCACCGCCTCGATCACATGGCGCTTGACCGAGCCCACGTCGGAGACCGTCGCGCCGGGCTTCAGCACCGGCGCGATGTCTTCCATCACCGGTCCCATGGCGCCGACCGGCACGCAGAGCACAATCAGGTCGGCGTCCTGCACCGCCTCCTGCGCGCTGTCGCAGACGCGGTCGCAGAGGCCGATGCGGCGGGCGGTTTCGCGGGTCTCAAGGCTGCGGGCATAGCCGGTGACCTCGCCTGCAAGGCCTGCGCGTTTCATCGCCCAGAACATCGAGGATGCAATCAGGCCAAGGCCGATCAGCGCGACGCGGCCATAAACGTGTTCGCTCATGCCTTGCCCTCTTTGAATGCCTTCACCCCTTGCGCGATGCGGCGGCAGGAGTCCTCGTCGCCGATGGTGATGCGCAGCGCGGTTGGCAGGTTGTAGCCCGCCACCCGGCGCACGATCAGGCCCTGCGCCTGCAGGTACAGATCGCAGGCTTCTGCTTCAGCCTGGCTGGAAAAGCGGGCCAGGATGAAGTTGGTGCTGGAAACATCCGAGGGAACGCCGAGTTCGGCCAGCGCATTGGCCAGCCAGGCGCGCCATTTGGCGTTCTCGGTTCGGCAGTGGTCCACGTAATCCGTGTCGCGCACCGAGGCCTCGGCCCCGGCCAGCGCGGTGCTGGAGACGTTGAACGGGCCGCGCACCCGGTTCAGCACGTCAATGATCTCCCTGGGGCCGTAGCCCCAGCCGATCCGGGCGCCGCCCAGGCCGTAGATCTTGGAGAATGTGCGGGTCATGAAGACGTTGCTGCGGGTGCCGATCAGCGCGGCGCCGGCGTCAAAGCCTTCGACATATTCGGCATAGGCGCCGTCGAGCACCAGCAGCGCGCCATCGGGCAGGCCATCTGCCAGCCGAGCCACCTCGGCCTCGCTGATCATGGTGCCGGTGGGGTTGTTGGGGTTGGCGATGAACACCAGCCTGGTCCTGGCGGTGCAGCCCGCCAGCAGCGCGTCCACGTCGGTGACGCGCTCGCGCTCCTTCACCTCCACCGGGGTGGCGCCGGCGGCCAGGGCGCTGATGCGGTACATGGCAAAGCCGTGTTCGGTATAGAGCACCTCATCCCCCGGCCCGGCATAGGCCTGGCACAGGAAGGCGATGATCTCGTCGCTGCCCGCGCCGCAGATGATCTGCTCCGGCTCCAGCCCGTGAACCTCGCCGATCGCCTGCCGCAGCGCCGCGTGGTCCGAGCTGGGATAGCGGTGCATATTGGCCGCCGCGTCCTGCATCGCCTGGACGGCACGCGGGCTGGGGCCAAAGGGGTTCTCGTTCGAGGAGAGCTTCACAACATTGCTCACCCCTTTCACATGGGCAGCCCCGCCCTGATAGAGGGCGATGTCCATGATACCGGGCTGCGGTGTGAGTTGGGTCATAATACGGGCTCCTTAATTCCAACCCGTCATAACGGCCCAAACGCTGGCGGGGAAGCACCAAGATGACGCTTCCCCAGTGCTGCCGCCCCCCAGCGGCAGCCTGCCGCAGCAAGCGTGCCCGCGTTAATGCGCGGCCGCGCCCTTGGGCATCTTGCGCTTGGCCTCGGCCATGATGATCTTCTGGATCTGCTTGCGCAGTTCCATATCCTTGCGCATCGCCTCATTGGCCTGTTTCTGCATGGTCGAAGCCGACTGCGAGCCGTCGGCGCCGGCCAGGGCCTCGCCCGCGTATTTGCTGAGCGTCTTGCCGGAGATCTGCTTGGCGATCTCGCCGTAGATGGCATCGCCGTGCAGCTTAATGAAGTCCTCAGTGGCCTTGGTGCCGTATTTGGCGATCAGGTCCTTCTTGACCGCACCCTCCATTGCGGCGGGCGCCAGTTTGGTCTTGAGGAACTTCTCGGCGCCCGAAGTGAAACCGGACGAGAATTTGTCCAGCGCCTTGCCGGCGCCTGCGGACATGATGCCCGCGGTCAGGATCTTGGCGATGCTTTCCTTGATCTCCTTGGTGTTGGGCGGACGGCCCTTTTCGATCAAGGGCTTGGCCAGGCCGATGGTTTCCTTCAAAGCCTCTGTCACCATGGCTTCGCCGGCCTTGGATTTCAGGAACTTCTCGAAGAACAGCTTGACCGCCTTCTTGGGCATCTCGCGCGACAGCTTGGAGGCGGCGGCCTTGGCCAGGTCGTCGGCAAGCCCTGCTGACAGCTTGGAAGTCAGCTTGCCGCCGGCAGCACCCGCAAGCCCCGCGATGAAGCTGTCGATGAACACCTTCTTGGCAGCGCCGTCCCAGGTCACGTTGTTGCCAGCCAGATGCTCGCCCAGCTGGCCGGCGCTGGATTTCAGCGCCTCGGTGCTGGCGGCGGCGATGGCGTGGGCCTTGGCCGGTGACATTCCCTTGGTCGCCACCAGGCGCGCGGTCATGTAGGTCTCGACCACGGCAAAGGAGACCTCGCGCACCACCTCCAGCTTCCAGACGATGGCGCCTGCGGTGCTGATGCGCTGGTCGATGAATTTCTTGAACGCCTTGCCGCCCTTGTTATAGGCCTTGGTCGCCTTGACGTCCTGCTTGTAAACCTTTTTCCAGTCCGGTTTTTTCTTGCTGACCAGCGTCTTGAGCAGGCTCGACTCGGAACGCGCGTTCAGGATCGGCGTCCAGGGCGGATCGGTCTTGTCGTTGACCATGCTGACAGCAAATTCGGTCAGCGCATTCAGGAAGGTCTCGTTGCCCTGGCGGGTGTTCTCCACCTCGTTGCAGAAGTCGACCCAGGATTCCGCCTGGCCGTACATCATGTTGGCCTTGGCCAGCAGCTTGCGGCGCAGCTCCTCCTGCCCGGCTTCAAACTCCGCCACGGTGATCATCTTGGTCTTGCCGTTCTCGACAACCTCGACCCGTTCGATCTTGGTGTCCGCCGCATATTGCGCGGCCAGTTTGGGCAGGCCCGCGTTCCAGGTCCGCATCCCTGGATCGACAATGCCGTCAGGCTTCTTGAAGCCCAGTTTCTTTTTCTGGAAATCCCGGATGGTCTTGATCAGCCCGGCATCGCATTTGGTGCTGATCTCGACGGAATAGCCGTTCGCCTTAAGCATCAGGCGGACCAGTTCGACATCTGCCGGGGCGTTCTTGACCGGTTTGAATTTGCTTTCGCCAGTCTTGGGGTCCGGTTTGGTGATACGTTTCTTGTCACCAACGGGTGCGGAAAGCTTGAGAGCCATGACTTTGCTCCAACCAATTAACTACTGGTTCCAGCGTGCCATGCCGCCGCCGTTCCGTCGCGGGGGATTTGGAATAGACATTCCCCCTTTAAATGCTGGGGGCGGCTGCCTACATATCACAAGCATGCAAGGTGCTCTCCCGATGCGGGAAAGCACCCGGCGCGATTGGCCTAGGCGGCCTGTGCCTTGAACCGGGCTGTCTGCGGGTCGGCGTCGTAACGGGCCGCAATCTCCCCCGCCTTCATCGTCAGCTCATTCACGCAATCGATGATGTACTGGGCTGTCTCCTCCTCCATCAGGTAAGAGAAGTTGAGCCGCACCCAGCCGGGTTTCTTCATCTCTTCACCGGCCTGCAGGTCTGCGAACAGGGTTTCCGACTCCGGCTGATTGATGCCCAGCAGACGGTGCGCGTAAGGGCCAGCGCAGGCGCAGCCGCCGCGGGCCTGGATGCCGTAGACGTCGCTCAGCATACGGGTGAACAGCTGCTGATGAACCGGCTTGCCTGCCGCGTCTGTCACCAGGAAGGAAAAGATCGGCAGCCGGTGCGCGTCGCGGTGGCCGAGGATGCGCAGCCGCGGGTTGGCGGACCAGCCCTGCCAGGCCATTTGCGCGAATTTGGCTTCGCGGGCCTCGATCTGCTCCTGGCCCACGGCCTCCTTGACCAGAAACGCCAGGGCTGCGCGGATGTCGCCGATCACATTCGGGGTCCCGGCCTCCTCGCGGGCGGCAAGGTCGCGGCTGTATTCGTGCCGCCAGGGCGAGACGAAGCTGACGGTGCCGCCGCCGGGCCAGGACGGGCAGCGGCGGCGCACTGCAGCCTGGTTGACGATCAGCACGCCGGAGGCGCCGGGGCCGCCCGGGAACTTATGCGGCGAGACCACGACGGCATCTTTGCGCGCGGCGCCGCCCTGCCCCATGTCGATGGGCAGGTAGGGGCCGCCGCCGGCATAGTCCCAGACCGCCAGCGCGCCATGCGCATGCAGCAGGCGGCTGATGGCGTCGGGACCGGTCACGATACCGGTCACATTGGACGCTGCTGAGAAGCTGCCGATCTTCAGGTCGCTGTCCGCGTGCTGTTTCAGCGCCAGCTCCAGCACTGCCAGGTCCGGCCCGCCCTCCGCCGCTTCGGGGATTTCCACCACCTCGGCCTTGCTCTCGCGCCAGGGCAGGATGTTGGAGTGATGCTCGTAAGGGCCGATGAAGACCACCGGACGTGCGGCCTCGTTCACGCCGAACAGGCTGACCAGGCGGTTAAGCCCCGCGGTGGCGCCTGAACCCGTGAAGATCACCGCGTCCTCTGCGGTGGCGCCGGTGATGCGGGCAATCTCAGCGCGCGCCTCGCGGCGCAGGCGGGTCATCTGGGTGCCGCAATAGGACGCCTCGGTATGGGAGTTGGCGTAGAAGGGCAGCACCTGGCCTGCCACGAAGTCCTCCACCTGGCGCAGCGCCCGGCCGGAGGCGACGTAGTCGGCATAGACCAGCGGCACCTCGCCATCGAGGCCGGGGATCATCACCCCGTCGCCGATCACGCTGCGGCCAAGGGATCCGTCCTGTGCCGCTTGCCGGATTGTCTGTTTGAATGCTGCCAGGGTCATGTCGCGCCTCCGAATTCTGTGGAAGCATGATGAACGGTTCTTGGCGCGGAAACTTAATCAATTACTGAGTGGATTGCTGAATTTTTGTGTCATATGATCGCCCAATGAGCAAGAATGCAGACAATATTGACCGCGCCATTCTGCGCGCCCTGCAACGGGACGCCAGCCTGTCGCAGCGGGAGCTGGCGGACCAAGTGGGACTGTCGCAGAACGCCTGCTGGCGGCGGCTGAAAGCGCTGAATGAAAGCGGGCTGCTGAAGGGCTCCACCGCGCGGCTGGACCGCAAGCAGCTGGGGCTGGATCTGGTGGTGTTCGTGCTGTTGCGCACCCGGCATCATTCCGCGGACTGGCTGCAGAAATTCCGCCGCCATGTGCTGACAATTCCAGAGGTGGTGGATTTCCACCGCATCGGCGGCGATTACGACTATCAGCTGAAAGTGGTGACCGAGGACATGGCCAGCTATGACAAGGTCTATCAGCGGCTGATTTCAGGCGTGGAACTGGACAGCGTGACCTCCTATTTCGCGATGGAGGCCATCGCGGAGGGCCGGCCGCTGCCCTTGTGAGGATGCTGGCAGGGGTTAGCCCCCTGCCCCGCGGCCAAGGCTGTCAGTGCCCGAATGCGCTGTTTTTCATCCACTTCGGGCGCTTGCCGTCCGGACCCATGCGCATGTGCAGGCAGGCGGTGCCCAAGCGCTGGAAGTAGAGGATGTCGACAGGATACCAGCCGGCCGAGGGCACCTCGACCTGGGTGAGGATGGTGCTGTCGCAGGACTGGCGGCCGTCGAATTCGCCAACCACCTGGCCGCCGATTTTGGCCAGCAGCCCGTCGTTCGTCAGAAAGTCGATGTTGTGGACGCCCGGCGTGTCCAGTTTCACATAGCCGGTGATGCGCGCGGCCACATGCATCGGCCGCTTGGAGGTCAGCGTATTCTGCCCTTCTTCTGTGTCGCGGTTGTCCAGCCCGGCAATCGGGCGGCCCCGCTCGCTGCTGATCTTCAGCGCAGAGGAGGCTTCGGCCAATGACTTCACATCCTGGGGGTAGGCGTAGACCACCGCGAGGCCGGGCTTGACGCCGGAGGGCTGCGGATTCGCAGGTGTGAGTTTCAGCGGTGCGGCGCCAGCCGCCGCCGCGAGGACCGTGAGCGCGGCCACGGCAGTTGCTTTCATCAAGAACTTCATTGGTCACTCCCTGTCGTTTTAGGGACAGGATAGACCCAATACTTCCGCCGGACCACCGCTTTTGGAACTGCCCGGCCAATGCGGTTCCGGCCTGGCAGGCCGGCAACGAAAAAGGGCTGCCCGCGAGGACAGCCCTTCCGCCAGATGCCCCGGGGGCAGCAGGCTTAGTTCTTGGCGTAGAATTCGACGACCAGGTTCGGTTCCATCACAACCGGGTACGGCACGTCGCCCAGAGCGGGGGTGCGCACGAAGGTTGCGGTCATCTTGGAGTGGTCGGCTTCGATGTAATCCGGCACATCGCGCTCAGCCAGCTGGACGGCTTCCAGAAGCGCAACCATCTGCTTGGATTTGTCGCGGACCTCGATCACGTCGCCTTCTTTGACGCGGTAGGAGGGGATGTTCACGCGCTTGCCGTTGACCAGGACGTGGCCGTGGTTGACGAACTGACGGGCTGCAAACACGGTGGCCACGAACTTGGCGCGGTAAACGACCGCGTCCAGGCGGCGCTCCAGCAGGCCGATCAGGTTTTCACCGGTGTCGCCGGTCACACGCACGGCTTCGCCGTAGATGCGGCGGAACTGCTTTTCGGTCAGGTCGCCGTAGTAGCCCTTGAGCTTCTGCTTGGCGCGCAGCTGGATGCCGAAGTCGGACAGTTTGCCCTTGCGGCGCTGGCCGTGCTGGCCCGGGCCGTAGTCGCGGCGGTTGACCGGGGACTTCGGGCGGCCCCAGATGTTTTCGCCCATGCGGCGGTCGATTTTGTACTTGGCAGACGTGCGTTTGGTCACGGCTGATCTCCTTCGTATATGGTTTCGAAGGGCGTTGTCCTCTTGAGGTTTCCCCCATGACAGGCATCCCCTTGCGGGGGCCACCAACACCAATGAAGCCGCGCTTATATAGGGGGATGGGGCAGAGTCAACACGGTCAATGCCTGTTCGGCAGGAAATCTGCAGAAATCCCCGGCCATGGGCGCCAAATAGCACCCGGCCCCCGCCGGGAAAAGACGTCAGGCTGCCTCGTGACCGAGAATCGCGGCCTCGGACGTGTTCAGGTTGCGGCGGGCATAGGGGCCATAGGACAGCGGGTCGCGCTCCAGCCCCGGCTCAAGCTGGAACAGACGCGCCCTGTCCGCATCGCTGAGCGCGGTGAGCGATGCGTTCGACGGATGGAAGCTCTCGGTTTCCACCCCGTTGGCCCAGAGCACCTGATGATCGGCCAGCATCAGGTGGATATAGGTAACTTCGCGCACAGAGGTATCGGGCAGGATGGTGCGGCCATTGACCAGGTCGCTGGCTGCGACCAGAACCTCCGGCGTGTTGAACAGCTCCCGCACCCGCGCGCCGCGCAGCAGCATCCGGTGATCAGGGGAGACCAGCAGCTCCTGTTCCGGGCGGTCGATGCCCAGGGCGCCGGCATGGATACGGATCGGACGCAGCCGCGGCATCACGTACAGCCGCGCGCCGCTGATCCGGCGGGAGCCGATCCAAAGGATCTCCCGGGCGCCGTTGTCGCGGGTCTGGACCCTTTCGCCTTCGCGCAGCTGCTCCACCGGTTTCGGGCCGCTCGGGGTGGCGATCAGGGTTCCGGGTGTAAAGCAGATCACCCCGCTGTCCCCCTGTGGCTGGCCGGACCGGTCCGCGCCTAGGGCATGGCTTACCACCCACAGATCGGTGCCGCGCGGCGGCAGCTCATCCAAGAACATCAGGAGGGGGCATTGGCCCTGCCCGGTCTCGATCAGGGTGATTGTGAAACTTTGAACGCCATTGGTCACCACAAAGCTGCGGTCCATCAGCGGCTCGTCCACGTGAACCGCATGCACATCGGTGCGGTTCTGGACGGCTGCTCCGACCAGCCTGCGCACCGAGCGCGCGGCCCTGCGCCGCAAGTCTTCTGCACCGCTTGCCAAATCCTGACGCAACAGCCCAGCCGGGCCATCCACCCGCACGGCATCGCCATGCCAGCACCACGACGCCCCCACATCCAAAGCGTTCACCGGCGCGGCCGGAAGGCCGTCGATTTCGGTCTGCGACCAGGAAACAACAAACGTGCCACGGAAGCCCGTTTTCATCTGCCTGTATGCCTGCTTCAATCTTATTATTTACGGAACGCTAACAAATTAGCCCCGATCCGGAAACAACAGCCCCGCCCAAACAACTGTGAGCGTGCCCAATGCGCACCAATCTCCGCATGATTGAGCCAGTCCAGACAATTCAGCCCAAGGGAGCACTTGCAGGCACCGCCAGCGCCGGCTTGCGCAACGGCCCTTTAGCCCATCGGGCGGTAGCTGGAGCGCAACCCGTCCGCCGCCTGCCGCACCACTTCAGCCACCTGGATCAGCTGCCGCGCCAGCGGGTTGCTGCGGCGCCAGATCATGCCGATGGTGCGCGCAGGCTGCGGGTCGCGGAAGCGGGCCACCGACACCTCCGCCGAGCGGGTCTCCACCGGCACCGCCATTTCGGGGATCAGCGTCACCCCGATCCCGGCGCTGACCATCTGCACCAGGGTGGACAAGGAACTGCCATCCAAAAGCTCGCGCGGGGCAGCGGACTGCATCTTGCAGAACGACAGCGCCTGATCGCGGAAGCAGTGCCCCTCTTCCAGCAGAAGAAGCCGCATCTGGCGCAGCCCTTCGGGGCCTGGAACGGGTGTTCCGCCGTCTTCGCCGGGGCGCACCAGAACAAAGTTCTCTGAGAACAGCGCGACCTCCTCAAACGAAGGCTCGGAGACCGGCAGCGCCACGATGGCGGTATCCAGACGCCCCTCCCCCAGTTCCTCCAGCAGCTTCGGTGTGACAGTCTCTCGCACGCGAATGTCAGCGTCAGGATACTGGCGGGTCAGGTTGCCCACGATCGAGGGCAGCAGATAGGGCGCGATAGTGGGAATCACCCCGATGCGCAGCCGCCCGGCCAGCCCGTCGCGCGAGGCCCGCGCCAGCTCTCCCAGCTCATCCACCGAGCGCAAAATGCCGCGCACCCGCGCCGCCAGATCCTCGCCCAGGCTGGTAAGCCGCACCTGGCGGGCGCCGCGTTCCACCAGCTGCACTCCCAGAGCCCCCTCCAACTCCTTGATCTGAACAGACAAAGCCGGCTGCGAAACGGCGCAAGCGTCGGCCGCGCGGCCAAAATGGCGATGCTGGGCCAGCGCCTCGAAGTAGCGCATCTGGCGGATGGTCACGTTTATCATAGGGTTTCATTATCACTGCGATGAATAAATGCAACTTATCCCAATGATTTTTCCCTGCTAGCCTCATCTGCAGGAAGACAGGGAGACCCGGCACAGGCGGCCACCGCCCCGCTTGCATTTTCAGGCGGCGCGCGGGCTGCTGGAGCGGTTCCGGGACGCTTCCGCCGCGACGCAGTTCAACCATTTGAAGCCACGATCGGAGAACGTAATGGACGGAAATACCCCCGCAGGAAAATGCCCGGTGATGCACGGCGCAGCGCTGAACACCGATGCCGGCGGCACTTCGAACCAGGATTGGTGGCCGAACCAGCTGAACCTGAAAATCCTGCACCAGCATTTCCCCACGTCGAACCCGATGGGGGCCGGCTTCAACTACCGCGAGGAGTTCAAGAAGCTCGACCTGGAGGCGGTGAAGAAGGACCTGTTTGCGCTGATGACCGACAGCCAGGACTGGTGGCCCGCGGATTATGGCCATTATGGCGGCCTGTTCATCCGCATGGCCTGGCACAGCGCGGGCACCTACCGCACCGCCGACGGACGCGGCGGCGGCGGCACCGGCAACCAGCGGTTTGCGCCGGTGAACTCCTGGCCGGATAACGGCAACCTGGACAAGGCGCGCCGCCTGCTGTGGCCCATCAAGCAGAAATACGGCAACAAGATCTCTTGGGCGGACCTGATGATCCTGGCAGGCAACTGCGCCATTGAATCGATGGGCGGGCCGGTGTTCGGCTTTGGCGGCGGCCGCGAGGACGTCTGGGCGCCAGAGGAAGACATCTACTGGGGCACTGAGACCGAGTGGCTGGGCGACAAACGCTATTCCGGCGACCGCGACCTGGAGAACCCGCTGGCAGCCGTGCAGATGGGCCTGATCTATGTGAACCCGGAAGGGCCGAACGGCAATCCGGACCCGGTGGCGTCGGGCTTTGACGTGCGCGACACCTTTGCGCGGATGGGCATGAACGACGAGGAAACCGTAGCGCTGGTGGCAGGCGGCCATACCTTTGGCAAGGCGCATGGCGCGGGCGACCCTGAGCTTGTGGGCGCAGAGCCGGAAGCCGGCGCGATGGAGCAGATGGGCTTTGGCTGGGCCAATGCGCATGGCTCTGGCAAAGGCGGCGACACAACGACATCGGGCATCGAAGGTGCGTGGAAGCCGAACCCGACAACCTGGGACATGGGCTATTTCGACGTGCTGTTCGGCTATGAGTGGAAGCTGGTCAAGAGCCCGGCAGGCGCCAACCAGTGGCAGGCACAAGACGTGAAGCCGGAGCATATGGTTGTGGACGCCCATGATCCGAGCAAGAAACACGCCCCGATGATGACCACCGCGGACATGTCGCTGCGGATGGACCCGGAGTACGAGAAGATCTCGCGCGATTTCCATGCCAACCCGGAGAAATTCGCTGATGCATTTGCCCGTGCCTGGTTTAAGCTGTGCCACCGCGACATGGGGCCGAAATCGCGCTACCTGGGGGCCGACGTGCCGTCCGAGGACCTGATCTGGCAGGACCCCGTGCCCGCCGTCGATCATGCGCTGGCGGATGCTGGCGATGTGGCAGACCTGAAGTCGAAAATCCTGGCCACCGGGCTTTCGGTTCCGGAGCTGATCTCCACCGCCTGGGCCTCGGCCTCAACATTCCGCGGCTCCGACATGCGCGGCGGCGCCAATGGCGGCCGTATCCGGCTGGCGCCGCAAAAGGATTGGGAGGTAAACGAGCCTGCGCAGCTGGCCAAGGTGATGAAGGCGCTGGAGCAAGTACAGAGCGATTTCAACGCCAATGCGTCCGGCGGCAAGAAGATCTCGATGGCTGACCTGTTCGTGCTGGCGGGCTGCGCCGGTGTTGAGAAAGCTGCCAAGGCGGCAGGCCACCCCGTCGATGTGCCCTTCACCCCGGGCCGCACCGATGCTTCGCAGGAGCAGACCGATGTCGAGGGCTTTGCGGTGCTGGAGCCGGAGGCCGATGGCTTCCGCAACTACCAGAAGGCGGAGTACAGCGTCCCGGCCGAGAAGATGCTGGTGGACCGGGCTCAGCTGCTGACACTTGGCGCGCCGGAGATGACCGCGCTCATTGGCGGGCTGCGGGTGCTGGGCGCCAATCACGGCGGCTCCAAGCACGGTGTTTTCACCGACCGGATTGGCGTGCTGAGCACAGACTTCTTCACCGGTATCACCGACATGGGGGTGGAGTGGAAACCGGCCGGCGACGGCACCTATGAGGGCCGCGACCGGGCCAGCGGCGCGGTCAAATGGACCGGCACCCGCACGGATCTGGTGTTTGGCTCCAACTCGCAGCTGCGGGCGCTGGCGGAGGTCTATGCCCAGGATGATGGCGCCGCTGCCTTTGTCCGCGACTTTGTTGCGGCCTGGGTCAAGGTGATGAACGCCGACCGGTTCGATTTGGCAGGCTGAACTCCCAACAGCAATAGAGCAGCGCCCCGGATGTCCGGGGCGCTTTTTTGTGCGCGGCTGAATCCGCCAGCCGCTGCACTACAGCCAGTAAAAAGCCGGAGGATCTCTCCCCCGGCCTTCCAGCCCTTCCGCGGAAAGGCGTTTTGTAACGGCCGGGCAAACGCGGCAGCGCTGCCCGGTGTTCTGGTGTTATTCGGCGGGCGCCGCGGCCTTCTCACGCTGCCCGTCGCGGAACAGCGCCTTGGCCAGCGACACGCACATCAGGCCCATCACCATGGTGAACGGCAGCGCGCCGATGATCATTGCGCTCTTCAGCGCTTCCATCGGGTCCGCACCGCCGTTCTGCTTGCCTGCGAACAGCAGGGTGCCGATGACTGCGGTCAGGATCAGGCCCCAAACGATCTTGTGCTTGTTGCCGATGTTCTGGTCGCCGCCGGACATGATGGTGTTCATCACCAGGATGCCGGAGTCCGCCGAGGTGACCAGGAAGGTCATGATCAGCACCACGCACATGATGGTGATGCCGGACAGCAGGCCGCCGTCGATCATGCTTTGCAGGGTCACGAACAGCTTGGCGGTGTTGGAAGCGCCGATGATTGCACCCTCTGCCGCGCCGGACAGTTCCAGGTCCATGGCGGTGCCGCCCAGGATGGTCATCCAGGCAAAGCAGACCAGCGCCGGGGCGAACACGCAGCCAACGATGAACTCACGCACCGAGCGGCCGCGGGAAATGCGCGCCAGGAACAGGCCCACGAAGGGCGAGAACGCGATCCACCAGGCCCAGTAGAAGGTGGTCCAGCCTGCCTGCCAGCCGAACTGGCGCTGTGCCTCGCCAGCGGCGTAGGTTGCGGCCAGAACATCGTCGGACAGGGCGGCTGCTTCGCCTTCCAGGCCGGATTTGAAGCCATCGAAAGAGCCCCAGGCATTGGTTGCACCGCCGCGCAGAGCATCGGCGTAGGGTGCAGCCTCGGCCGGCAGAGCCGCCGCGAAGTCAGACGCCGACTGCGGGCCGTAGGCACCGAAGCTCAGCGAGGTGAAGTGCAGGATGTAGTCCACGAACGCCGAGGCATAGGTGGTCATGGCGAACATGAAGGAGCCGAAGACCACGAAGGTCAGCAGCAGGATGATCGACAGAACCAGGTTCAGGTTCGACAGATACTTCACGCCGCGGCCGACGCCGGACACCGCCGAGATGATCGACAGGCCCATGATGGCAAACAGGCCGGCCAGCAGGCCAACGGTGCCCGGTGCCGGAGCCTCGCCGCTCATGTCCATCATCCATTCCATGCCGGTGATGGCATAAACGCCGTCCACGAACTGCGAGACGCCGAAGCCGATGGTCACGGAGACGCCCAGGATGGTGGCAACAACGCCCAGCACGTCAACGACGTGGCCCAGGAAGCCGTTCATCAGCTTGCCGAACAGCGGCGTCAGCGCGGTGCGGATGGTCAGCGGCATGTCACGGGTATAGGCGTAGTAGGCCAGCGACAGGCCGGTCACCACATAGATCGCCCAGGCGTGGAAGCCGTAATGCAGGAACGTGTAGCGGAAGCCGGACTGGATGGCTTCTTCGGTGTTCGGTGTCACCTCCTGCGCCAGCACCACCGGGTTGGAGCCCCAGAGACCCAGCGGCTCGGCGGTGGCGAAAACCATCAGGCCAACACCCAGACCGGCGCCGAACATCATCGAGAACCAGGAAAAGTCCGAGAATTCCTTGCCCTGCTCCGGTCCCCCCATGATCCGCTTACCGGTTTGCGGCAATGCGGCGACCACAAACAGGAAAAAGGCGAAGAAACCGACGATAATGATGTAGAAGGCGTTGAAATCCTCGAGGATACGCCAGTTGAGGCTGCCCAGAACGCCCGTGGCGTTTGCCGGCCAGACCAGTGCCCAGAGAACCAGGGCGACCATGATCCCCTTGCTGAGCAAGGCGATCTCGACGCTGTGCCCCTTATAGAAGCCCTCGTCGGAGGTCTTGATCTCCAGATCCGTAAAAGGTTGCTTTATTGACATGCGTTTCCTCCCGTTTCGCACGTTCCGCACCGGGGTGCGGGTTGTCCGGCGGTTCGCGCAACCGCCGGAGTCTGGCGTCAGCCCAGCAGGGCTTCGATCCTTGCCAGCGTTGCAACGCTGACAGCGACGCCGTCTTGGCGGGCCTGCAAGCGTTTTGCTCGCCGCCCGTCTCCGGGCAGATGTGCGCCGGCTTGCCCGCGCACCGCTTCCACGATCCCGGCCATTCCAGCACTAAAAGCGTCATTTGCTGTCGCAGCCGGGTCGATTGCGATGAACATCTGGCCGGTTTTCGGCGGCCCGCCCGCGGTGCCGGAAAACGGCGATGCGTTGATGCCGAGGGTGGCACCTGTCAGCGCGGCGGCCATGATTTCGGTCAGCAGCGCCACGCCGACGCCCTTGTAGCCGCCCGACGGCGCCATCGAGCCCTTGAGGCCCGCGTCCGGGTCGGTGGTCGGGTTGCCGTCAGCGTCCAGCGCCCAGCCCAAGGGGATTTCCTTGCCTTCGCGGGCGTGCTTCATCACCTCGCTTTTGGCGATGGTGCTGGCGCTCTGGTCGATCAGCAGTTCCGGCTCGCCATCCTCGCCCGGCACTGCAACGGAGAACGGGTTGGTGCCGACAACCGGCTTGTTGCCGCCCGAGGGCGCGATCGAGGCCGGCGCGTTGGTAAAGCCCAGCCCCACCAGCCCGGCGCGGGCCAGGCGGGCGGTGTGGTAGCCAAGAACACCGCAGTTGTAGCTGTTGCGGATGGCAAGGACCACGACGCCCTGTTCCCGTGCCGCCGGGATCAGGACCTCAAAGCCCATATCAATCGCGGAATGGGCAAAGCCTGTGGCGGCATCCACCGCCACGACGCCGGGGCGCGGGCGGGTCAGAACCGGTGCCGCCTGCCCGTCCACCTTGCCGCATTGCACGTGCTCGGCATAGATCGGGATATAGGCAAGGCCATGGCTGGCCACGCCATCGGCTTCGGTCGCGGCGGTGGCAACCGCCAGCGGGCGGGCGTTGGCCTCGGAGGTGCCAGCCGCCACCAGGGCGCGGAAGGACAGGTCCTCGATCTCGGCAAGGGTCATGGTTCTGGTTTCGGTCATGTCGGTGCCTCTTCAGTCGTTGTCCGACAGCCCGGCGCCGGCGCCCAGCAGGCGCGACTCCTCGGTGGCCGGAGCGTAGGTTTTATGGGCAAAGCGGTTCAGGACGGCCCAGGCCGCCTCCTCCGGTTCGGCCCGGGTGTGGGTCGGGTATCGGTTTGACAGGCTGCCGGCCGCGCGGATGGTCAGCCGGGCTGCCGCATCCGGCAGGTCGCCCACGCAATGCAGCGCGGCGCCATCGGTGACGGCCTGGAAACCCTCGCACTCGACGGTGACGCAGGCATCAAGCTGGCGTGCGGCCATCGCGGCAAAAGGCAGGATCATTGCAGGCTGTGAGACCTGTCCGAGCGACAGCGGCGCGTCCTGAAGCCGTGCCGCACAATCGGAAATGGCCGCACCGGTGGCCAGCGGGCAAAGCGGCGCCTGAGCCGACCAGCTGCCGTCCAGCGATTGCGGCACGTGGGCAGAGAGCTCAGCGGCGTACCCAGCCTCCAGAAGGCCTGCCAGCACCGCGGCCCCGTCCAGCCCCTGCGCGCAGAGCCAGCGGGTGGCTTTTGCAGCTTCCTCGGACAGGCCCCAGTCGTAGCCAGCCCCGCGGGCGGCGCGTTTGGCGGTGGCTTCCACTTCGTTCAGTGCATAGCTCATTGGTCTGCCTCCGGATATACCCACAGGTCGGCGTTGGCGGCGGTCAGGTCCTCCGGATACGGCGCGCCCGCATACATGCAGATCCGCACCCAGCGGTCGGATCGCGGGTCGAAATGCGTTGCCCCGAAGAACGAAAGCTTGGCCCGCAGCATGTCGACCGGCAGCACCCGGTCGCTGATGGTGTTGCTGCGGATCTCGCCATAGGGCGCCAATTGGCTCATCTGCGCCCGGCGCACGGTGTGGCGGTGTTCCGGGTGGCGCAGCAGGAAGGCTGCGACGGGTTCATCCCCGTCCCAATCTGCCAGCGCCGCATGGGCCGCAGCGGCGTCGCGGGCCGGGGCCAGCGGCTGCTCATAAGCTGCAATCGGCTCATCGAAGCGTTCGCCCATACGCGGCTCCAGCTTCTCCTCCGAGACATACCAGGCCCGGGCGCAGTTTTCGCGGGCAGCCCAGTCCAGATCCAGCGCCCAGGCAAAGCTGGCCTCAATCAGCTGCCGCACCTGCGACACCGGCATTGCGCCGTCGATAATGAAGGCGTCCTTGTTGGCATCGGCCATGCAGTCAGACAGCCCGTCCACAAGGTCCGCATAGGGTTCAAGGATCAGCGAGGCTGCCAGCTCCTGCCCCTCCAGGCCCAAAGCTGTCTCGCTCCAGCGGATCAGGCGGTCCCAAGGATGGTCGTTGAGCAGATCGTCTGCTGCCGCCCAGGCGGCCAGGGCCTCAAGATCCTTGTGAAGGCTTGCCAGCTTTTCGATCTGCGCCGGGTGTTCCGAATGCCAGCGCGCTGCCGACAGTTCGCTCCGCCGCAGCATACGGCGGAAACAGGCGGCTTCCTCAGCCGAGGCGGTTTCGACCGAGCGCACCCGGGCAATCGCCTCTTCCCGTGCCGCAATCCAGTTGTTGAACAGCACCGGGTGGTTGACGATGTAGGGCGCCATGCCGAGACCGGTGGAGTTGCCGATGCCCAGCCGCCGCGCGGTCTCCGGCGCCAGCGGCACCGCTTTTTCGCCGCCCTTGGCACGGGCCATATGTTCCACCAGATCGCGGACAAAGGCACGGGTCAGATAGACCGAGAGCATCTCTGCCTGGAATGGCGCGCTGAGTTCGGGCCGGTCTGCAATTGCCTCCCGGTCCGCAGCGCCCAGCTTGCCGGAGCCGTAAACGGCGGTGGTGCGCATCAGGTAGCCGACAGCATCCACCTGCGCGGGGTCCGGCTGCTGCCCCTGCGACAGCGCGTCGACAAAATGCGCCCAGAGGCGCACCGAGCGGTTGGCGCGGGAGACCGACAGGGATTTCTCGTTGACCCGGCCCGCCTCCTGATAGGGAACGTTCTTCGACAGGCGTTCGATGTCCGCATCCGTCGGCACCCCGTCGAACAGGGTGAAAGTCGCGTCCCAGGCGGTTGCGATCACCCGGTCTGAGCGCATCTCCGGCGGCAGGTCGTGGGCGAAGGCAATCAGCGAGTAGGTCCGCGCAGGGCCGGCGGCGGTGTAGACCGCCACACCGACGCCGTTACCGTCGATATCGAACTTGGGGCGTGCAAAGCTCCAGTTTTCCCGGGCCATGCGGCGTGTCAGCACCCGCATGAAGCTGAGGCGGCACTGGTGCAGGGAGCCCAGACGGCTGAGGCGCATAACCTGAGCCGGGTCCCGTCGTGATATCGTTGTCTGCGCGGTTGTTTCCATGACCTATCCCTTTGGGCCAAAGTTTTCGGCAAAGAACCGGTACCAGTTCCCGCCCATGATGCCGCTGACCTCGTCATCGTTCATGCCCGTCGCGCGAAGGCCTTCTTCGATGTTTCCAAAGTCGCGGTTGTCGTTGAACCAGCTGGGCATTGCCGGGAAGCCCGGCGCGGCGGCTGATCCTTCGCCGTAGTCGATTTCCTTGGTCCAGCGGCCGACGCGCATCCATTCAACGACGCTGTCGGGCTGGTCCTGGCAAAGGTCGGTGCCGATGCCGAGGTGCTCTGCCCCGTATTTTTCTGCGGTGCGTGCAATCATCTCGCAGAAGCTTTGCAGGGTGCAGTCGGACTTGTCCTTCAGATGGTGCGGATAGACCGAGAAGCCCAGCATGCCGCCGTGGCCGGTCACTGCGCGGATCACATCGTCCTTCTTGTTGCGCAGGGCGGGCGACCACTCATGCGGGTTGGCATGGGTGATGGCGATCGGCCGGGTGGAAATCTCCGCCGCCTCGATGGTGGAGCGGTCGGCGGAGTGGCTCATGTCCACAACCAGGCCCACCCGGTTCATCTCCTTGATGACCTGCTTGCCCATGCGGGTGATCCCCATATCCTCGGCCTCGTAACAGCCAGTCGCCAGCAGCGACTGGTTGTTGTAGGTGAGCTGCATGAAGCGGGCGCCCAGGGTGTGCAGGATCTCCACCAGGCCGATGTCGTCCTCCATCGGCGAGGGGTTCTGAAAGCCGAAGAACACCGCGGTGCGGCCGGTTTCGCGGGCCTTGTCGATGTCAGAGGCCCACTGCCCCTTCATGATCAGGTCCGGGTACTGCTCGAACCAGCGGTTCCATTTCTCGAAGTTGAGAACCGTCTCACGGAAGTTCTCATGGTAGGCAATGGTGACATGGATCGCGTCCACGCCGCCCTCGCGCAGCTGGCGGAAGATCTTTTCCGACCAGTTGGCGTATTGCAGGCAGTCGATACGGTATCCGGTCATTCAGGCACCTCGGTTTTCAATGTCACACACCCGGCCTTCTGGCGGCGGGCAGGAAGCGCCTGCCACAGGGGAAACTAGGAGGGCGGGCGCTTCCGCAAACTGGCAGGCCGGTGTCCGGCGCTGCCACGGTTTCAGTCTCAGACCGGCTTGCCGGCGCTTATGTAGGCGGTCTTGACGGTGGTGTAGAATTCCGCCGCCGCCTTGCCCTGCTCGCGCGGGCCATAAGAACTGTCGCCGCGGCCGCCGAACGGCACGTGGTAGTCAGTGCCTGCAGTCGGCAGGTTGACAGTGACCACACCGGTGCGCGCGTTGCGGCGGAAATGGGTGGCGCGGGCCAGCGACTGGGTCACGATGCCGGAGGTCAGGCCGAAGTTGGTGTCGTTCACCACGGACAGCGCCTCGTCATAGCTGCCGACCTTGATCACGCTGGTCAGCGGCGCGAACATTTCTTCGCGGTTGATGCGCATATCGTTGGTGGTGTTGAGGAACACGCCCGGGGACATGTAGAAGCCCTCGTGCGGCATCTCCAGGCGCTGGCCGCCGCAGGCCAGCTCAGCACCTTCGGATTTGCCAAGGTCAGCATAGGCCAGGTTCTCGTTCAGCTGCTGCTCGCTGACCACCGGCCCCATCTGCACGCCCTCTTCCAGCGCGTGGCCCACTTTCATGGCCTGTGCCCCGGCGACAAGCTTGTCGACAAAGGCATCATGAACAGCCGCGTGGACCACGAGCCGGGAGGAAGCGGTGCATTTCTGGCCGGTGCCGCCGAAGGCGCCGCCCAGCGCCAGCGTGACGGCCAGATCCAGATCGGCGTCGTCCATCACCGCCAGCGCGTTCTTGGAGCCCATCTCCATCTGCACCTTGGTCAGGTTCTGGATGGCGGCGGACGCGATGCCCTTGCCCACCGGCACCGAGCCGGTGAAGGAGATCGCGTTCACCTTGGGGCTTTCGACCAGACGCTGGCCGATGGAACGGCCCGACCCCATGACCAGGGAGAACAGGCCCTTGGGAATGTCCTGACGCGCGATGATCTCGGTCAGGGCAACGGCCGAGGCGGGGGTGATGTTGGCGGGTTTCCAAACCACGGCATTGCCGTAGCAAAGCGCCGGCGCGATCTTCCAGGAAGCGGTCGCGGTCGGGAAGTTCCAGGGCGAGATGATCGCCACCACGCCCACGGCCTCGCGGCGCACGTCCACCTCTATGTCGGGGCGCACGGAGTCGGCGTTTTCACCGATCTGGCGCAGGCATTCGGCGGCGTAATAGGTGAAGAACTGGCCGGCGCGGTAAACCTCGCCCTTGCCCTCGGCCAGCGGTTTGCCTTCTTCGCGGCTCAAGAGCGTGCCCAGCTCCTCGGCGCGGGCCATCAGCTCATTGCCGATGTTCATCAGCACCGCCTGCTTGCGCTCCAGCCCGTAAGCCGCCCATTCGCGCTGTGCGATTAGCGCCTGATCCAGGGTCGCCTCCAGCTGATCGGAGCTGGCCTGGGCAAACATGCCGACCAGATCGCTCAGGTCCGAAGGGTTGCGGTTTTCGATTTCGCTTTCGCCCGCCAGCCATTCGCCGGCAATCAGGTTCAGTTTGGTCACGGAGAAGCCCCAGATGCTGAATTTCAGGTTTGCAACAGGATGGACTCCGCAGCCCGCATCAGTCAAACTCAATAAACTGTAAACAACTTCAGAAAAATTGAAGCATGACCCTGAAAATCGAAATGCTGCGCGCCTTCTGCACTGTGGCGCAGACCGGGAACCTGTCCGAGGCCGCCAACCGGCTGGGCCGGACCCAGTCCGCCGTTTCCATGACGCTCAAGCAGATGGAGGATCACCTGGGCAAGCGGCTGTTCGAGGGCGAGCGCAAGAACCAGCTGTCGCCGCTGGGCGAGCAGGTATTCGAGCTGGCCCAGAAACAGGTGCGACAGTTCGATCAGACATTGCAGAGCATCGAGATGGCCGCTGAGGCGGCGCACGGGCTGCTGCGGATTGTCTCGGTCCCATCGGTCGCGGCGCTGGTCTTTCCTTCGGTGCTGGCACACATGACGGCGCGGCATCCGGGCCTGAAGGTGGAACTGCGCGACACCGACACCCAGCAGGTGCTGGACGCGCTGGCAGAGGGCAAGGCGGATATCGGCATCGCCTCCGGCCACCACCCGTTGAACGGCGTGAAAGCGGTGCCGCTGTTCGAGGACCGGTTTGGCCTGGTCTGCTCCACCGACCACCCGCTGTTCACCCAGGAGCAGCCGCCCGCAATTGCCGATGTGATCAACGCGTCCTTTGTCCGCAATGCCCTGTGCGATCTGATCCGCAATGAACGCTTCGTTGAGGCCAGCAGCACGGCAGATGTCACGATCCACAACACCCATTCGCTGATCACCATGGTCCGCACCGGCAAGTGGGTGACCGTACTGCCGCAGACTGTTGCCCGCTTCATGCCGGAGACAACGGCGTTTCGGCCGGTTGCCGATCTGCCCGACAAGCGGGCGGTTTACCTGTACCAGCGCGAACGATCCCGTTTTGCCGCGCTGACCGAGGAGTGCTGCGCCTTTATTCAGTCCTGCGATCTGTCCGGCGAGCCAGGCTGAAGCACCCGGCATGGCTGGGTGCCAGTCATCCCTGATGTCTCAGGCCAATTGGAAGGACAGGAAGGGAGCCGCGCCCTCGGCATTCCGGACCCAGCGGGCCTGGATGCCGAAAATCTCAGATACGGTTTCCGGAGCCAATGCCTGGCTGGGCGCGCCGCAGGCCACGAGGCGACCGCGTGACAGCACCGCCACCTTATCGCAGGTCAGCGCCTGGTTCAGGTCATGCAGGGCCACCAAGGTGGTCACTTTCAGGTTCCGGATGCAGTTCAGGATCGACAGCTGATGGTGGATGTCCAGATGGTTCGTCGGCTCATCCAGCAGCAGAAGCCCCGGCCGCTGCGCGAGGGCACGGGCAATGTGCAGCCGCTGCCGTTCGCCGCCGGACAGAGTGGCCCACTCGCGGCTTGCGAAGCCTTCCATCTCAACGGTGCGCAGCGCCTTGTCCACCAGTTGCGTGTCCTGCCCGTTCCAGGGTTTCAGCGCCGACAGCCAGGGGGTGCGCCCCAGTTCCACCACGGAGCGCGCGGTAATGCGCTCGGCGGTTTCGGCCTGCTGTTCGACAATGGCGATCCGCTGGGCGATCTCCCGGCGGGTCAGGCTGGCCAGCGGCTTGCCTGCCAGCAGCACTTCGCCACGCGAGGGTTTGGCCAAGCCTGACAACAGCCGCATCAGGGTCGACTTGCCGGAGCCGTTCGGGCCGACCAGCGCCAGCGTTTCGCCGGGCTGCACTGCCAGCGACACGTCCTGCAGCAAGGTCTTGCCGCGCACGGCAAACGACAGGTTGCGGGCTTCGATCTTCATCGCGCAGCCTTTTGCCCGCGCACCAGGATCACCGCAAAGGACGGCGCCCCGATCAAGGCGGTGACAACGCCGATGGGCAGCACCTGGCCGGGGATGATGATTCGGGACACGATGTCGGCGGCGACCAGGAACACGGCGCCGGTCAGCGCCGCGGCAGGCATCAGCCTGCGGTGGCCGGGGCCGACCAGGAAGCGTGCGGCATGGGGGATCACCAGGCCGACAAAGCCGATGGAGCCGACGATCGACACCATCACCGCGGTCGTCAGCGCAGTGGCGAAGATCAGCACCACCTGAACCCGCCGGACCGGGATGCCAAGCGAGGCGGCGGAGTCGCTGCCAAAGGTGAAGGCGTCCAGCGCACGGGCATGGAACCGGCAGATCATCCAACCCGCCAGCGCCAGCGGCACCGCCAGCCATACATCCGGCCAGCGCACGCCGCTGAGGTTGCCCATCAGCCAGAACATGATGCCGCGGGCCTGATCGGCATTGGCGGACTTGGCGATGATGAAGGCGGTCAGCGCGTTGAACAGCTGCGAACCGGCAATGCCCGCCAGAACGATCTGCGCCGCCGCTGCACGGCTGCCCCCTGCCCCGGCCGCGCGGGCTAGAACGGCGACAAAGCCAAAGGCCAGCAGCGCCCCGTTGAAGGCGCCGAAGGACAGCGACAGGGCGCCGCCGCCCAGCCCCGCAATGGTGACCGCCACCGCCCCGGTCGAGGCGCCGGCCGAAATACCAAGGATATAGGGGTCTGCCAGCGCATTGCGCAGCAAGGCCTGCAACACCACGCCGGCCACCGCCAGCGCCGCCCCGCAGGCCGCAGCCACCAGCGCCCGCGGCAGCCGGTAGCTCCAGATGATGCCCTGGTCTACCGGGTCCACCGGCAGGCCCGCCCCGGCCAGCTTGTTGGCCAGAACGGACAGGACAAGGTCAGGCGCAAGCGAGGTTTCCCCGATCATTGCGCCTGCCAGAACCGCCGCAGCCAGCACCGGCAGGGCCAGGCATGCGCCCCGGAGGCCCTGCCAGGCCAGTGCGGCGGCTGCGCTCATTCGCCGTTGCCGATCGCGCTGAGCTCAGCGGCAATATCCTCCAGCGCCGGGATGGCGCGTATGGTTGCATCCATGGCCTGGGCGTCCATCACCACGATGCGATCATTCTTGACCGCCTCCATCTGGCTGGCGACCGGATCATTGCGCAGGAACTCCAGCTTCTTCTCGTAGTCATCCGCGGCAAAGCGGCGGCGGTCCATGCGGGCAATCACGATCACCGTCGGGTTGGCCTTGGCGATGGTTTCCCAGCCGACAGTCGGCCATTCTTCGTCGGTTTCGATGACATTGCGCAGGCCCAGCTGCTGCATCATGTAGCCCGGTGCGCCCTTCTGGCCGGCCACGAACGGGTCGCTCTCCATCTCCGGCGAAGAGAACCAGAACACGGCGGAGGCGTCGTCCAGCGCAACCTCCTGCGCCTTGGCAACAGCCGCGGCCTCGCGCGCCTTGTAGTCTGCGACCAGCTCTGCGCCTTTTTCGGACTCGCCGAAGATCGCTGCCAGTTCCTCGATGCCCTGATAGAGGCTTTCGGTGGTGAACATCTGGGTGCGGGTGCCGTCGCCGCCGGTGGTGTTGTCCTTGCCGACGCAATCCGCGGGCATCACATAGGTCGGGATGCCGAGGTCATGGAACTGCTCGCGCTTGGCGACTACGCCTTCGGGGCCGACATGCCACTCATACTGGGCAGCCACCAGGCCCGGGCGCTTGGCCACGACGCTTTCAAAGCTCGGGTCGTTATCGGCCAGCCGCTCGACCTTGCCGTTCAGCTCGGCATATTCGGGCAGCACGTCGTTGAACCAGACCGAGGTGCCCAGCACCTTGTCGCCCAGCCCCAGCGCATAGAGCACCTCTGTCGCGGCCTGGCCGACGGTCACGGAGGACGCAACCGGCGCCTCGAAGGTGACGGCCTCGCCGCAGTTTTGAATGGTCAGCGGAAAGGTCTCGCTGGCTGCTGCGGCCTGAGCTGCCGCAACAAAGGAAAGGCCCATCAGGCCGGAACGCAGAAACATGATCTTCGATCTCCATGTGTCAATGACCGGAGAACGGGTGAAAGGGCATTGACCGCTAAGGCGGGAGCCTGGCCCCCTGCATGCGGCGCCAGACAGCGGCGGCGCATCTTATCGGCAACCTCCCCGGACAACCCCGTCCGGTGTGTTTCGGTTTCGCACCGGCAGGTCTCCTGACTGGCGGGTCACTGTCTGTCCCGTCTTCCCGGGCCGGTCAGGCCCAGTGACACGATGGGACAGCACTCGCCGCCTACAGTTGCGGGGGCAGTTCCGTTTGGCACCGTACGGCGCCGCGGATTCCCTCTTAGCCCTCACGGGACCGGTGAAGCGCGGGTAGCGCATCACTTACCGTGCGGCAAGAAAAAGTTCGTCCGGATTGCTGAATTCTTGCCAGCCAGCCGCGGGAGGGCGGGTTGCGACGGCTCGGGCCGGCGTTGATTTTTCACCCAAGAGCGGCGGCAGAAACAGGCGGCCGTTTGCACACCCGCCCCGCCCCCTTGCGCAGGTGGCCGCGGGCAATCACACCGGCTCATAGTGGTCTTGAGCCCGCCCGGCCGCGCCTGCCCGGCGCTTTCCCGTCCGGGAGTGCTGCCCTGCCAGCGCCTGTTACGCAGCCTTGAAGCAGCGTTCCACGAGAGCGCTGGTATCCAGGATCAATATCGACTCGTACTTGCCGTCCGGCGAGGTGTGCTGCAGGCAGCCGGCCACATCCTCAGCAATGCTTTTGGAGGTGTTTTGCTGATCCAGCGGCTTGAGTTCGGCCACGCGGCTTTCGGTCGTAATGATGATTTCGTCGACGGAATCCACAAGAATTCCAAACTTCTGCGCGCCGTGCCTGAATATCAGAACCTTCTGATCCTGGCAGGGCTTCACCGGCAAGCCGTAAAGCACGCGGGGATTGAACACGGTAATCAGGTCGCCTCTCAGATTGAGGATTCCTTCGACAAAATTCAGCGAGAATGGCGGCTCCAGCAGATCCGTGGGGCGATTGATCACTTCGCTGACATGCGACGTATCCAAGGCAAATCTTCTCTCGAAGGTGAACTTGATGAAGGTGCGCCGCGCCGCTCGCGCTTCCAGTTCCGCCGCCTCGCCGTCAGGCGCTTCGGGCGGGAATATCTCCTGGCAGGACTTTGCAGCCGCCAGAAAGCTCGGCTCCTGCATGAGCTTCTCTGGATCCAGCATCATGACAATCTGGTTGTTCTTACCGATCAGGCATCCGTTGACGAGATCACCGCGCGGCAGCGCCAGTTTGGCAAACGGCCGCACTTCATCCCCGTAATAGGACAGGATGCTGTCGATGGAGAAAACCATAAGGCCGACCGGACCTTCCGCGGTATCGATCACCAGCATTCTGCGTTCCTTGGGGAGGGTTTCCCCAAGCACGAACTTGGCGTCGTCCCCCATGAAGCCGCGGAAATCTATCACAGGCAAAATGATCCCCCGCAGGTTTGCGGTGCCGATCACATTGCCTCCTGCCAGCAAGGATTGCTCCAGCTTGGGAACGGTTTTGACCTCTTTCACGTAGCGCAGATCGATTGCGCATACCGTATGGCCGGTTTGAAACGACACGCAGGCGAGTTTCTTGCCTCTGCTGAATTTGACGGTTTCCTGCCCGGAGTCATTGTCAGCTCTCGGCACCTTTTCCAGATTCAGCAATTCATGCGGATCGAGTATCTGAACCAGCCTTTCCCCGCTATCGAACTTCAGCACGCCGCTGATAACAACATCCCTGACGCCTTTGCCATTGGGACGGAAATCCACCCGCGCCACGCCCTTTGCGTTCAAAACTTCGCCGGTCCGGTCAAACAGCAGGCCAATACAGTGTTCGCCGTGTTCAATGATGGCCACTTTGCGGGATTGCCCGCTTTCGGCAGCCGGAAAATCCAGCAGCTTGCGCAGGTCGACAACCGGGACAATCATGCCCCGCAAGTTGAACAGACCGAGCATGTAAGGCGGCGCAAGCGGTACCGGTGAAATGTCCCCCGGTTCATTCACGACCTCCTGAAGCACGGAAACAGAGATGGCGAATTCGCTGTCGCCGATCAGAAACGAGCCGTATTTCTCGGCCAAGCCTTGCCCCGTCCGGCCACCGGGCCGCATTCCGGATCTCTGCCGTACAGCATCACCCTCCTGGCCGCTGGAACCGGCGCGATCCCCGCCGTCAACGGTCAGAGCGTGCGACCCCGGGATCAGCGGGTCTGAAATGTCCGGTTTCATGTGCGTGCCCCCAAGCGCGGGATGGATTTCACTGTGAACTCGCCGCTGGTGCAGTCGATGGCCACCTGCCTGCCCTGCACGCCCCCGACGTCCTCGTGAATGTTGCGAACGCCGGCATCCCGCAAGGCGCGGTAGGCGGAGCGCGCATTGATGCTTCCGACGAGCCGTCCCGGATCCGTGTCCGCAGGCATTGTCATGTTGGCACCGCCAACAACGATCGCCTGAATTTTGCGCAAGTCCTTGCCGGAAACCTCCATCAGGGACTGCAGCGATCTGAGAGCCTGATCCACGTGCCTGCCGCTGATCGCGTCACTTGTTTCCGGCGACTTGGACAGCAGGCAATGGGCCAGCCCGCAAATGCCCCTGGCGGGATACAGCAGGCCCAGGCCGATGCAGGAGCCGAGGATTGCATTCAGTGATTGCCCTGCCCGGCCGGTTTTCACCTGGCCGATCTGAACATGGATTTTCTGCACTTCATTCACGCACATGGACTGCCCGCCCTGGCCGCCGGCCGGTAAATGATCGGGGCCACCTGTTCGAACCCGGTGCGCAGGTTGTTCAAAGTCTCGCTTTCACCGATGAACAGAACACCGTCAGGCTTGATCAGATCCCGGACATGGCGGAGAATCTTTTCCTGATCTTCATCGGTGAAATAAATCAGCACGTTACGCAGGAAAACCGCATCAAACGGACTGGTTCCGCCAAGCCGTTCCAACAGGTTGTGCAGCTTGAACTTGAGGCGCGCCCGGATCTGCGGCACCGCCTTGTACCCCGCCGCATCACTGCCGGCCATCTGGCCTGCGAACAGCGCGGGCTGCTCCTTGCGGAACCGGGCAATCGAGCGGCCGTTGTAAACCCCCTTTTGCGCCACTTGCAGCACCCGGGAGGAGACATCTGTGCCCAGCACCGAATAGTCGAAACCCGGGTTGGCAAGGCGCCGTTGTTCCAGCATCGCACCGATGGTATGCGCCTCTTCCCCGGTCGAAGCCGCCGCCGACCAGACCCGCATCCGCCGGTCCGGCCCGTTCGCCAGATACTCTGGCAGGTACACTTCCTGGAAGTAATTCCAGACCCGCGGGGTGCGGTAGAAATAGGTCTCGTTCGTGGTCACCCGGTTGGTCAGTTCCTGCATCTCCTCAGGATCTGAAGACAGCCGCGAAATGTAGGCGGCAAAGCTTGGCTCACCAACCTCGCGCAGGCGCCGACGCAGGCGGCTGACCAGCATCGTTTTCCGGGTTTCCCCGATGGTGATCCCGGTATTCTGGTGAACGATGGCACGGAGCTTGGAAAAATCCCCATCGCTCATGGTGACATCGGTGTCAGGCTTACTCATGCCCCCTCCTTGTGCCCGTGCAAGGGTTCAGCACCCCAGCTTGCCGACTTCCGTCTTCAGTTCCTGCGCCCCGGTGTTCAGCTCCTCTGTTGCCGCCGCGATGGTATCGGAGGCGATGACGGCCTCCTCGGAGGCGTCAACGATGCTTTGGATCGCCTCCGCGACATCCCGCGCTGCGGTCTGCTGCTCGTTCGCGGCCACGGAAATCTGGGCGATGGAATCCGTGGTGTCGGAGATGCCTGCCAGGATCTTGGTGAAGGCCGCGCCAGCCTCTCTTGAGACCTCGCTGCCCAGGCTCACCCGTTTCACCGTTTCACTGATCAGCTTGCTGATTTCCTTGGCCGATTGCGACGAGCGCTCAGCCAGCTTGCGCACCTCGTCTGCAACCACGGAAAAGCCCAAACCGTGCTCGCCGGCCCGCGCCGCCTCAATCGCGGCATTGAAGGCCAGCAGGTTTGTCTGGCTGGCAATCTCGCTGATGGTCTTGACGATCTCGCTGATCTCCTCGGAGGAGGCATTGATGAGATCCATCGCTTCGATCGAGCGTTCGATCGCCTTGGCGCCCAAGTCGGCTTCTTCCTTGGTCTTTTGAGCAATCTCGTCGGAGTGATTGCTGTTTTGGGCAATCGAGTCGATGGAGGCGCTCAGCTCTTCGACGGAGGCGCTGATTTCCTCTGTCGTGCACCCCAGCGTCTGGGCGCCGCTGGCGACCGTCTGTGCCTGCGCGGAGATCTCCTGTGACTGCTCGGCAAACCGGGTTGCGATCCGCGTCACTTCCTGCTCGACCATTTTTTCGGCCGTAATGTCAGTGGCGAACTTGACCACCTTGAACGGTTTGCCATCGGCATTGAAAACCGGATTGTAAGAGGCGTTGATCCAGACCTCTGCCCCGCCCTTTCCAAAGCGCTTATATTGCCCGGCTGAAAACTCGCCCGCGGCCAGGTCCGCCCAGAATTTCCGGTACTCTGGAGAGCTGGTGTATTCCGGGTTGCAGAACATCCGGTGATGCTGGCCGCGGATTTCCTCCAGGGAATAGCCGACGGTGGCCAGAAAGTTCTCATTTGCCGTTATAATCGTGCCGTCCAGCTCGAATTCGATCAGGGCCTGGGCCCGGCTGATAGCGGCCATCTTGCCGTCCTGCTCTGCCGTGCGCAGCTTTTCCCCGGTGATGTTGGTGGCGAATTTGACAACTTTGAACGGCTTGCCGTCCGCATCGAAAATCGGGTTGTAGGACGCGTTGATCCAAACCTCTTCTCCGCCCTTGCCGACGCGTTTGTATTCACCGGTCGAAAACTCGCCAGCGGCCAGATCGGCCCAGAATTTGCGGTATTCCGCAGAGCTGGCGTATGCCGGGTCGCAGAACATCCGGTGATGCTGGCCGCGGATTTCCTCCAAGGAGTAGCCGACAGTGGCCAGAAAATTCTCATTGGCGGTCAGAATGGTGCCGTCCAGTTCGAACTCGATTACCGCCTGAGCCCGGCTGATTGCGGCCATCTTGCCGTCCTGCTCTGCCGTGCGCCGTTTTTCCCCGGTGATGTTGGTGGCGAATTTGACAACTTTGAACGGTTTGCCGTCCGCATCGAAAATCGGGTTGTAAGAGGCGTTGATCCACACTTCCGCGCCGCCTTTGCCGAAGCGCTTGTATTCCCCGGCAGAGAATTCGCCCATCGCCAGTTGCAGCCAAAAGTCGCGGTACTCATCCGAGGAAGCATATGCCGGGTCGCAGAACATGCGGTGATGCCGTCCCTGTATTTCCTCCAGGGAATAGCCGACCGTCGCCAGAAAATTCTCGTTTGCCGTAATAATCGTGCCGTCCAGCTCAAATTCTATGACGGCCTGAACCCGGTTGATAGCGTCAACAACCCCCGTAAGTTCTGCGCTGCCGTGATCGGAAACAGACACTGCAGCTGGTTCATTCGCACCCATGCTTTCGCCTCACTCATTTAAAAAACGGTTGCCGATCAACCTGAGAGAGAGCTGTTAACAACATCATACCAATGCTCCGAATGCATGTTTCGGCCGCGGTAATTATTCGTAAAAAACAACCGAAGGACGGAATCACTGGTCAGGCAAAAACTCAACAGGCGGCCCAACGGCGGTTTGCAGCCTTGCCAACCTGCCGCCTGTTACCGCAGCCCCCGGCGGTCAAAGCGGCCGCGTACCCGAATGCTGTGCCGGGCTTGGCAAGGCCGCTGGGAAAAGATCGCCCGGGCAATGAACAGTGCCCGGGCCGGTATTTGGTCAGACTGCGTGCCAGAGCTGGAAAAGCAGGCCAACCGCAAAGGCGCCGGAGAGCGACAGCCCGAGGTATAGAGCGAAAACCTGCAGGCGGGCCAGCGCCCAGACCGCCATCGCCGCTGGGATTGAGGTGACGCCGCCGGCCACCAGGAAGGCGAGGCCCGCACCGGGCGCCATACCCTGATCAATCAGCCCGCCAACCAGCGGCAGCGCGGCATAGCCGTTCAGGTAAGCAGGCACCCCCACCAGCGTTGCAGTGACAATCGGCAGCAGGCCCTCGCCGCCGAGGGCGGCGGTTACGGTCTCTGCCGGAACCCAGGCCAGCATCAGGCTTTCGAGAATGAACGCCAGCAGCAGCCACTTGGCGAGGAACAAGGTTGTGGTCCAGGCGGTCGCGCCGAACTTCGCGCGGCGCTCCGCCTCGCGCCAGAACCGCCAGACCACCGGTTTCGGCGCGCGCATTTTCGAGCCGCCGCAGCCGCCGTTACCGACACCATCGCGCAAAGGGTCGGTCAATGCGCCGCCGCGGCTCAGCAGGTGGACAGTCAGGCCGCCGAACAGCCCCAGACCTACAGCGGCAAGGGTCTTGGCTACGGCGAACTCAACACCCAGCACCCCTGCGGTAAGGAAAAACATCGACGGGTCCATGATCGGCGAGGCCAGCCAGAAAGCCATGACGGCTGACAGCGGCACGCCCATCGACAAAAGCGCCGCAATCAGCGGGATCACCCCGCAGGAGCAGAACGGAGACAGCCCGCCCGCCAGCGCCCCCAGCGCTATCATCAGGAGCGGTGAGCCGGTGAAGGCCTTGGCCACTAGGTTGTCCGCGCCAGTTGCCCCGGCCCAGGCCGCGACGGCAATGGAGAACAGCAGGTATGGCGCCGTATGGGCAAAAGCCGTGCCTGCAAAGACCGCGCTGTCTGCCGATTGCGCCGGGTCGAACAGCGCCAGCAGCAGCAGGATGGCCGCGGAGGCCGCCCAGACCCGCTGGTCCTTGAGGACCTGCCAGACGGCAGCGCCGGGCCTTGGGGAGTTTTCTGTTGTGCTTGTCATTTCTAAATCACCAGTTTTGTAGTTGTTTAAGATCGAAGAAAAGCCCGCCAGCATCTCAAGCGGTCTCCTCCTTTGCGGTCAGGGCCACGCCCGCGCAGCATTCCGATGTCAGAAAGTTCACGACGGACAGTATGACGGGATAGTCGACCCGGCTGAACACCTCACGCCCGCGCTTTTCCTGCACCACCAGTTTGGCATCGACCAGCGTCGACAGGTGGTGCGCCAGTGTGGAGGCCGCGAGACCCAGATGCTCGGCGATGTCGCCGACCCGCAGCCCGTCCTCCCCTGCTTTGACAAGCAGCCGGAAGATGGCCAGGCGGGCGTCGTGCCCCAAGGCGGCAAGGGCGCGGGCGTTGAAACTTGATGTCGTCATCAGGTCAAAATAACCACAAAACCGGTTTTGTCAATATGGCGACAACGCACCGCTGGCTGCCGGGGCGTGCCGCACCGGTCTTGTTGCGCTCTATTGGCAGTCAAAGCAGGTGCAGCTGGCCGCGCCCTCATCTGCGGCGGCCAGCTGCTTGAGATCGGGCTAGCGGCTGCGCCAGGCCTGGGTGCGGCGCAGGATGCCGCGGGAGGCCAGCAGGTGGATGATCCGCGCCAGCGCATTGGTGTAGAAGATCATCATCCCCATCGCCGCAGCCGGGGCAATGTCGCCTGCGTCATCCATGTTCAGCACCGCAATCGACGCCAGCGTGGTCTTGGGTGAATAGAGGAACACCACCGCCGACACCGTCGTCATCGCGTTGACGAAGAGGTAGATTGAGATGTCCAGCACAGCGGGCAGGCAGACCGGCACCGTGACGCGGGCAAACAGCTTCATGGTCGGCTGCTTGAGCGACGCGGCGACGGATTCAAACTCCCGGTCCATCTGCTTGAGGGCGGTGACCGCCGTCAGATGCGACACCGTGTAGAAGTGGGTGACGGTGCAGACCACCAGGATCGCCATGGTGCCGTAGATCGCATTGAGCGGGTTGGCGGGGTTGTTGAAGAAAAAGATGTAGGCCAGTCCCAGAACCATGCCCGGGATGGCCATTGGCAGCATCGCAAACATCTGGAAGATGGCGCGCCCCGTGCGGAAGCCCTTGGACTTCTCCACCAGATAGGCGCCGAAGAACACCACGGCAGTGCCGGCCACAGCCGTCATCAGCGCCAGCTTGATGGAGTTCACGTAGGAGCCCCAGCCGCCGCCGTCCATCTTATCGAACTGGTAGTTGTTCAGGCTGAGGCTCAGATCGTAGGGCCAGAACTTGATCAGTGCCGCAAACTGGCAGACTGCCAGCAGCCCGGCGATGAAGATGCCAATCAGGGTGCAATAGGCAAAGAAGATACGGTCCATCTTCTTGTTCGGCTGCGGCTCATACGGGACCGAGCGGGCCGACAGCAGCGCCACCTGCTTGGACTGCACCATGCGGTCGATGGCAAAGGCGAGGATTGCGGGGATCACCAGCACCACCGAGACCACCGCGCCCATTTCAAAATTCTGCTGTCCGATCACCTGCTTGTAGATGTCCACCGCCAGCACGTTGAACTGGCCGCCGATCACCTTGGGCAGGCCAAAATCGGTGATCACAAGGTTGAAGACCACGAAGGCTGCCGAGATCAGGCCGTAACGCGCACCCGGAACTGTTACCGTCCAGAAGGTGCGCCACGGGGTGGAGCGCAGGCTGGCAGCGGCCTCGTAAAGACGGGCGTCAGAAATTGCCAGCGCGGTTGAGATGATGATGAAGGCATGCGGGAAGGTGAAGAAAACAGAACCGATCACGATGCCTATGGGGCCGTAAATACTGGCGCCGAACAACAGCTCCTTGATCATGCCCTGGTTGCCGAACAGATAGACCAGCGCGATACCCGGCAGCAGCGACGGCACCAGGATCGGCGCCATGGCAATGAGGCGGAACACGCCCTTGTACTTCATGCAGCTGCGGTTCAGCGCGTAGGCGAACCAGAAGGCAAGCGAGACGGTGACAACGGTGCTGAGGACCGCGATCCACAGCGAGTTCTTGATCGAGTTGAACAGCGCAGGCGTAGAGAAATAGGAGACGAAGTTGTCCAGCCCCCGCGCCTGCACGGGGCGCAGCTGCACCCGGCGGAAGGTGTTTGAGTCGAGCGTGACCCACTCGGTGCCGGTTTGCAGGTTGGAGCCGATCAGGAAGCGGCCGGAGTCAGAGGTATTGCGGATCTGGTACATCACCGGGCTGCGGAAGCTGAAGTCCGGGAAAAAACCGGTGACCGGCAGTCGCCCGTCCGCACCGGTGGACAGATCGGCATCGGCAAAGGTGGCGCTGCGTGCGTTCAGGTCTGCGCCGGTCAGGACGCTGCCATCGAACTGACCCGCCTCATCGCTGACCTGGAACTCATACTGCGACAGCTCCACCCGGTAGGTGGAGAAGGATTTCGACAGCATCGCATAAAGCGGAAAGACCAGCGATACGACCAGGTAAAGCGCGATGATGATCATGCTGCCGCGCATAATGATATCGTCGCGGCTCAGCTTGCCCTTGATCACAGGTCCAGCGGGCATGACGGATTGCGTGGTATCAGTCATCTGCTCACGCCCCCTGCCCGTCTTGCGCAAAGGCCATCAGCCGGTTGTCAGGCAGTTCGATTTCCATCTGGCAGCCGGCCTCCAGATCCAGGCGCCGCACCGCGTTGATGGAGAAGTCTGCGATCAGTTCCTTGCCGCCAAAACGCTCACTGGTCAGGCGGCAGCGCCAGAAGGAGCCGAGGAATTCCATTTCCGCCAATTGAACGTCGATACAGTTCCGGTTGCCGCTGCTTTCAAGGTATCCGGCCTCATGCGGGATCACATCCTCGGGCCGGATGGCGGCAATGACCGGGGTGCCGTCAGCAAATTCATGCGGCAGGCAGGCAAAGGTCTTTTCACCCACAGCCAGACGGCCGCCCTTGGCGACCGATGAACTGATCTGGTTCATCTCGCCGATAAAGTCGGCCACAAACAGATTGGCCGGCTCTCGGTAGATTTCCGTGGGAGAGCCGACCTGCTCGATCACCCCGTGGTTCATCACCACGATGCGGTCGGCCATCGCCAGCGCCTCCTCTTGGTCATGTGTCACCATGATAGTGGTCACACCCAGCTTGCGCTGCAGCTCCTTGATCTCGTGGCGCAAGTGGACACGCACCTTGGCATCCAAGGCAGACAGCGGTTCATCCAGCAGCAAAAGGCCGGGATTGGTGGCAATGGCGCGCGCCAGGGCAATCCGCTGCTGCTGGCCGCCGGACAGCTGGGCCGGGTATTTGCGGCCTTGGTCCGGCAGGCCGACCAGTTCCAGCAGTTCAGCGACGCGCGCATTGATTTCCTGCTTGCTGCGGCCCGCGTTTTCCAAGCCGAAGGCGATGTTCTTTTCGATCGTAAGGTTCGGGAACAATGCATAGGATTGGAACACAATGCCGAAGTCGCGCTCTGACGGCGGCAGGTTGGAGACATCCTGACTGCCCTGGGTCACCGTGCCCTTGGTTTGCAGGTCCAGACCCGCAATTGCACGCAGCAGGGTGGTCTTGCCGCAGCCGGACGGGCCGAGGAAGCAGATGAATTCGCCCTCCTTCACGTCCAGCGAGATGTCTTTCAGCGCGATGAAGCTGCCGAAGGCTTTCCAGAGGTCGCGGATGCTCAGGTAGGTTTCTTTTGGCGGGGTCATTTGAAGCACGTCGTTGGTCCTTGCATATGCCAACGCGGCACCCTGTCTGTTGTCAACGGGCGGCATGGCTCAGGGCATGGGGCAGTAAGGTTCAGGAAGGCGGAGGGGCGGAAGGCTAAACCTCCGCCCCTGAAGGCTTATTTCGCTTCCGACTTGCCGTCGTAGCGGGCCTGCCATTCCTTGAGGATCGCAGCGCGGTTGTTGGCCGCGAACTCGAAATCATTGTCGATCATCGCGTCCAGAAGCCCTTCGGGGAAATGCTCAACCGGCTTGGCGACGCCTGGGTAAGCGACAACCGCATAGCCGGTGTTGTACATTTCGTTGGCTTCCTTGGTGACGGTGAAATCGACCAGTGTCTGCGCCGCTTCCAGATTTGCAGTGCCGGCCACAATCGCAGTTGCTTCCATGTCCCAGCCGACGCCCTCGGAGGGAACAATGATCTCCAGCGGTGCGCCTGCGGCCTTGGACTTGGCGCCGCGGAAGGCGAAGGAAATACCGATCGGGATCTCGCCAGCCGCCGCCAGCTTGCAGGGTTTGGAACCGGAATGGGTGTAGCGCGCAATGTTTTCATGCAGCGCGTCCATGAACTTCCAGCCCTCCTCCTCGCCGAACATCTGCAGCCAACTGGAGACATCCAGGAAGCCGGTGCCGGAGGAATTGGGGTTCGGCATGATCACATGGCCGGCATACTGCGGATCGGTCAGATCCTTCCAGGACGCGGGCGGTGTCAGGCCCAGTTTCTCTGCCTCAACCGTGTTGTAGCACACAGAGGCCACCCAGGCGTCCATGCCAACCCAGCTGGGCGGGTTGTCGCCATCGACGAATTTGGGATCGAGGTCTTCAACCCCGGCCGGCGCATAGGGTTCCAGCATCCCTTCCGACTTCAACAGCAGCAGCGAGGTTGCGGCCAGCCCCCAGACCACATCGGCCTGCGGGTTGTCGCGTTCCGCCAGAAGCTTGGCGGTGATGATCCCGGTGGAGTCCCGCACCCAGTTGATCTTAATGTCCGGATGGCTCTGGTTGAAGGTCTCCGCATACCGCGCAAGGTCTTCCGCCTCCACTGCCGTGTAAACGGTCAGCTCCGTTTCGGCCAGCCCGGCGGTGGCCGCCGTCATGGTGAAGGCCAGTGCGGTTAAAAATGACGCTTTCTGTTTCATGGATTTCCTCTGTTGGCTTGATGTCGTTTTCACGCACCTTCTGACGAGGCGCTTTGGACTTATGTTTTTTTAGTGACTGGCAGTTTGACAGAATTGCAGAGCAAGAAAAATCGATTATACACATCACATCATAGGCTGAACCTATGAAACCAGCCGGACAGTACGCCTGCCCTGCTTGGGATCGTGCACGAGCTTTTGCGATGTCCAAAGCCTGCCCTTGCGTCAAGTCAGCAGGTCATCGCCGGAAGACGGGGCAGAAACCGCCCCCCAGTAATCGGCGGCCGGGAACCAGCCGAAGCTGTCAAATTCAGTTGCGATACTGCCCCTGCCCGCGATGGCGTGAATGAACTCCACACCAAAAACGGTGATGCCAAGCTCGCTCAGAACGCCGTCAACATCGCCGCCCTCGAAAGCAAGGTAACTGGCCTCGTCCAGGACAAGATAAAGCGTGTCGTTCCCTTTCCCGCCATGGAACACATCGTTGGACTCCCCGCCACCGCCGATGAGCACCGTTTCGGTGAAAATGAACGTGTCATTGCCCGCCCCGCCAAAGACCGTATCGTCGCCGCGCCCGTCCACGATGACATCCCTGCCTGCAGCGCCGCGAAGCTCGTCCGCGCCGTCGCCGCCGCTGATGATATCGTTGCCCTTGGCGCCCTTCACGATGTCATTACCGCTTCCACCGAGCAGAATGTCCCTGCCTCCGCCGCCATGGAGTTCGTCATTGCCCGTGCCGCCGATTGCGACATCATTTCCGCCGCCGGCCCTTACGGTGTCATCTCCGCCCAGCGCAAACACTGCATTTGCCGCAGAACCGGTGCTCAGAGCCGATGCGCCGTCATCCAGAAGCGCCGTCGTGCCGCCGCCCATGACAAATTCAGCATAGGCGCCCCAGACCTGATGCGCTGTTTCCGCCGGATGAATGGCGTCCCACGCCAGCACCTGGTCGCTGTCGAATACGCTTCCGTCGATCAGGTAGTCCGTCCGGTCCGCGAGAATGCCAAATCCTGCCGGATCCTCGGTAAGGGCCTCTGAAACTGCAAACAGGTCAACGGCCCTGGCATCGATTCCACCGCTGCGAAGATCCGCGATACTGTCAGCGAGACTGGCGTTGAACATCCCGACCAGCAGATCCGCAAATTCCGCGTGCTCAGGCGAGAGCGTGTCGAACTCCGGATAGAAACCATCGGCTGGCTGAGTTGCCAGGAAAACCGTGCCAACCCCGGCGGCGCTGGTGGTTTCGGCGGCGGAAACGATCTGCGCGATCAGCGCCTCGACCAGCGGCGACGCAAGCGCCAGGAATTCAGCCTGGCTGGTGATATTCTGTTCCTTAACTGTCCTCAGCAGATCAATGAAATCATTGCCGCCAATCAGGAAAAACGCAGCCGAGTCCGGCGGCACTCCGCCCGCGGCATCCTCCAGAAAATCTTCAACCTGGGCTTCGAGGTCGATAAGGTCCTCCAGCAGGCCATCGCCCAGGGCTGTTGCCGTCGCTACTGCATAGTTCACGGCCTTGAAACCGCCGAGTGCGGCGGCGTAGCTGGCATGGGTCAGCGCATTGGTCACAGCACCTTCCGGGCCGACTTCGCCGAAACTGTCGATCACTGTCTGCCGGGCCACAATTTTGGCTTCAGCCCGAAGCTGGTCCAGGTCATCCGAAGAGGGAAACCCGCCAAAGCTGGCAATCAAGTCCAGCAGGATGACCGGTTCGATGACTGATGCCAGAATGTCTACGGCGTTGCCCTCGTCCGTCAGGCTGTCGCCGAAGTAATAAACCTCTGAAAATGGTGTCATCATCGCCCCCTTCCGGAGCTGCCGCGGCAGCTCCCAGACAGCTGGATCGAAAGATGACGAGGCGCAGCACTTTCAATCCAGTGCCCTGCAGCATTCTTTGCGTGCGCGCCCCTGCTGAATATGGAGCCGATCAGCCGCCTGGCAAGGCTTCCCGGCGGCTGCCGCACTGGATGCTATGGCAAGGGCTGGCGCTGGAAATCGGGGTAATCGACGCCAAGGTGGCCCGTTTCAAACTGGCCCAGTTTATTGCGCCACACACGGTCAGGCCAGAGCAGCTCCACCGACAGATCGCAGGGGTGATAGGCCGCCGTGTATAGCGTTCCGAACCCCCTGTCGAAGGCCAGCGAATAAAGCGGCGGCTTCAGGAAGGAACCAGTGAATTTTTCCTTTGTCTCCGGATGCAGCGTCAGCCGCTGCAGCAGGAAGCGCTCCCGCTCCACCGAGGCGGTCAGCCGGGCGTGACTGGTCCACTCGACGCGTTCCTGGTGGTTGGTGGCGACTGCCGCCCGGGTGATGACGGTCGGCCGGTCAGGCGCAAGGTAAGCGGTAAAGAAGTTCCGGGCACGGTCCAGCACCGTCACGTTGTAGCTCATGTGGCAGGGCACCCGCCGCAGCACATCTTCCGCCTCATCAAGCGCCGAACAGGTCTGCAGGATGTACCGCAGGATCAGAGGCACGCCAAAGCCATCGCCCATCGCGCGGCGCCCGCCAAAGGTGAGCGAAACCGTAAGCCCGGCGTCATTGATCCCGTCGAGCAGGCCGAACAGCCCGTCCGTGGTGCCCATCACCTGCCGGCCGCCCCAGCCGGTTTTCAGGTATACGGCGTCAAAGGCCGAGGGGTTGTAGTCGTAGTTGCGCACCAGGAGCGGCTCCCGGCCCTGCCAGATGGCCTGGCTGCACCCGGCCAGGTAGCGCGGCGGGCAATAGAAGCTCAGGAACCGCGCTTCGAGGTCGCCGCCGCCGACCGAAGCGCACAGCTGGTCATAGACCCCCATGATCTCCGGCATATAGGCATTCAGCGCCCGGCGGCATTCCGCATAGGTCGGCCGGCCCGACAGCCCCTCCCCCGCCCACCAGTTCAGATAGGCGGTGCGGTATTCGGCAAAGAGCCCGGACAGTTTCTGCCCAGGCTCCGCTTCTTCGACGGCGCGGAAGGTCAGTTTCATGCAGCCTACATAATCTTGAACGCCGGATCCTCAAAGGCCTGTGCTGACGGAAGCGGCCGCGCGGAATAGGCGTTCTTGATGCCGTCGATCCAGCGTTTCGACTTCTCTGTCAGCTGGAACCCCTTGGTCATCGACCGGCCGCGGGTGACGAGAATGCCCAGATCGGCGCCTTCATAACGGTAATCGCCTGCATTGGAAATGCGCAGGAAGAACGCCTCGTCCTCGCTTTCAACTGCGCGGCGGTGGTAGTCGAAGCGGTCAAACACAACCTGACCGTCCGGCAGCATCCTGTAGATGCCGGATTCCGGGGCCTTGGTCACGATGTCCACGGTGTCCTCTGTGTGCTTGATTACCATCTGCGACCAGGAGTCGATCATGTCCGGGTCGGCCCAGCGCGCGTTCAGCTCCTCGACGTCCAGCTTGAACGGCTTCTTCGAGAACTCCAGCAGATGGAACAAGAACAAAGGCGCATCGGCATGGGCGAAGGCCGCGTGGTTGGTCATCGACGACGCCCCGGTGATCCGCGGGTTGAGCTCGCCCAGCCAGATGTCGCCGGTTTTCTTGTCGATCAGGAAATCCAGCTCGAAATAGCCGCGGTAGCCCTCCTTGCGCAGCTGTTCGCCGAACTTGAAAGTCAGCTCCCGCGCCCTTTCGCGGGTTTTCGGCGGGAAGGCGGTCGAGAAGATCTCGTTGCCGCACCAGCCGCCGCGGTAGGGGGTCAGTTCCTTGAAACCGACAAGTTCGGTCATCAGGGGGCCGACAATGGTTCCCTCGGATGTGCAGCAGGCCTCGATCGCGGAACCGCGGCAATCGATCCGCTTCATGATCTTGATCTCGCCCTGGCCGACGATCTCATGCTCGTGCTTGCGGAAATCGCCCTCGTTCTTGATGAAGAATGTGGTGTGGCCGGAATCCCCGAAGGCGCTTTGCAGAACCAGATCGTCGCCCAGATCCGCCTTCTTGCAGATCTTTTTGAGATGGTCGTAGCTGTCCACCTTGGACAGGGTATTGGGCACCGACGGCACGCCTGCCTTGTTGCCAACGCGTACGGTCTGGATCTTGTTGTCCATGTTGGTGCGCAGCTTTGCCTTGGGAAACCAGACCTCACCGCCGATTTCCTTGACCAGCTTTTCGGTCTTTTCGTCGAACATCAGGAACACGAATTTCGGCTTGCCGCCGCGCGCCTTGACGTAGTCGATGACTTCCTTGTGCTGCAGCAGGTAGTTGTTGATGTCTTCGATCGACTGGAATTCATCGTGCGGCAGCTCGGACGGGACCAAAACATTCGGATGACGGCCGTCGAAACAGTCCATGTAGCAGATGTACTTGAAATTCTTTACCCATTCATCAAGCCCGAGAAGATTGAAGTTCGTCGCTGAGACAAAATAGATCGGGTCCGAATTGGTGTGGAAATAGCGGCGGATCTCCGAAATGTTGTTCAGAACTTTCTTCGGCATGTAACGTCTCCCTGATTTTTCTAATTGATCTTCGGACTTCTACTTTTGGACGGACTTCAAGGCCTCCTTGGTGAAAACGCGCAGGCCCAGGTCGGCGCGGTAGCCGTGGATCTCGCTGACGTCGAGCGCCCGCATGAACGACAGGATCTCCGGGCTGATGACCTGGCCAGGCACCAGGATCGGAAAACCGGGCGGATAGGGGATGATGAAACTGGATGACACCAGCTCCTCGCCTGCTTCCAGGCGCTCCATCAGGCTGTCATCGGTTGGGATGTAGTCGCAGTTGTCCTCGTTGTAAGCGAGGAAGAAGGCGGTGCGGATATCGCCCTCCGGTGTGTCGCTGCCAGCCCTGAAGGCATCGTGGAAACGGCTGAAGTCCGGTAAGGGCGGCACGTGCTCCACCAATGCTGAGACCCGGTTCTCAAACGACCGGCGCTCCATCTTCGAGGCATCGTCCAGCAGATCATCCAGATCGTTGGCAATCTCCACCAGCACCTCGATCAGATAGGCGACCGAAGAGCGCGTGGTGCCGATATTGGTCATGAACAGCACCGTGTTGCGGGAGGTCTTGTTGATCTGGATCCCGTACTTATCCATCAGGATCTTGGTCTTGAAGGTATCGCCGTCCCAGCCGGTGCCGCCCACCGCCAGGGTGACACGGGTCGGATCCAGCACAAACTCATCCTGGCTCCACATGTTCCAGGTGTCGGCCCAGCCGTGGTCGGGATCATAATAGGCCTCAACCCCGCTTTCCCGGAAGGCTTCGGGGATCATGTCGCCGGCGGTCAGCACCCGGAAATATTTGTTAAGCAAGGGGTTGTCGGAAATGGCGCGGCGGATCGACATCGCGGTTTCGATCTGCTTCTGGACAAATTCGAAGCCTTCCAGCTCCACCTGCCTGCGGCCGACATCCAGTGAGGCGATGATCTGGTAATTCGGGGAAGTCGAGGTATGGGTCATATAGGCCTCATGAAAGGCCTGCTCGACTTCGCCCTTGAAGTCCTGATCGTTGACATGGATCATCGAGCCCTGACGCAGCGATGTCAGCGTCTTGTGGGTGGACTGGGTTGCATAGACCCGTACCCGCGCATCCGGCGGCGGCACCAGCCGGGTGTTCAGCCAGGTCTCCTCATCGGCGTCCTTCAGCGCTTCCTGCTGCGCCTTCCAGGCCTCCGCCGTTTCCTCGCTGCGCAGCGTGCCCCTGAGCGTGTTGGCAACACCCATGGCAGTGCGCTGGCGGTAGGTCGGGTCAAACCGCGCAAAGGCAAACCAGGCTTCGTCCCACAGGAAAATCAGGTCCTTCTTGATGGCCAGGCATTCTTCCATAACCCGCCGCACGTTATATACGATGCCGTCAAAGGTGCAGTTGGTCAGCAAGACCATCCTCACCCGGTCCAGCTTGCCCGCCGCCTTGAGCTGCAGCAGGGTGTGTTTGATTTCCCTGAGCGGAACCGCCCCGTACATCGAATGCTCATGCAGCGGGTAGCTGTCCATGTAGGCCACGCTGGCGCCTGCCAGCACCATCCCGTAGTGGTGCGACTTGTGGCAGTCGCGGTCCACCAGCACAATGTCGCCGGGGCGCACCACCGACTGCACCACGATCTTGTTGCAGGTCGAAGTGCCGTTGGTGGCAAAGAACGTATGCTTGGCCCCGAACGCCCGCGCTGCCATGTCCTGGGCTTCCTTGATCGGGCCGCGCGGCTCCAGCAGGCTGTCGAGGCCGCCCGAGGTGGCGGAGGTTTCCGCAAGGAAAATATTGGAGCCGTAGAACGCCCCCATGTCCTGGATCCAATGTGAGCGGCTGATCGACTTGCCGCGGCTGATCGGCATCGCGTGGAAAACGCCGGTGGGCTGCTTTGAATATTCCTTGAGCGCGGTGAAGAACGGCGATTTATAACGGCGGTCCACCCCGCGCAGGATGTTCAGGTGCAGTTCCTGGAAATCCTCCTGGTTGTAGAACACGCGGCGGCAGCGTCCCAAGTCCAGCCCGGCAATGTCCTCAGCTGACCGGTCAGTGACCAGATAGGCATCCAGTTCCGGGCGGATCTTCTCGATCAGGCGGCAGGCCTCGGGGCCGTATTCATGAGGCTCGATCGCATCGACGGCCTCCTCCTCGCTGACCCGCGTCAGATACTGGCTTAGGATCGGCAGGTCGATCTTGGACTTCAGCGAAAGCCCCGGGCGCACCACCACGGCCTGCACATTGTAATTGAACAGGATGCCGATCAGCGCGTCTTCCAGCGAGGGCACGATCACCGGCTCATAGATGAACTGATCCTCGACCCGGCGCATGCGGAGCAGGTTCTGCCGCAGGAAGCGCTCCTGCGATTCAGTCACGTCGTCAACGATCAGAACCTCGAAATAGGGACGGCCCAGCGCCCGCGCTTCCGGCGCGAGCGAGGCCTCATCCTCATAGTCCTCGTTGTCGATTTCCTCTGACGAAAGCGGAATAGACCGCCGCCGGTAGGCGCCGGAGGTCAGCGCCCTGGCAATGCGGCGGATGGACACTGACAAGTCGTCGGCATTGCCATGCTGCAAAAGGCGGCGGAGATGTTCAAAAGCATGTATCCCCGGAAACGCCCAGTATTGCTCGATCGGGGCCAGCACCTCGAACAGATGCTCCGCCGTTTTCAGGAGCTTCTCGCTCTTTCGGCCTTCCTTGCGGTGCCGCGCGAGGCCTTCAGCGGCCTCCCGCAATGCGCTCCACCTGTCCGCGCGAAGCTGTGTCGCGCTGTAGTAGTCCCGGATCGACGGCAACGTCTTCTTACGCGAGTGCAAGTTCAAAACCTGCCTCCTTTCTGACGCGTCAGGACCGGTGCCGCCCTCCAGTCCGGTTAATCTGAGCCTGTCTTCCCTGGGAAGACAGAGAAATTATGCGGCGAATAGAAAGTCTGTTCCAAATTCTCCAGCGAGCTTCTGGGATCGGCGGTTTGCAAACCGCGCGGCGACCCTTGCCCCGGCGTTTCCAGCGGCCCCAGTGTCTTGAGATAGGCATCCGCGCCGCTGGCGCGGTCGTAAACGGTGAACTCGGCCTCGCGGTCGCGGAAGCTTTTCAGCACCTGCCCCAGCCCTTTCAGGCCGGTTTCACGCTGCCGCCGGACCTGATCGAGGTCGATCTCGATCGGGAACATGTCTTCCTGGCCCGCCGACTGGTGCAGCACGGTGGCCGAAGGATCCACGACCAGCGACCGGCCGACGCCGCCTGCGCCCAGCCCGTTGACGTCAAAGACATAACATTGGAACTGCGCCGCAGTCGCGCGGGCAATTGCAATCTCCGCATCCCGGTCAGTGGTGCCGGTCAGCACCGGGTGCAGCAGCACTTCGACGCCCTGGCTGGTCAGCTGGCGGGTGGTTTCCGGGAACCAGATGTCATAACAGATCGACAAGCCGAAACGGCCCACCCCCGGCACGTCGAACACGCAAAACTCGGTGCCCGCCGAAATCCCTGCCTCATACGGGCGGAAGGGGAACATCTTGGAGTATTTGGCGACGATCTCCCCCTGCGGATTGATCACCACGGAGGTGTTGAAGATCCGGCCGTCCTCTGTCTTTTCGAACATCGATCCAGGAATCAGCCAGATGCCGAACCGGCGGGCATCCTCCTGGAACTGTTGCACCACGTCGTTGGGAAACGGCTGGGCAAAGCGGTCAAGCGGTCCGTAGGGCGCCAGTTCGGAGAACAGAACCATCTGCGTCCAGGGGAAGCGGGCCATAAGTATTTCAATCCGGTGGCGCATTGCCTCAACATTCGAGTGCAAAGCGCCAACGTGCATTTGAACACCAGCAATTGCGAAAGGTGTCATAGGGGGAGGAACTCCAGCTGTCTTTGTTCAAGCCAGTCTATGGGGGGTTCTGGGGCTTGGCTAGAGCGTATCAGCAATCCTGGCGTTCATTGCGGCTTTCCGGGCAGGCTGACCTAAGGGAAAGCAATTGCTTCCCTTCCTGGGCCTCCCCGCTTCGCCTCACGGATCCTGGGGCTCACGTATTTTGCTTCAAACCGAGCCAACCCGCGGCGACGGCTTCCCATCCCGGGCGGCCGCCATAACCGATTTGTTCAGGCGCTTCCGCCGCCGGCCGCGAGATCAGCCGCTGTGCTGCGGCGACCATCGCTGCGCGCAGGGGGCGGACAGCGCCAGCATGTCAACCGCCCGGGCGGCAACCTGGCTGGCGGCCTGTGCCAGGGTGTCATGCGCCAGATAGAATGCAGGAACCGGCGGCATTACAATGGCACCCATTTCCGTCACTGCCGCCATGTTCCGGATGTGGGCCAAGGTCAGCGGAGTCTCGCGCGCAAGCAGAACCAACCGCCTGCGCTCCTTGAGCTGAACACCGGCCGCCCGCGTCAGCAGATTATCATCAAACCCGTGCGCGATTGCGGCCAGTGACCGCATCGAACACGGCGCAACGATCATCCCTGCCACCGGCACCGACCCGGATGCGATGGCCGCCCCGATGTCCTGCACCGGGTGGCATCGCGCAGCCAGGCCCCTGAGGGTTTCCACGGCCTCCGGTCCGCATTCCTGAGCCAGGGTCCTCTCTGCCGCGGCACTGGCTACCAGGTCGATCTCCACGCCAAGCTTCTGCAGGCGCCGGGCAACTGCAAGGCTGAGCATCGCACCGGAAGCGCCTGAAACCCCCAGCACAACCCGCTGCGCGCTCATGCGGTCAGCTCCGGCATCAGCCGGGCCACTAGGTCAGCGGCAAAGGCCTGATCCTTGGCATCCCCCTGCATGACCTGCCCCCATTCCCTGGCCGTTTCACTGCCAATTTTCGTGGTGGCATCGATACCGATCTTGCCCGCCAATCCCGGCTGCGGCGACGCGAAATCAAGGTAGTCCATCGGCGTATTCTCGAGCATCATAACATCGCGGGACGGGTCCATGCGGGTGGCCAATACCCAAGCGATGTCATCCCAGCTCCGCGGGTCAACATCGGCATCCACAGCGATCATCATCTTGGTGTAGCTGAATTGCGGCAGCATCCCCCACAGCGCCATCATCACCCGGCGCGCCTGGCCAGGGTAGCGTTTGTCAATGCTGACGATGGCAATGCGGTAGGAGCATGCGGCGGGCGGCAGCCACAGGTCGCGGATCTCCGGGATCTGCGCCCGCACCGTTGGCAGGGCCAGCCGGTTGAACACCTCGCCGATGATGGCAGGCTCATCCGGCGGCCGGCCGGTATAGGTGGAGAGATACAGCGGATCCTCGCGGTGCGTCACCGCGCTTATCTGCATGACGGGAAAGGGCTCTGCCGGGTTGTAATAGCCCGTATGGTCGCCAAAGGGGCCTTCGGGTGCGGTCTCTGATGCGGACACCCAGCCCTCCAGAACGATCTCTGCATCGGCGGGCACCATCAGCGGGATGGTCTTGCAGGGCACCAGACGCGGGCGGGCGCGGCTGAGGGCGCCGGCAAAGGTCAGCTCTGACACGGTTTCCGGCAAGGGCAGCGCGGCAGACAGCAGCGTGGCGGGATCCGCCCCCAGAACCACGGCAACCGGCATCGGCTCCCCCTGCCCGGCCCAGCTGCGGTGATGCGCAGCGCCGCCGCGGTGAGGCAGCCATCGCATGATCAGCCGCGAGCGGTCCAGAACCTGGGTCCGGTAGACCCCGGCATTGTAACTGTTGACGTTTTCTGCGGCGCTGCCGTGCGGGCGGGTTATCACAACCGGCCAGGTAATCAGCGGCCCGGCATCCCCCGGCCAGTGGGTCTGCACCGGAAGGCCATCAAGGCTGGCATCAGGCCCCTCGCGGGTGATGGCCTGAACCGGAGCGGTTTTCACCATCTTCGGCCTGGTCGCCAGCGCTGCCTTGAGCATGGGCCAGCGGGACAAGGCATCGCGCAGGCCGTCCGGCGGAGCAGGCGACCTGAGGGCCGCCAGAAAACTCCCCAGATCATCCAGGCCGTCCTGCGGCACCCCAAGGCCGGCCGCCACGCGCTCAGCCGTCCCGAACAGGTTCACCACAACCGGAATGCCCGACGCCTGGCCGCTGTCCAGCACCGGGCGGTCGAACTGCAGCACCGGGCCGCCGGCTTCCAGCACTGCCCGGTGCACCGCCGTCATCTGATGGCGGACGGAGACCGCATCGCCGACTTTCTGAAACTGCCCGGTTGAAGCGCACCAATCGAGGAAATGGCGGAGGCTGGGATATGGCGGAAAAGTACGAATTGGACCGCTCCAGTACTGATTTCCGCCGATCCCTAGCAAAGTTTCCGGCTGCGAATTTGTCCGCCGTCAAACTCTGGCCGCGTGCGGGGCCATACACCCGCTGCAGTCGAAGCCACCGGCGGGAAAGGATTTATTTTGCCACACGCCCAGCCACAGATCCCGAATTGCCCGGCAGCCCTTGCGCGTTTGCTGCGCGTCGCACCCCTTGCTCCTTTGTCGCTTTCGCTCACGGCCTGTTCCCGGCGCATCGCCAAGCGCCACCCGGGCCTGTTCCGCCGCCTGGGCGAGCACAGCCGCAAGAGGTTTGTCCTGGCCCCCACTGATCTGCCCGTACTTCTTTGCCTTGATCCCAACGAGGGCCAGCCGAAAGTCCGCGCGGTGCGCGGACATTGCGAAGGCGATGCCCGGATATCCGGCCCGCTGGCAGCGCTTCTGGGGCTGGTGCATGGGGTCTATGACGGAGACGCGCTGTTCTTTTCGCGGGACCTGGTGATCGAGGGCGATACCGCCGCAGCGCTGGCACTGCGCAATGCGGTGGACGACGCCGAACTGGATATCTCGCAGGAAATCGCCGCCCTGTCCGGGCCGTTTGCACGGTTCCTGCTGCGCGCGGTTGCATTTGCCGAGCGGCGCACGGGCGTTCCTTTGGCCCGGCCAGAGGAGGAAGCGGCATGGTGATGGAAATCGTCTGCCCGGCAGGCACCCCCGCGGCACTGCGCGCGGCTGTCAAGGCCGGGGCGCACACGGTCTATTGCGGCTTCAACGACGAGACCAACGCCCGCAATTTCCCAGGCCTCAACTTTGACCGCGCCGAAATGCGCGAAGGGGTGGCTATAGCACATGATCACGGCGCCAAGGTGCTGGTGGCGATCAACACATTCCCCCGCGCAGGCGATCAGGCGCTCTGGCACAGAGCCATTGACGATGCCGCGCAATCCGGTGCGGATGCGGTGATCCTGGCGGACCCCGGCTTGCTGGATTACGCCGCACGCTGCAAACCCGGCCTGCGGCTGCATCTTTCGGTTCAGGCCGCCGCCGCCAATGCCGACATCATCAATTTCTATGCCGGCACATTCGGTGTGAAACGGGTGGTGCTGCCGCGCGTTCTTTCTGTGCCGGAAATCGCGGCGATCAACGCCGAAACAGAAGTGGAAACCGAAGTCTTTGTCTTTGGCGGATTGTGCGTTATGGCCGAGGGGCGCTGTTCGCTCTCGTCGTACGCAACCGGGCTGTCTCCGAACATGAACGGGGTCTGCTCCCCCGCCAGCCATGTGGAATACCGCGACGACGACGGCGCCCTGGACGCCAAGCTGGGCGGGTTTACCATCCACCGCGTGGCCAAAGACGAGCCGGCGCCCTATCCGACCCTGTGCAAGGGCTGCTTCTCAGCAGGCAGCCAGACCGGCCACCTGTTTGAAGACCCGGTCAGCCTCAACGCGGAACAGCTGATCCCTCAGCTTCAGAAGGCCGGTGTCACCGCACTGAAGATCGAAGGGCGACAGCGCTCGAAGTCCTATGTGGCGCAGGTTGTGCGCAACTTCCGCGCTGCCGTTGATGCGCTGGAAGCAGGCCAGCCGCTGCCGCAGGGCATGCTGGCGCGGCTGTCCGAAGGCCAGGCGATGACCACAGGCGCCTACAAGAAAACCTGGAGATAACAGAATGGAACTGACTGTCGGGCCGAACCAATTCTTCTGGCCGGCCGAAAGCTGGAGCGCGTTTTACGGCGCTTTGGCCGAGGCCCCTGTTGACCGTGTTGTTCTGGGCGAGCTGGTCTGCTCCAAACGCCTTCCCTTCTACCAGGACCGCATCCCTGAGGCACTCTCCCTGCTGGCGGAAGCGGGCAAGGAGGCAGTGCTGACGAGCCTTGCCCTTGTCACGCTCAAGCGCGAGCGCAAGCTGACGGCGGACCTTGCGGCGATGGGGGTGACGGTCGAAATCAACGATCTGACGGCGCTTGCGCATCTGCCCCAGGGCATGGGCTTTCACGTCGGGCCGCTGGTCAATGTCTACAACGAGGGCACCCTGGCGTGGCTGGCATCGCTGGGGGCCACCCGTGTCTGCCTGCCGCCGGAACTGCCGCTTGCCTCGGTTGAGACACTCACCCGCGCAGGAAGGGAGATGGGCGTTGCCATTGAGGTCTGGGGCCACGGGCGGCTGCCGCTGGCTATCTCAGGGCGCTGCTACCATGCCCGGCTTCACAAACGAACCAAGGACAATTGCCAATTCGCCTGCGAGGATGACCCCGACGGGCTTGAGGTGCGGACGCTGGAAGATCAGCCCTTCATGGCAATGAATGGGGTTCAGACCCTGTCGCACAGCTATGCCTGCGCCGACTACCAGATTGAGGCTCTGGCCGAAGCCGGGGTATCCGCCCTGCGCCTGTCGCCGCAGTCTCAGGGGTTCATCCGGCTGTGCCAAGCCTACCGCGACCGGGCCAATGGCGCTTTGCCCCCAGGTGGCATTGCCGCGAATGTGCAAGAGACTTCCCCGCAAACCCGCCTGAGCGACGGGTTTCTGACCGGGCCAAGCGGTGTGTCCTGGTCCGCTGATCCAGCACCATCGTGATCCGAGGCCGGGACCTCAGCGCGTTCTGGCAGGCCCCGTACCGGCCGCTGTTCCTCTCGGCGTTCCTATGCGCGCTTTTGGCTGTCGCCTGGTGGCCGCTGGGCGTGCAACTGGGGCTGCCAGAGCCCGGTCTGGCGCCTGCCGTGCTATGGCATGTTCATGAGCTGCTCTTCGGCTTTGCGCCGGCCGCCATCGGCGGCTACCTCCTGACGGCGCTGCCGGGCTGGACAGGGCGGCCACCGTTGCGCGGCACCGGCCTGAAGGTTTTGGTTTCGCTCTGGCTGCTGGCCCGCGCCGCGACAGCAATATCCGCGGCGGCGCCGCTTGCTGTCCTTCTGTTCTTGAACGCCGCATTTTTCCTTTGCCTTGCCGGGTACATCCTGCACGAGCTGATCACGGTCCGGGCATTTCGCAAACTGGGGTTTGCTGCCGCCGTTCTGGCCCTGGGCCTGGCGGAGGCTGTTTACCTGGCAAATGCCGCCACCGGAAATGTCTGGAGCAGCCTGGCCCTTGCGCAATATACTCTGACCGGCCTGACCCTCCTTCTGTTCAGCGTCGGCTCGCGGGCGATCCCCGCCTTCACCCGCAATTGGCTGGCGCTGTCAGACCGCACAGCGGTGCAGGTCCGGGAACGCCCGCAGATGCGGGCTGTTTCCCAGGGCCTGCTGGTGCTGGTGCTGGCGTTGCAGCTGGCCGGAGCCACCGCGGCCGCAGATACCGTATTGACTGCAGCCGCCATAGCCATGTTCTGGTCCACGCTGGGCTGGCGCACGGCGGTTGCCCTTTCCAACCCGCTGCTGGCAGCACTGCACCTGGCCTGGCTTTGGCTGCCCTTTGGCGCGCTGGCCGCGGGCGCCGCCGGCCTCGGCCTGGTTGACTACCCGTCGTCTGCTGCCCTTCATTCCATCACCATCGGAGCGATGTCCGGGCTGATCATGGCCATCGCCGGACGGGCCGGCGCCCATTCCAGCGACGGCGTCATGCGCGCCCGCACTGGGTTTACCGCCGGAGCAGTTCTGATCTGGCTCACGGTCTGGATCCGGCTGTCGGTTCCGCTCTTTTCGGCATTTGCTGATGGCCTGATCGCCGCTGCAGCTGTGTTCTGGTGCTGCGGCTGGATTGCCTTCATTGTCGGCTTCCGTCACGCGCTCTGCGGCCCTGTCCCCAGACCGGTTCTGAGCGGGAAGCGAAGCGAAGCCATTCTAGCAAACACCTCAAGCACGAATACAAAGTGAAATCTGGCTCTGTGGATCGCTGGAAGCGCCCTGCGCCAACAGCTCCAGGCGCGGCCTGCACATCAGGGAACACGGTAGCGTGCTGTGTTTGCAGGAATTCCGGCGAGGCGGTTTTGAAGCCATTCGTTCGGGCTCGGCGGTGATTGCTGACATCCGTCCCGGGCCAATTGATAAGCGAAGAGTATTTACCTATGGGTCCAGGCCACCTTGGGCCGAGATCTGTTGAAAGGCATTGAAAGAACGCGCTCACCTTGCTCAAGATATTGATCGCTGATAGTGACGGATACCAAGCATCGCAGGATTCGCCCACTCAGCATCCTGGCAGTTATGGAGATGCAAAAAATGACGCAGGAATTTGACGTAGGCGCCCGCCTTAGAGAGCTCAGAACGCAATTCGGCTTATCGCAAAGACAGCTGGCAGATGCGGCGGGCGTGCCGCACGGTCAGATCTCAATGATAGAAACCAACAAAAGCAGCCCATCGGTGGCATCATTGCGCAAAATCCTGGGCGGCTTCGGGATCAGCATGTCAGAGTTTTTCGAGCCGGAAGCCGCGGCAAACCATCAGCCGTTTTTCACCCCGTCCGAATTGCGCGACCTGACGAGCCTGCTTTATCAGGACAGCGACCCGTCGCGCCGCAGGATTGCCATCAGGCAGGTTGGCGACGCCAAGGCACATGGCCTGCAAATCCTGCACGAACGGTATGAAGCCGGGGCCGACACCGGTAATTCAATGATTGAGCACGAGGCCCACGAGGGCGGCATCGTAATCCTGGGAGAGCTTGAAGTCACTGTCGGCAGCGAGATCCGGGTGCTGAAAGCAGGCGATGCCTACCTGTTCAACAGCCGGGAACCGCACCGGTTCCGCAATATCTCCGACCGCCCCGCCGAAGTCATCTCGGCTTGCACACCGCCCTACCTGTAACCTGCTTCGGCCAATTAGGACCGCACTCAAAAGGACATCCGCATGTCTCCTCTCGAAGGCCTGAAAGTTGTTGAACTTGCCCGTATTCTTGCCGGTCCCTGGATTGGTCAGTCGCTTGCCGATCTCGGCGCCGAGGTCATCAAGGTGGAAGCGGAAAGCGGCGACGACACCCGCAGCTGGGGCCCGCCCTTTATCGAACGGGACGGAGACAAAACAGCCGCCTACTACTACGCTGCAAACCGCGGGAAAACCTGTGTCACCGCAGACTTCCGCACCGAGGAAGGCCGCAGCAAGGTGCTGGAACTGATCCGCTGCGCGGATATTCTGATCGAAAATTTCAAGGTTGGCGGGCTTGCGAAATTCGGCCTCGACTACGACAGCCTCAAGGAAGTGAACCCGCGCCTGATCTACTGCTCGATTACCGGGTTTGGCCAGGATGGCCCCTATGCCGAGCGTGCAGGCTACGACTTTCTGATCCAGGGCCTGTCCGGCCTGATGTCCATCACCGGTGAACCCGGCCAGCAGCCGCAAAAGGTCGGTGTTGCGGTAACGGACGTGGTCACGGGCCTTTATGGCACCATCGGCATTCTTGCAGCCGTTGAGCAGCGGCACCGCACGGGTAAGGGGCAGCATCTGGACATGTCCTTGCTGGATTGCGCCACCGCGATGCTGGCAAACCAAGCGATGAACTACCTGGCCACCGGCGAAAGCCCCGTGCGTAAGGGCAATGACCACCCCAACATTTCCCCCTATCAGGTTCTACCAACCGCTGACGGCCACATCATTCTGGCAGTTGGGAATGACGGGCAGTTCCAGCGTTTCTGCAAAGTGATTGAGCGGCCTGATCTGCTGCAAGTACCGGACTACGCCAGCAACGGATTGCGAGTCGCAAACCGCCAAGCGTTGACAGCCGAGCTGGAAAAGTCTCTCGAATGCTGGGCTTCGGGGGACCTTTTGGCCGCGCTCGAAGCCGCCACGGTCCCGGCAGGGCCGATAAACTCGATCGGGGAAGCCTTCAACGACCCGCAGGTCCAATTCCGCGGCATGGTGATTGAACCGGAGGGCGTGAAAGGCGTGCGCGGACCTTGGAAATTCTCTGACGCAGAGCTGTCACTGGAAAAAACAGCGCCGGTTCTACCGAAGGAAATCTGACGGAAAGTCTGGAACATACCGGTTGCGCCTTTGGCCGGCTAGTACCTCCCCTTCCCCTCCGCAACCGGCCCCGTTCATAAGTGCAACTGCCGCAGGTTCCTGATCCCACCAGCGCAGCAGTGGGCTATGCTGCTGCAAGTGCAAATCATGGCGTTCCCGCACGCGGGTTTCGGCAACCAGATCCGTTTCCCGCCAGTTGAGAAAGGCCCTTCAATTCCCGGCTTGCCGCAAAGGGCGTAAGTGCAAGCAGTTTTAACGCTACCTGTCAGCCGGACGCATGGTGGCAATGAGCTCCGCTGCCTTGACACCGAACTTTCGCATTTCCGACTTGTTCAGGATAACCCCGCTTTGCGTCAGATACAGCCAGTCCGTCGCCTTCAGCCTGTGTCCGCCGGATTCCTCCGGCAGGATGATTTCATACTCCATCCGCACAGTGGAGCCGGACACCACCCCCTGCGCTTCGCCCACGATGTCCTCTGCTGTGGCGGTGAAACTGTTGCCCTCCCCCAGTGTCAGGAACCATTTGCGGCTTTGGTTACGGCCATTGGAATAGGTGAACTCTTCGCTCAACGTGCCGGTGTTTCCCTCCCATTCGCCGTGCATCCGGGCGGTGAAGCTGTTTGTCATCCGGCCGTCCGGGCCGAAGATCAGCCCTTCCGACAAAATCTCCCCCGACAAATGGGTCTTAAGCGAGAACTCTGGTCCTGAAGCCGCATAGTCCGCAGGGGTTTGCGCGCGAAAGCTGAAGAACAGGGATTTGGCAAGAATCGCAGCCAGGGCGATCAGCAGGATTGCAGCAAGTAGTTTCATGCGGTTTTTTCCTCCGTGGGAAGTGCCAGAACCAGCGCAAAGGCGCCCAGCTTCAGGACGCAAGGCACAACGGCATAGAAGATATTGAGTGTTGCAAGGGCGGAAGCGCTGTTTGCGGAACCGGGCGTAAAGCCGCTGCGCTCCAGCATCGGCAAGGTCGCAAAGGCCGCCAGTGCAAGCGCAAGCTTGCCGGCAAAGGACCAGATGCCGAATGCCAGCGACGCCTTGAGCCCCGCCCGGGCAAGGGCGATGGAAAACATGGCCGGCAGCAGAACCATATCCGCCCCCAGTGCCGCGCCGGAGGCGAGGCAGATCACGGCAAAACCTGCAAGATTGCCCGGGGCAAGCTGCGCCGCCCCGGCGAAGCTGAGGATGGCTAAAGGCATCGCCATCAGCAGAGCGGCCCTGGCCCCGATCCGGCGGCTGAGAGCAGCCCAGGCAGGCACGCTGAGGCCAGCGCTCAGGAAGAACAGGATCAGCAGTGGCCCGGCCATACCAGCTAATTGCAGCCTGTCCTCGGTGAAAAACAGGAACAGGGTTGAAGTGACCGCCACTGGCAGCGCGTTCACCATTGCCAGCACCAGCAGCCGCAGGGCGCCTGCCTGCCGCAGCCCGGCCAGCGACAGCTGCCGCGCCGCCGGAGCCGGACGCCGCCAAAGCGGCAGCGACAAGAGGCCTGCTGCCAGGGCAATCGCTCCCAAGAACAGGCCAAAGGCCGGATACCCCCGACCGCCTGCGCCCAGCGCGGCCAATGCTGCCGGGGCCGCGGCAGCAAGGATCACGCCTGCAAGCATTCCGGCCTCGCGCCAGGCGGCCAGATCCGTCAGCGCGGAAGCGTCCGGCTGGCTGGCCAGTGCGGCGGAGCGTCCGTAAAGCAGGATCATGCCAAGGCTGTAGGCTGAAAACAGCAGTACCAGCACGCCGCCCAGCCGCAGCGCGGCATGCGGCCCCGGCGCCATCATGAACAGCAGCGGAAACCCCGCGGCCAGCCCCGCCGCTGCGGCCAGCGCAAAGACCGTCTGCGCCCCCGGCCAGCGGTCGACGGCCCAGCCAAAGGCCGGATCCTGCACAAGATCCACGATCCGGACAGCCAGCAGAAGGCCCCCGGCGGTGGCCAGGTTAATTCCCAGATTGACCGAGGCAAACCGCGGCAAATGGATGTACAGAGGGATGCCGGCCGCCGCCAGCATCAGCGCATATAGGCTGACGCGCGGATAGACCATCACTCCCCCTTTAAGCGCCGGGTAAAGGAGGCTGAACGGGTGTCCGGCCCCAGGAAAATCGCCATGAAACGGCCCTTGATGCCGGGATGGCTCAGCGTGCAGACCCGCTGACCGTTGTTCCAGAAGCCGATCCTGTCAGGCCCCTTGGACACGGCGGCATAGCTGTCGCCCCTCCTCACATCCCGGAAGCAGCGTTCCAGCTGCCCGCGCACCGGCGGTGCGCCGCCAAGGCGCTCCAGCTCGCGCAGGGTGCTTTCCACCAAGTCAGCACCGCTCAGATAGCGCAGGTAGGTCAGCTCCAGGGCGAAATCCCGGCTCCAGTCCAGCGGTGCGCCGCCATGGGTGAATAGCCGAGCCTTGTAGAGCGGCACTCCGACAAAGCGGAAGGTGGACTCGCCGCGCAGTTCGGCCCCTGGCAGCGCGCGCTCGATGACCGAGGCCTGCACGGCCCCCGCTAGTGCCACAGCGAGCCCCAGTGCGGACAGGCAATTATGCATGAAGCGGGGCATGTTCCAGCTCCACCTGCACGACATTAGTGTGCCCCACAGCAAAGGACGCTGCGCAAATCTCCAGGTAGTACTGCCAATTGCGGCAGAAGGCCTCGCCGTAACCCATTTTCAGGACCCGCGGCCTCAGCGCCGCGAGGCGTTCGGCCCAGATCCGGCAGGTGCGGGCGTAATCCTGGCCGAATGCGAAACTATTGCGCACCTGCAGCCGGGCCTGTTGTGCCTGGGTGCGGATCACGCGGTCCGACAGCAGCATCCCGCCAGGAAACACATACTGCCGGATATAGTCAGAAGAGGTCCGGTAGGTAGGGAAGAAACTGTCCTTTACCGTGATGGCCTGAAGCACGGCCCGCCCGTCACCGGCCAGCTTATGCTTGAGCACGGAGAAATAACTGGGCCAGTACCGGGCCCCAACCGCCTCAACCATTTCGATTGAGACGATATTGTCATAGGTGCCTTCAATATCCCGGTAGTCGCACAGCCTGATATCGGCGCGCCCGTCAAGCCGGGCATCAGCATAGCTGTGCTGGTTGCGCGATATGGTGATGCCGGTCACGTCGCGCCCTTCCTGCGCCGCCTGTTCCGCGAATCCGCCCCAGCCGCATCCGATCTCCAGAACCTGCCCGCCGCTGCCTAGCCGGGACAGGATGCGGGCGTTCTTTCGGATTTGGGCGCGGGCCAGATCGCTGTCTGGCTCGTCAAACAGGGCTGAAGAGTAGGTCATCCCCTCGTCAAGCCACAGCGCATAGAACTCATTCCCGACATCATAATGCGCGCGGATGTTGCGGCGGGCGCCGCGCCGGGAATTGGCGCGCAAAAGGGTGTCGGCCAGCCGGAACCGGGCGCGGTTCAGCGGGCTGGCCTGGTCGTAGGCCGCCAGGTGATCGCGGTTGCGCATCGCAACCGACATCAGTGTCTCGATCGAAGGCGTATCCCACAGCCCTTCCACATAGGTTTCGCCGAGACCGACCTGGCCATGCGCGGCCATCGCCGGCACCACTGACCAGTCCCGGATCACCATCTCCGCCTCAGGGCCGGAAGTGCCGAAATTGTAGCGCTCGCCCTCTGGTGTGCGCAGGATCAGCCGGCCTTCACGGAGACGCTCACAGCTGGACAGAAATTTCGTCTTCAGGGCCTTGCTGGTAAAACGCATGTTCCAATCCTTCTGCTCGGGGCGGGCTGGCCAGGCAGCGCACGATGCGCATGGCGCTGGCAATACCGTCTTCGTGAAAGCCGTGCCGGTTCCAGGCTCCGGCGAACCAGGTGCGGTTCTGCCCCTGCATCGCACGGATCCGTTCCTGCGCCCGCAGGGCCGCCCGGTCAAAAACCGGATGAGTGAACTCAGTCTGGTCGTAAATGGCCTCTGCAGGAATTTCGCTCGACGGGTTCAGAGTAACAAACAGCGGATCCTTCTCCGGGATGCTTTGCAGCCGATTCATCCAATAGGTGACTCCAATCGCACCGTCCTGTGACCGGTAGGCCCAACTGGACCAGCAATCGCGGCGCTTCGGCATCTGGCGCGGATCGCAATGCAGCACGGCACGATTTGCCTGATAGCGGATGCTGCCCAGCGCCTCAGCCTCCGCCGGGGTGGCATCTTCTCCCAGCAGCGCCAGTGCCTGATCCGAGTGGCACGCCAGGATCAGCTCATCATACTCCGCGGGAAGAACACCCGCCGCCGCGACAGACACCGTCTGACGGCCGCGCCATACCTGCCGGACCGGCGCGCCGGTGCAGATGCGGACACCGCGGGCCGTCAGCGCGGCTTCCAGCCGCCGGACATATTCAATGCTGCCGCCCTTCACGGTCCACCACTGGTGCTTGCCAGTCCCGGCCAGCAGCGCATGGTTGCGGAAGAAGCGCACCAAGGATTTTGCCGGAAACTGATCCACTTCCGCGACCGGTGTCGACCAGATCGCGCCGCACATCGGCATCAGGTAGTGATCTCGAAACCAGCGGCCCAGGCGCAGCTCCTCCACCAGCGCGCCGATTGTCTTGACGTCATCGCGGGCCACGGCTTCCGCTTGGTTTCCGAACCGCAGGATATCCATGATCATCTTGTAGAACTGAGGCCGGATCAGGTTGCTTTTCTGAGCCGTCAGCGCACCCAGCGTGTTCAGGCCGTATTCCAGCCAGCCGTCGTCGATGCTGGCTCCAAAGCTCATTTCGCTCTTGATCACCGGCACATCCAGATCACGGAAAAGCCGGGTCAGATAAGGATACGTCGCATAATTGAACACGATGAAACCGGTATCGACCGGCTGATCACCGTTCCGGCCTGCCATTACGGTGCGGGCGTGGCCGCCCAGCCGCGGCGCGGCCTCGTAAAGGGTCACATCGTGGAAGGGCGATAGATAATAAGCTGCCGCCAGACCGGAAATGCCGCCGCCGGCGATGGCAATCTTCTTGCGCGCAATACTGGATTGATCGAACATGATGATCCCGTTTTTGGTGCAATGTTCAAGGGATACGGCCCTCCCAGGCAGCCGGATCACATTCAGTTGCAGAAATATTTTCCGCATTTCGTGCTTTTGCTTAATGTCCAAGTGAACCATCGGCAGAGTTTGCCCGTATTCACCGCATGACACTGGATCACGTCCAAGCTGAAACCTTCCATGCCCGCCGCGGCGCGCTGAAGAACGCGTTCACCTACGGCGTCGATTTCGTGCTGACCGATTTCAGCGATGCCCATCCGCGGCTGATTTCCCGGAACCGCTTCAATCTCTGGTCGCTCTGGGACCGTCACCACGGCGGCCGCCGCGGACAAGGGCATGGTCTTGCCTGGTTCCGCGGGGTGCTGGCTGCCCGGGGCATGCCCTTACGCGGCACTCAGCTTCTGCTGCTTACGCAGCCCAGCTTCCTGTGGTTTCACTTCAATCCGGTCAGCTTTTGGATTGCCCTGCGCGATGGCCAGCCCTGCGCGTTTGTCGCCGAGGTCAACAATACCTTTGGCGGCCGCCATTGCTATTTCTGCGCGCATGAAGATTTCCGGCCGATCCGTAAATCCGACCAGCTGACAGCGAATAAACTGATGCATGTGTCACCGTTTCAGAGGGTCGAGGGGCTTTACCGGTTCAACTTTCACCTCAGCGAAAGCGATGTCAGCATCCGCATCGCCTATGAAAACGGCAGCCAAGGCGTGCTGGCAACTCTGAAAGGGCGCCGCAGCCCGGCCACCAGTGCCGGCCTGCTGCACGCCGCTCTGCGGCGCCCTCTGGGTGCGGCACGGGTGCTGGCACTGATCCACTGGCAGGCGGCAATCCTCGCCGTGAAGCGGGCGCCATTCCTTAGAAAACAGCCCGCGCCAAAAGTCTTGGTCTCCGACAGCAGCAACTTTGCCAAGGCCCGCCAATGACCGTCTTTGAAGGCAAAACCTATTGGCTCATTGGTGCCAGCGAAGGGCTCGGCAGAGCGCTGGCCAGCGGGATGAACGCGGAGGGGGCGCATCTGATCCTTTCGGCGCGCAACACTGACCGCCTTCAAAGCCTGGCCCGCAGCCTGCCCGGTTCGCGCATACTGCCGCTGGACGTGACCGACGATGACTCCGTGCGGCAGGCCGCAGCGGGCATTACGCAGCTGGACGGGCTGATTTACTGCGCAGGCGCCTATGATCCCATGCGCACACAGGATTGGGACAGCGCGAAGGCGCGGCAGATGCTTGAGGTGAACTTTACCGGAGCCCTGCGTGTTCTGGGCGAAGTCGTGCCGCGTTTCGTGGGAGAAAACCGGGGAGATATAACCCTGATCGGCTCTCTGGCGGGCTACCACGGGTTGCCCGCATCCGTGGGCTATGGCGCCAGCAAGTCGGCGCTGGTCAGCCTTGCCGAAACCATGCGCTTTGACTTGCGGAACACCGGTGTGACTGTCCGGCTGGTCAACCCTGGTTTCATCAAAACGCGGCTGACGGAGAAAAACAGTTTCAGAATGCCGATGCTTATGGATCCGGAGGATGCGGCCAGCCGGGTGCTGGCCGCAATGCACAAAAACCGCTTCCGGACCAACTTCCCCGCACCTTTTTCCTGGGCAGTCCGGAGCCTGTCCTTCTTTCCCGACTGGCTGCTTTACCGTGGCAGGTGACGGGCGTTCCCCGCCTTCTCAGATCCGGAACAAGGGTTGCAGCAGCCGCGGCATGAATGCCCGAAAGCGCAGCGGCGCATCGGTTGCCGCCAGGCAAATGCAAGGTCCGCTTGCGCCCGCCACAGGTGTATGATCCACCTCCTCGTCAGCAACTTCCAAGTCGCCGGCCCCGAATTGCCCGGTTTCGTCGCTGAAGCTGCCCTGCAGAACCAGGGTCAGTTCCAGGCCGTTGTGGCCATGATCCGGAACCGCCTGCCCTGCAGGAATATACAGCAGCCGGACCGAGCCTGAGTTATCCGCCATCAGTATGTCCTGCCGCACTCCCATGCCCAGCGTCTTCCACTTTGGCTGCCGCCCCTTCATCGCCGCGACCACAGGCCCGGGGAAGATGCCTGACCGGTCATAGCAGGGCTCCGGGGTGAAAGGCGCATCCAACTGCGCCAGCACATCCTGGCGCAATCTGCCGGACACCGGCTCCGCCGCGCAGCTCTCTAGCAGCAGCCCGCCAACAGCCTGATGCGCCTCCAGCGCCGCCCGGCATTGTGCACACATCGACACATGGGCGGCCACCACAACGGAGAACGATTGCGGCAAGGTTCCTGCCGCATAAGACGCCAGCATGGCGTCCGGGATATGATGACGGATGACGCTCATGACATGAGGTCCTTCAATTCATGCCTCAGGCGCTGCAGGCCAAGCCGGATCCGCGACTTGATGGTGCCCAAGGGAAGCCCGGTCTGGCGGCTGATCTCCTGATGGGTCAGTTCGCCCAGATAGGCTTTCTCCAGTATGTCCCGCTGCTCCGGCTTGAGCTGGGCAAGCGCCTGTTTCAGCTGCCCCGCCTCCTGCTCCAGACCCAGAATCTGGCTGGCATCGGGTTCTATGCCCGGCTCTTCGCGCAATTCCTCGGGCACCGGGCGGTTTTCCTTGCGCGCCACGTCGATCTGCCGATTGCGCGCGATCTGATAAATCCAGGCCGACACCTGCGCCCGGTGCGGATCAAAAGTTGCGGCCTTACGCCAGACCGTCAGCATGACGTCCTGCACGATCTCTTCCGCCTGCGGCGGCGGCGCGCCTGCGCGGATTACAAACCCCTTGAGCCGCGGTGCAAAATAATCAAACAGCGCTGCGAACGCGGCGCGGTCGCGCCCATCGCGCACTGCGATCATCCAGACGGTCTGCTGCGAAAAACCGGAATCTTTCTGCGTCACGTATCTGCTTTCCTCGCGGCGTGCCTTCGACGCGTGGAGCGGGGAACGCAAAGGCTGGATATCTGCGGTTTCGGTCAGCATAAACCGGATACGGCACTGGTGGGTATATGGATCTTTTTCTTTTCCAGCCTCTTTACAGGCGTCAGCCCGCCAAAGCCGGATCCGGCGTGCTGGCCAGAAGCTCCTGCACCAGCGGGTTTGGAAAACGCCGGCGCAAGGTGATCGCATAGAACGCCTCCCGGATGCGCGGATGCTCCGAAGCCTCCACCAGACGCCCTGATTTCAGTTCGTCCTGCACAACAATCGGCGGCACCAGCGCAAGGCCGATATCCTCCCGCGCCAGAAGGCGCATCATCGCCATGTCGTCCACCTCTGCCACCACTTGCGGGCGCACTCCCAGACGGCTCGCCAATGCGTCAAAGGCAGTTCGCATAGAATTTTCCGCAGTCGGAAGAATGAAGGGCTGGGTCTCCAGCAATTCAACGAAAGGGCGATCCGGCTGCAGTCTGCCAGGCGTGCCGACGATGCCTACTGCCTGCTCCGCGATGTGATGGGTTTCATAAGGTGTGAGCGAGTCGCTGGCCGGCTCGCGGTTCATCAGCACCACATCCAGGTTCAGGGTCTGCAGCCCCTCCAGGAGTTCAGCTGGACTGCCTGAACGCAGGATCACTTCCACATCGGGGCGTTGAAGAATTGGCCGCAGAAAGCTGATCTGAAAGTTGCGCGACAGTGTTGCCAGAGCCCCGATGCGCAGCGCCTGCCGGCTCCGCCCGGTTTCCTGCAATGTTGCCACAAGCTCTTGCCCTGCCGAGAAAATCGCATCCGCATGATCCAGCGTGATGCGGCCCGCCTCGGTCAGGTGAAGCTGCCGTCCGCGCCGTTCAAACAGGTCATGGCCCAGCCGTTCCTCCAACTGCTTGATCTGCACGGACAGAGCCGATTGCGACAGGTTCAATCGCTGCGCAGTACGGGTCAGATTGCCATCATGGGCAACTGCCCAGAAGTAGCGGAGATGGTGATAGTTCAACGGCATTCATTCTAATTAATAAAACGAAATCTAATGAACAATGAATTTTTACTAACCCTCACACTCCCCTAGTTTCCGCTTCCAGACCACCCTTGGCCGCTGAAATCAGGAAATAGCACCATGAGTTATCTTTTTCTGCCTCTGCTCAGCCCGCTTGTGCTGCTGGCTGCTGCTTACTACGCCTTCCGCAATCCAGGCCGCCGCCCCCGCCTCGTGCCTCGGCTGGCCGAATGGGCTGCTCTGGCTGCCCTCGTCGGCGCGGCAGGGTCCGCGCTGCTGCTAGTCCTGCACGGCCCTAGAACATCGCCGTTGATCGGTCTCTGGGGTGCTGGACTTTCAGTGCGGCTGGACGCCGTCAGCGCAGTGATGCTGGCGCTGGTCAGCTTTATCGGCTGGATCGTCCTGCGCTACACCGCCACCAGTATGGACGGCGAAGAGCGCCAAGGCGCCTTCACCGGATGGATGGCCGCAACCCTGGCTGCGGTTCTGCTGCTGGTGACGGCGGGCAATCTTATCCAGCTTGCCGCGGCCTGGATCGCCGCCAGCCTGACGCTGAACCGCCTGCTGCTTTTTTACCCGTCACGCAACGGCGCCCGGCGGGCAGCCCGCAAGAAAGCTCTGGCCGCCCGGCTGAGCGAGATCGCCCTGGCCGGCGCTGTGGTTCTGCTGATTGCCGGTCATGGCACCACCGACATCGCCTCTGTCCTGACCAGTATTGATCCAGGCGCGCTGACCAGTGCAGCGGCTGTGCTGATCGCACTGGCAGCAGTTCTGGCCTGCGCGCAATTCCCGATGCACGGATGGCTGACCGAGGTGATGGAAGCCCCGACGCCCGTTTCCGCCCTGCTGCATGCAGGCGTGATCAACGCGGGCGGCTTCCTGCTGATCCGGCTTGCCGATCTGATGCTGGCCGCCCCGGGCGTGATGGCGCTGCTGGTGATGCTGGGCGGGTTCACCGCGCTGTTTGCCAGCCTTGTCATGCTGACCCAGCCTGCCGTGAAGACCTCCCTGGCCTGGTCCACCATCGCCCAAATGGCCTTTATGATCATGCAGTGCGGCCTAGCCCTGTTTCCGCTGGCACTGCTGCATATCGTGGCCCATTCGCTCTACAAGGCACATGCCTTCCTGAGCGCCGGCAGTGCAGTGCGCTACGTCGCAGCGCTGCGCCGCCCCGGGCCGGTCGCCGTGCCCAGCACCCGCAACGTGATGCTGGCCTTTGCCACCGCTATCGCGATCTATGCTCTGACCGGCACAGTGTTCGGCTTTGACGGCAAATCGGTTCAGGCCATTGCGCTCGGCGTAATCCTGATCTTCGGTGTTGCATACTTGCTGGCCCAGGGCCTGGCCGATGCCGCACCAGGTGCGCTCACCCGCCGCACGGTGATCTACGCCGGTGCTGCCTCTGTCAGCTACTTCCTGCTGCAGATGGCCGCCGCGCAGCTGACCGCCGGGACGCTGCCGCCCGCACCTCAGCCCGGCCCGCTGGAATGGGCGCTGATCCTCCTCGCGCTGGCAAGTTTCGGTGCCGTTGCAGTGGCCCAGTCCACCTTCCCGCTCTGGGCACAACACCCCGCCGCTGCCGGGCTGCGGGTTCACCTCTCCAACGGGCTTTACGCCAATGCGGTCTTTGACAGGCTGCTGAACGGCTGGTCCAAGAAATCCCCTGCCTGAAGGAACCCGGAATGTTTGCAAAACTCGAAACCTTCCCCGCCCCGTTGCTTGAACTCGTTGCAGAGGCAACCAGGTCAGCCAAGGCTGTCCCGCCGCTGTTCCCGCTGTCGGCCAGCGTCGCGGTGAACCCCTTCCTGGGCCAGGCATCCGAACCGCTGGCTGTTACCGCCGCCCGCATGGCGCGGGTGGCCGGAACCCGGATCACCCCGGAACGTGCCCAATGGGCACATCAATTCGAGACCGGAAAGATCCTAGAGGATGACCTGCGGGCTGCGCTTGCCGCCTTTGACGGCCAGTTCGGCCGCCCCGGCTTGGCTGACGTCAAAGCTGCCCTCGGCAATCCGGCACCTGTGCCAAAGGCGCTGCCCACCGTCGCCGAGCTGGCTGCCGATGTGTCAGGTGTCGACTGGCCGGGCCTAATCGAGGACCGCATCGGTGTCTGGGCAGCCAGCCATTTCGACCAGGGTCAGGCCCTGTGGCAGCCGAACCGCTCCGGCGGTGCGTTTGCCGCCTGGCGCGAGTTTGCCTCGCGCGATCTGACACCCGAAATCCATGGGCTAACCGGCTTTGGCGCCTTCGTGGCAGCCTCCAGCCGGTCGCATTGGCGCGCCATCGGCCGCGCCTGCGAAACGCTGGGGCTGAGCACCGCAGCGGCTGAAACCGCATTCCACCGCTGGCTGATCACCCTGGGAGGCTGGGCGCAGTACGCCCGCGGCTTGCTGTGGCAGGCTGAGCTGGACGGCAAAGGCGACAACACCGTGACCGAGCTTCTTGCCATCCGCATGGTTTATGACGAGGCACTTTTCGGCCTCTATGAGGAGCAAATCGCAGCCAAGTGGGCAGATACCGTGACCCGGCACGAAACCGCGGTAACGCCGGACCGCGACATGATCATCGATGCGGTGCTGCAGGATGCGGTGGAGCGGGCTGAGCAGCGGAGGCTGTCACAGGCTATTGCGACCTCGGCTGGCCCCGCGCCGCAGGCCCAGGACCGGCCCAAGCTGCAGGCCGCCTTCTGCATCGACGTGCGGTCCGAAGTATTCCGCCGCGCATTGGAGGCTCAGGACCAGGGTATCGCCACAATTGGTTTTGCAGGCTTTTTCGGCCTCGCCAGCGCCCACCAGGCCGAAGCCTCCGACGTGGTCGAGGCACGCGGCCCCGTTCTGCTGCCTGCTGCCATCGCCTCCAATGCCAAGGAATCCGAGGCCCGCGACCTGGACCAGCGCTATGCGGCGCGGGCGAAACGCGCCTGGGGCCGTTTCAAACTGGCTGCGGTCTCCTCCTTCGCCTTTGTCGAGGCGGCAGGCCCGGTCTATGCGGGCAAGCTGCTGCGCGACTCCCTGGCTGCGGGCAGCAAGCAAGCTGCCGGCCCCGCGCCCCGGCTTGATGCGGCGATCGGGCTGGAGGACCGGATCGGAATGGCGCATGCAATCCTTGGCGCAATGTCCCTGACGGACAACTTTGCCCCGGTGGTCATGCTGGCCGGGCATGGTGCCGGTGTCACCAACAACCCGCATGAAAGCGCGCTGCATTGCGGCGCCTGCGGCGGCCATGCAGGTGACGTGAACGCACGCCTGCTTGCCGGCCTCCTGAACGACACTGAGGTGCGGGCAGGCCTTGCCGCCAAGGGCATCAGCATTCCGGACGATACGATCTTTGTTCCGGCTCTGCACAATACCACTACGGATGCGGTCACTCTTTACGATGGCGACGTGCCGAAGGGCGCCCATGCGGAAGATCTCACCCGGCTCAGAGGCTGGCTGGACGCCGCTGGCCTTCTGGCCAGGGCGGAACGCGCGGCCCGCCTGCCGCGGGCAGACAGCGGCGGCGACCTGATGCGCCGGGCCAAGGACTGGGCGGAACTGCGCCCCGAATGGGGCCTGGCCGGCTGCCGTGCCTTCATCGCAGCCCCCCGCTACCGCACCAAGGCCAGCGGATTGTCAGGCCAAGCCTTTCTGCACAGCTACGACTGGCGCAGCGACGACGGCTTCGGCGTTCTGGAGCTGATCATGACGGCGCCCGTAGTGGTCGCCAGTTGGATCAGCCTGCAGTACTATGGCTCCTCTGTCGCGCCGGCCCTGTTCGGCGGCGGCAACAAGCTGCTGCACAATGTGGCTGGCGGTATCGGGGTGCTGGAGGGAAACGGCGGAAGCCTCCGCCCGGGCCTGCCGTGGCAGTCCGTGCACGATGGCGAAGGCTTGCAGCACGACCCGCTGCGGCTGTCTGTGGTGATTGAAGCCCCGCGCGAAGCAATGACTGCCGTGCTGGAGCGCCATGCCGGGGTTCGGGAACTGTTCGACAACCGCTGGCTTCACCTGATCGCGATGGACACCGAGGGCAGGCTTGCCTGGCGCTACAGCGGCGGCCTGAGGTGGGAGCCGTTCGGGCAGGAACCCGACGCGGAACGCGCCATCGCAGCCGAGTAACTCTCGATTGCCTCAGCGGCGATGTGCGCAGGGCTGCCCGTCCGTCAACCCGCATTTGCCCCCGCCTGTGCTGCGGGGGCGAATTGTACGCCGCGGGGCTGCTTCCCGGGTTTTCCAGCCTGATCTCAGCCCTGCCCTGATGCTTGGCCGGTGTCCGCCCGCTTCCTAGGGAGTGCCTATGGAGTGCCGCCAGAAAACTGTTTCCTGAACTGGCTTGGCGTTGCTCCCTCCTGCTGCCTGAACGCCCGTTCGAAGGCGGACACTTCCGAATACCCCAGCCGTTCCGAAATCTCATGGAGCTGCGTCCCAGGGGTCAGCAGCATGCGTTTGGCAATTTCCATCCGGCACCCTGCCAGCAGCCGGGAAAACTTCTGCCCTTCCTCCTCCAGCTTGCGCCGTAAAGTCCGGCGGGACATGCCCAGCGCAGCTGAAACAACCGTTTGCTCGAAACTCTCCTGGCCAATACGTTTCAAAAGCTCTCGGCGTACCCGAACCGTAACGGGCGCAGCGCGTTCGCTTTGCCTGGCAGTGGAGGCAATCGTTTGCGAAACCTCCTTGAAGGCCGGGTTCACCCGGCCAGGCAAGGGCAGCCCCAGCAGGCTCGCCGGGAAGACCAGCGTGTTCGCGTTGGCCGCAAAATTAATAGAGCATCGCGGACCGACATTGCAGGCCCCTGGCAACGCGCTTGATTCGTGCTCCAAAGACACCAGCTCAGGGCGCCAGTCCGGCCCCGCCGCAGACCTGATCAGATTGTGGAAAACGGCCAGTGTCAGCTCCGCATCCTGTTGCCGCGGCCAGATGCCGGGGTCCAGTATTTTGTATGCCAGCATTGCCCTGTCCGCCTCAATCGTCAGCTGCAATTCAGAGTCGCTTTGCACGATTGAAAAGCCATTGCGGAACAGTGAAAGGGCCGCACCAAGAGTTGGCGCCTGATTGATGAATTCCCCAAGCGCACCAAGGTTTTGCAGATCAAAGACGGAGCCAACCCGCCAGCCGAAATCGGGCAGGTCCAAGTTTCCGGACGCGTGCTCGCAGAAGTCCACGAACTTCTTCAGGCCGATTTCTCCGGTCAGGTCATCCGGCCCGATACCGGAAACCTGAAATATCCTGTCCGCATCACCATTCATGAATTCAACGGCCCGCAACGGGTCGCTCAACGTAGAGGCGGAAATCCGGGGCTGGTAAGTGTGTGGCATCGCGCAGTTCCTCAGGATTGCGCCAGAATACCGTAAAAATCCGCCATTCCAGAAAAATTGCCGCACCTTTGGCCGCAGCAGCCGATTCTGTCCGGAAATGTCGTCTTGTTGTCCGGATGTGTCCGCCACAAGGGGCAGCCTGCCGGGGCAGCCTAGGCAAATGGCACCTCAAATTGGCACCTTTGACATTGCAATCGCAGGCGGCGGCCCGGCCGGGTCGGTGGCAGCTGTGCTGCTGGCCCGGGCGGGCTTTAGCGTGGCGCTGGCAACCTTGCCGCCGCGCGCGCCGCGTTTTGAAGGGATGTCCGCCCGCGTCGCCGCGATCCTGGCAAGGCACGGGCTGCCGCTCGCGGGGATCGGGCCCGCAGCGCAGCGACATGTTAGCTGGGGCTCCTTCCAAAGCATCCAGAACAGCGAGCATCTTGCAGACCGCGGCGCCTTTGACGCCGGGCTTCTGGACGCGGCGCGGGCCGAGGGCGTGAGCGTTGTTTTGGCAGCCGTGGCCAGCGTCCGGCCGGACAACGGCGAAATCCGCCTGTCCGATGGCCGGAGCCTGCCGGCGCGGCTGCTGTTTGAGGCCCGCGGCCGCCGGGCGCCCCGCCAATGCTCGGGTTTGAGCCGGGCTGAGCTTGCAGGGCCGAACACGATTTCCGTGGCCGGTCTGGTGCCGCTCCTGGACGGAGACATGGAAACGCCGCGTATAGAAGCGCGGCAGGGCGGGTGGATCTGGTCGGTCCCAGCGGGCCAGGATCAACTTTGGCTGCAGGCGGTGGGCAGCGCGGACTCGCTGAGCCGTGCGCAAGGCAAGGCAGCTGTGGAGGCGCTTTGGAGCAGAGTGCTGGGCGAAGCCGCCTGCCCGCTGCCCCGCCACCCCAGTGTCCACGCAATTGCCCCGCGGCTGGCGGCACCGGAACTGGACCCGCGCTGCCCCCGGCTGGGCGACGCGGCCGTGGCGCTGGACCCTTTGTCAGGGCACGGCATGTTTTGGGCAGTGTCCTCGGCATTGATGGCTGTGCCCATCGCGCGGGCGCTGCTGGCCGGGGAGACGGACATTGCCCGAGACTTCTACCGCAACCGGGTGGCGGAGACTTTCTGGCGCCAAGCGCGGGTGGGCCGCGATTTTTACCGCGAGGCAGGTTTTCGGACACCATTCTGGCAAGAGCGCGCGGCCTGGCCGGATGACGCCCCTGCCCATGGCACGGACATACGCCCGCACATCGGCAAGCGTGTTGTCGTGCAGGACGGCCATCTGGCTCGGCGCGAGGTGCTGATCACCCGGGACGCCCCCGGCGGTGCGGCCTTTGCCGCCGGACAGGAGATCGTGCCTCTGCTGCGCCGCCTGAACGGCCAGCCGCTGCCGGATGCCGCCCGCTTTCACAGCACGGTTCTGCCCGAGGCGCCGCCGCAGGCGGCACAGGCGATCCATCAATGGCTTTTGTCACAAGGCTTCACCGAGGGGGCGCAAATCCCCTGGGACACTACAAACAGGGAGACTGACCCATGCAACTACGACCCCGCGGCCTGACGGCTGCACTTCTGGTATCAGTGGCGGGCACCGCGCCGGCGCTGGCCAGCGAGGAGCTGCTGCAGAATATCTGCTCCAGCTGCCACACGGCAGAGGAAAACGGGCTGAGCCGGATCAGCGGCCAGCGCAAGTCGCCTGAAGGCTGGATGATGACCATCGTTCGGATGCAGCAGTCGCACGGGCTGGAGATCAGCGCCGAGGACCGCCGCGCCATCGTGCAGCATCTGGCGGACACCCAGGGCCTCGCCCCCTCCGAAGCAGCGCCTTTCCGCTATGCCCTGGAGAAGGACCCGAACGCGCAGGAGAGCTTCGACGAGCCCTTCGCCTCAATGTGCTCCCGTTGCCATACCGGCGCGAGGGGGCTGCTGCAGAACCGCACCGCGGAGGAGTGGGAGCTGCATATGGATTTCCATGTCGGCCATTTCCCAACCATCGAATACCAGGCGCTTGGCCGCGACCGGGAATGGTACAAGATCGCCCGGACCGAGATCGCAGGCTTCCTGGCGCAGCAGAACCCGCTGGAGACTTCCGCCTGGACAGATTGGCAGGCTGCGGACAAGCAGCAGGTGGCGGGCGACTGGGTGGTGATGACCGACCTGCCCGGCATTGGCGAAGCCTACGGGAAGCTGACGGTCACGGGCGATGCCTCCCCCTATCAGGTCAGCGGCGAGTTCGTGACGGCGGACGGCACCGTGCATCCCGCATCCGGCCAGATGAACCTCTACACCGGCTATGAATGGCGTGCCAATCTGGACATTGGCGGCACCCCCTATCGCCAGGTGCTGGCGCTGTCGGAGGATGGAAACAGCCTGCAGGGCCGCCAGTTCGACCGCGGCAACGATGCCTTGGGCGCGCCGCTGAGCGGTGTCCGTGACGGGGCCGGCAGCGTCATCCTGGGCACGGTTCCCTCTGCCGTGCCGGCAGGGGAGACGAAGGTGCAGGTGGTTGGCACCGGGCTGGACGGGCTGGACACATCCAGCGGCGATACGGCTGCGAACACCTATGGTGCAGCGCTGTCGCTCGCCTCTGAAGGAAATGGCATTGTCACCTTCAGCGTGGGCGGGGCCGAGGCGCGGATCGCCCATTACACCTCCGTCGACAGCCTGCGGGTGGAGCCGGAGTTCACCATCGCCCGCGTGGGCGGCGGCAGCGATGAAGGCCCGGCAGCGGTGCCTGCCTATTTCAACGCGGTCGGCATGTGGAACGGCCCCGACGGCGAGGCCGGGACCGAGGATGACGTGCGCATCGGCCGGGTCGAGGCGCAATGGACCGTGGCCAACGCGCATGAGCATGCGGCGCACATGAAGGACACCGAATTTGCCGGCGTCATGCAGGCCAACGGCATCTTCCTGCCCGCCATTGCAGGTCCAAATCCCGACCGCCCCTTCAGCGCCAACAACGCCGGTGAGCTGACAGTGCAGGCCGAGGCGATGGGCCAGCAGGCAGAAGCCATGCTGATCGTCACCGTGCAGCGCTTCATCGACCCGCCAATCCGCTGAAACAGGGGGAGAGATCATGAAAGACTTTCACTATCAGTCGGCCAATGCACACCGGGTTGAAGTCGAGGGGCGGGAGGTGCTGTTCCACGTCCCCACCACCTCGATCTTTGAGATGGACGGAGTGGACCGCGACATCCTCGATTATGCTGCGCAAGAACAGGCGTTTTCGATGGACGAGTTCGAGGCGCGGTTTGCGGCAGAGGATGCGGCGGCGCGGCTGGATGGGCTGGTGCGGCTGGATATCGTCAACGACGGCCGCCCGCTGCAGCCGGAACGGACGCCGATCGAGATCGAGACCTTCCCGCTCACGACCATCGTTCTGAACGTCAACACCGGCTGCAACCTGGCCTGCTCCTACTGCTACAAGGAGGATCTGGCAGTGCCGTCGAAGGGCCAGAAGATGGCCTTTGACACCGCGCGGAAATCAGCAGAGATGCTGCTGGCTGAAAACCCGGACCGGGACAGCTATAACATCGTGTTCTTCGGCGGCGAGCCGCTGTCGAACCTGCCCTTGATCCGGCAGGTGGTGGACTGGGCCGAGCCGCATTTCGCAGCACTTGGCAAAGAGGTGAACTTCAGCCTCACCACCAATGCAACGCTGCTGACTGAGCCGCTGATCGACTGGCTGGACGCACACCGCTTTGGTCTGACTGTCTCCATCGACGGGCCCAAGGCGCAGCACGACCTGAACCGCAAGACGGTGGGCGGCAAGGGCACCTACGACACCGTGGCTGCCAAGGCGCGGCTGCTGTTGTCGCGCTACACATCCAAGCCCGTGGGCGCCCGCGTCACCCTGACCGCAGGCATCACAAATATCGTCGAGATCTGGGACCATCTGAAGAACGATATCGGTTTCGCCGAGGTGGGGTTTTCGCCGGTTACCTCGGGCGAGATGGATGCTTTCAACCTGAATGGCGCTGAGTTGCTGGAGGTGTTTGAGGGGATGAAATCCCTGGGCCGCCGCTATGTCGAGGAGGCCTTGAATGGCCGCAACATCGGCTTTTCCAACATGCATCAGATGATGAACGACCTCTACGAGGGGCGTTCCAAGGCGCTCCCTTGCGGCGCCGGTGTGGGCATGCTGGCGGTCAACCACGATGGCGCGCTGAACCTGTGCCACCGGTTCGCCGGCTCGGAAATGGACCAGTTCGGCACCGTCGACGAAGGCATCAAGCGCAAGGAGCTGTCGGGTTTCATCAAGGCTCGCTCCGACCGCACGGAGAAGGACTGCGCAACCTGCCGGATACGCAACCTGTGCGCGGGCGGCTGCTACCACGAGAGCTACGCCCATTTCAGCGATCCGATGATGCCGACCTATCACTACTGCGACCTGATGCGCGACTGGATCGACTTTGGCGTCGCCGCCTATGCACGGCTGATCGCCCAGGCACCGCAGTTCTTTCACCACCATGTTGCGCCGAGGAGGGCGTTTGGAAAATGAAACCGCTCAATCAGAAAGCCGAACGCGTTCAGCAAGCCGCTGCCGATGGCCAGATGGAAGAGGTCCGCGCGATGCAGACCGTGACCGCCGGATGCGCCACCACATTCGACCCGGGCTGGGAGGTCGACCCCTTTGGCGGCCTTGCAGCGCTGTGCCAGCCGATGGAGGCGGATCTTTACGGCTGCTCCGACCCATGCTGGTGGCCTGCGCAGGTGCCCGACATCATGGTCAACCACCAGAACTGGGACGAAGGCGCCCCCAACGCCGCCAAGGACTGGCGCGCGCTTGGCACCACCTATCCCACCGACGCCGAAACCTGAGGAGACCCGCATCATGAAATCCGCGCTTTTTGCTGCTGCTGCGTTTTGCGCTTCAGCCCTGCCGCTGGCCGCTGGCGACCTTCTGGTGACGGTGGCCCGGCCCTCCAACCTCTATGTCTTTGATGCCGGGGACCGCTCGGTCAAGGCCGACTGCGATCTGGGGGCGAATGTGACACCCGGCGTGATCGCCATGTCGCCGGACAACCGCATCGCATATGTGCTGCTGAACCATTGGCAGGATGTGGTCGGTGTCGATATCGAGACCTGTGAAAAGGTCTTTCACGCCGCCCAGTCCGAGGGCGATGTGACCCGCCGCTCGCTGGCCTCGCTTGCCGTCTCCAAGGATGGCAGCCAGATCTTCACGGTGCGCAATCCGGTGCATAAGAAAACCGACCGCTATGAGGTGATGCAGCCGGAATTTGCGGTTTATAACGCGAGCGCCGGGCTGGAGGCAAAACCTGCTGCGATCTATGAGGCACCGCGCCGCTCGACGCTGATGGCGAGCGACCGCAACGGCCAAGTGTACGTCGCCGGGCATGAAATCTATCGGGTTGACCCCAGCAACGGCGAGACCGAGGTGGCGATTGCAAATGCCAGCTGGGACCGTCCCACCTACAGCCCACCGGACGTGCTGGCGTTCTGGCCGACCGGTAGCCAGAACGACGAGATGCTGCTGATGTATACGGCGGCGGTGTTCACCGATGAAACCCAGCAGGAACTGGCGGATTTCGTTTGGGGCTACCAGTCGGTCGATCTGACCACCGGGGAGACCGAGATTGCAGATTTCGCTTCCTTCGAGGTGCTGATGTTCTCCGCAGTGCGCAGCGCGACAGACCCCAAGCACCTCTATGGCGTCTATACTCAGCTGTCCAAGCACAACCTGGAAACCCAGGAACTGGTCAAGCGGGTAGACCTGCCGCACACCTATTACGTCATCAACGTCTCCACCGACGGGCGTGAGATCTATGTCGCAGGCACGAATGATGACATCGGCATCTACGACAGCGAGACGCTGGAGCGGGTGGGCGAGATCCGGATGCCTTCCGGCGGGGATATGTCGGTTTCCACCCTGCATGTCGTGCCGCAGGGATGAGCGGGCCTGCTGCCAAACTCTCCTCCCAGCCGGGCGGCACTGCTGCCGCCCGGGCCTGGCCGCGCCTGCCCTCACGCGCGGGTGCGGCGCTGTTTACCGCCGCCACCGCGGACTGGCTGCTGCCCTTGCTGCGCCCGCACCGGTGGCGGCTGGCGGTGCTCTTGCTGATCAGTTTTGCCGCCGCCGGGCTTGGCTTGCTGCCGCCCTACATCAGCAAGCTGGTGATCGATCGCGGGCTGATGGCGGGGGATGCGTCGCAGCTGGTGGTCTGGTCCGCGGCACTGTTCGCAATTGGCCTCTTGGCCACCGGAACCGGCGCGCTCAGCAACATCCTGCATATGCGCGCGTCAGTGCAGATGCTGGCGCGGATGCGGCAGCGGCTTCTGTCACGGCTGGCTGCAAAGCCTTCCGGCTGGTTTGCCGCCCAGCGCGCAGGCGAGCTGCTGGCGCGGGTTGATGGCGACGCGGCGGAAGTGCAAAAGTTTGCCTTCAACGCGGTGCTGGGCGGTTCTTCGGCGCTGATCCGGCTGGCGGGCGGCTCTGCGATGCTAATGGTGCTGGATTGGCGGCTGGGGCTGCTGACGGCACTCCTGGCCCCGGCAGAGCTGCTGTTTCTGGTCTGGGCACGGCCCCGGACCGAACGCCACGCCGCAGCAGTGCGCGAGATGCAAGGACGGTATTCGGCGGGGCTGTCGGAGACCTTGTTCGGCCTGCCCGCCCTGCAAGCCGCCCGCGGCATTCGCTGGGCAGAGCGGCGCAGCCTGCGCGATCATGCCGGGCTGAGCCGCCGCCTGATCGCGCAGAACCTGTGGGGAGAGTTTACCCGCGCGGTGCCGGTGCTGCTGTCGGCGCTGATCCGCTCCGCAATCTTTCTGGTCGGCGGACTGATGGTGATACGCGGCGAGTGGCCACTGGGTTCGCTCATTGCCTTCATCGCTTATATGGGATTCATGACCGGGCCGATGCAATCGCTGCTTGGCCTCTGGCACGCGCAGGCGCGGGTCAAGGTTGCGGTGGCCCGGCTGGATGCGGTTATGCAATCTCCCCCTTCCCTTTCTGACCGTTTCTCTCCTTCCGGCTATGTGCTGCAGCTGGACAACGCAACCGTGGCCCGCGGTGACGCCGCACCTCTGGGCCCGCTCACCCTGAACATTCCCGAAGGCACCCGGGTGGCCCTCAAGGGAGCCAGCGGTGCGGGCAAGACCTCGCTGCTCTCGGTGCTCTGCGGGCGGGTTCAGCCCTTGACCGGCCGTGTCACCATGGGCGGTGCGGATCTGAGCCTTCTGAGCGGTGCTACCCTGCCGGAGGCGGTAGCCTATGCAGGTCAGCGCCCCTATACCCTGCGGGCCAGCCTTCGCGGCAACCTGTTCCAAAGCCGTGCCTTCTGGGCCAAGCCTGAGAATGAAGCGCGGGTGTGGCAGATGCTGGAACTTTTTGGCCTGGCGGACAGGTTCTGCGGGCCTGAGGGCCTTGACACGTTGCTGGGCGAAAGCGGGCTGACATTGTCGGGCGGCGAGCGCCAGCGGCTGTGCCTCTTGCGTGTTCTGCTGCCGCCGTTCGACATCCTGATCCTGGATGAAGCGCTGTCGGAAGTGGATCCGGCCACCGCAACCCGGATCCTGACCCATATCGACACGGCGTTTCCCCATGCCACCCGCATCTTGACTGCCCACGGCGGCGCTGCGGCTGGCAGGGGATTCGACCTGGAGATTGACGTGTCGGAGGCCAGCACATGAGCCGCGCCGCGCTGATTGCGCTGATCGACGGGCCGCTGGCAACCGACACCCCCGGCCTCACCGCCCGCAATGATTTGTGCAGGATACGTCCCAGGGCTGCCGAAAGCCCGGCTGCACTGCACGCCAGCCACATTGCCGCCGCCATCCGCGTCAACGCGCCGGAAGCGCAGATCCTGGGGTTCAGCATTTTTCCGGGCCGTCTGTCCACCCAGCTCACAACCGTGGCGGAAGCACTGCTCCGCGCTGCCGAGTCAGAGGCGGAGATTGTCCACTGCTCTTTTGGACACGCCGGTGCCAGCCCGATGCTGGCTGAAGCCGTAACCGCGGTGCTGGAGGCGGGCAAGCTGCTCGTTGCCTCGGCTCCGGCCCGGGGAACGCCGGTCTATCCGGCTGGGTGCACGGGGGTTCTTTCGGTGCAAGGCGATGCACGCTGCGCCCCTGGCCAGTGGTCGCTGCTGAACCTGCCCGGCGCACGTTTCGGCGCCTGTCCGGGAGGGGCCGGCGTGCCGGTTCGGGGGGCCAGTCTGGCGGCCGCGCATTTTACCGGACTGCTGGCCCGGGCCTGCGCAAAAGGAGGGATAGAGAAGATGCTGCAAACACCCGCCTTCACCGGACGGGAACGCATTGGGGCGGGAGGCCCGAACGCCGCATGATCTGCTTTGACAACTGGAACAGCACCCTGCGCGCCAACTGCGGCCACTACTATGCTACTCCGGACCGGTCGGTGCCGAGCTGGACGGGATCTTTTCTGCTGCACCAGCGCAGCGGCGTCGACGTTGCCGAAATCCGCTGCCTTCCCGCCCGCATTGAACGCACCCGCCAGGGCATCCTGCGCGACGAGCAGGAGCATTTCTTTCTGCTGCACCAGCTGGATGGCGAAACCGGCATCCGGCACGCGGGCCGTGAGACCTTGCTGAGGCCCGGGGAGTTCCTCCTGCTCGATTCAACCCGCACAGCGGAGCTCAACATCACCGGCCGGCCCGCTGCCTTCCTGTCCGCGCATCTGCCGCGGGCGCTGGTGCTGGAGAGGCGCCGGGAGATGCCGCAGGCGGGCTGCAAGATAGCCAGACAGCATCCGTTGCACGCAAGCCTTTGCGGGCTGCTGGATGCGGAAGGCGCTCAGGACGGTGCTGGCTACATCTTCGAACTGGTGCCTCTGGCCTTTGCGGCCGGGGCGTACCCGGGAGGCGGCAGCCTCAGCAGCCGAAGACACCGGTTCCGGCTGGTTCGCGAGTCACTGGAGCTGCTCAGCACCGATCCGCAGTTGACGGTGGACACGCTCGCCGCCCGCACCGGGTTGTCGCGCCGCCAGTTGCAGCGTGAATTTCAGGAGAACGGCACCAGCTTCACCGATTGCCTGGCTCGCACACGTCTGGCCGCGGTGGCAGGCAAGTTGGGCCATGCGGCGCGGCAGGGCCGCCGAGTGCCGATTGCCCAGGTCGCCTATAGCGCCGGGTTTGGTGACATTTCCCATTTCAACCGCATCTTCCGAAGGCACTTCGGCTGCTCGCCGCGTGGTTTCCTCAGCGCCCAGGATTACAGCGGAAATTTGGCGCAGGACGCAAACTCTTTGGCACCACTGCCCAAGACCGCGCCCTAGGGCCGTGGTTGTCTTTCTCAATCAAACCCGGCTGACGGATAAACAGGGAGAACAACCATGAACTACAGCATGCTCATCAACGGCGAGCAGGTTTCGGCGGAGCGCATGATCGAGGTGATCAACCCGGCAACAGAGGAGGTGTTTGCCCGCGTGCCGCATGCCTCCGAGGCGCAGATGAACCAGGCCGTGGCTGCCGCCAAGACTGCACAAAGGGCCTGGGCTGGCACCCCGATGGCCGAGCGTCGCGCGAAAGTGGAAGCGCTGGCCGCTGCGATCGGCGAAGAGGCGGATGAACTGGCGCGGCTGATCACCCTGGAACAAGGCAAGCCGCTGCCCGAGGCGCAGGGAGAGGTGGCCTGGTCGCAGGGTTACCTGGCCCATACCGCCACACTGGAACTGCCGGACCGCGTCATTCAGGACGACGCGGAATTTCGCATCGAGACCCGCCACAAGCCGCTGGGAGTAGTGGCAGGCATCATCGCCTGGAACTTTCCACTGCTTTTGTGCTGCTGGAAGATCGGGCCCGCCTTGATAGCAGGCAATGCCATTGTTCTGAAACCTGCGCCGACCACTCCGGTAGCGGCACTGAAACTGGGCGAGATCTGCGCCCGTATCTTCCCGGCCGGCCTTGTGAACATCATCACCGACGCCAATGACCTTGGCCCCAAACTGACGGCGCATCCGGACGTGGCCAAGATCGGGTTTACCGGTTCATCGGAGACTGGCAAGCGGATCATGGCCAGTGCCGCCGATACGATGAAACGGGTGACGCTGGAAATGGGCGGCAACGACCCCGCCATCGTGCTGCCGGATGTGGACGTGAAGGCCGCCGCGGAAAAGGTCTACGGCGGCGCCTTCCTCAACGCCGGTCAGGTCTGCCTGGCAGTAAAGCGCGCCTATGTGCACAGTGACATCTACGAGGACTTCTGCGCCGAACTGGCCGCCCTTGCCGAACAGGCGGTTGTCGATGATGGCATGAAGCAGGGCACAACTATCGGCCCGATCCAGAACAAGGCGCAGTTTGACAAGATCAAGGGTTTCCTGGAGGACGCCCGTGCCTGCGGCCGGATCATCGCCGGCGGTGCAGCCAAGGACGGCCCGGGTTATTTCGTGCCGCCCACCATTGTCCGGGATGTGACGGACGGGCAAAAGATTGTCGACGAGGAGCAATTCGGCCCGATCCTGCCGGTGATCCGCTTTGACGATATCGACGATGTGATCGCCCGCGCCAATGCCTCCGATTACGGGCTGGGCGGCTCGGTGCATTCACGAGACACGGTCCGGGCCACGGAGGTCGCCGGACGCATCGAGTCCGGCACCATCTGGGTCAATCAGCAGCTGAACATCGGCCCGCATATCCCGATGGCCGGCTTCAAGGGCTCTGGCCTAGGTGTGGAGCAATCGGTCGAGGGGCTGGCGGAATACACCCAGATGCAGGTAATCAACGTCGCCCGCGGGTGAGCAACTCTCGCCCGGGCCGCCGCTGCAGCGGCCCGGGCGATGATTCATCAGTTTTTATCTGAGCAGATGAAAGCTGGTCCGGGTCAGAGCTGCCTGCATCGAAATCTTCCGCCCGGTGCAGGTCTGCTCTCAGGCGAAGCTGACCCCGTTCAGGTTCATCGGCAATTCCGTCACCAGCGGGCCGTTGACTGCGATGGCATTGGCCAGTGCTGGAGCTGAGGGCGGGGTTCCAGGCTCACCCACGCCGGTAGGCATCTCGGCGGAGGCTACGATGTGCACCTCTATGGCGCCGATGTCGCCGATCCGCAGCGGCTCGTAGTCCGGGAAGTTGGACTGGTCCACTTCGCCTTCGGTCAGGGTGATTTCGTTGCGCATCACATGGCCGAGGCCATAGCCGATGCCGCCCTCCATCTGTGCCTTGATCACGTCCGGGTTGACGGCGATGCCGCAATCCACCGCGCAGGTGACCTTCTCGATCTTCACCCCGTCATTGGCGTTGCCGGAGATCTCCACGACCTCGGCCACATAGCTGCCAAAGCTCTTGTGAACAGCGATACCCTGGCTGCGGCCCTCCGGCGCGCTGCCCCAGCCGCCCTTTTCCGCAGCCAGTTTCAGAACGCCAGCCAGACGCTGCTGATCGGCACCCCCGCCCTTCAGAAGAGCAAGGCGGAATTCGACCGGGTCACGGCCTGCAGCGCGGGCGGCCTGGTCCAGCATCGTTTCCATCACATAGGCGGTGTGGGTGTGTCCGACCGAGCGCCACCACAGAACCGTGGTTGCCTTTGCCACATCGGTAAGGCCGACATGCTGGCCAGGAATCTGGTAGGGGCTGCCGGCCACGCCTTCGACCGAGCTGTGATCGACGCCGTCATGCACGAGCATGCTTTCGAAGGCAGTACCTTTCAGGATCGGTTGCGCGGCAATGCGGTGGTCCCATCCGGCGATGTTGCCATCCGCGTCCAGACCAATCCGCACCCGGTGCGCAACGGCGGGCCGGTAATAACCGCCGGTGATGTCATCCTCGCGCGACCAGACCAGTTTCACCGGACGCGAGCGGTCGGTCAGGGCAAAGGCCAGCGCCGCCTCCACCTGGTAGTCCGCCGTAGGCGTGGCGCGGCGACCGAAGGAGCCGCCTGCAAACATCGTGCTGATGCGAACCTTCTCCATCGGCAGCTGGAAGATCTGCACCAGTGCCATATGCGGCCCGGTGGGGAACTGGCAGCCGTCATGCAGGGTGACGCCGCCGTCCTCATCTGCCTCGATGGTGCAGGTGAGCGGCTCCATCGGGGCGTGCGCCAGCAAGGGGAAGTAGAAGGTTCGCTCCACCACCTTCGCCGCGCCGCCGATCTGCGCCGCGGTGACGGCCAGGTCCGCACCGGTCACGTTGTACTCCGGGTCTGTGCTGAGCGCGGCCAGCAGCTCCTCGCGGATCTGGTCAGAGCTGCGGCTTTCGGCGTTCGAGAAATCCCAATCCACGGTGATCGCATCGCGAGCCTGGAATGCGCCCCAGGTGTCCTCGGCATAGACCGCAACACCCGCCTGATTGGGCAGCACGGCAGCGCGGATGTAGCCTTTGATCTCCTTGGCGTTGGCATCGTCAAACCCGCTGGCCAGCCCGCCCATGCGCGGGCTGCGGATGATCACGACAACCATCTGGTTCGGCAAATGCAGGTCCATCGCATACATCGCGGTGCCATTGGTCTTGGGCAAGGTGTCCTTGCGCTTGACCTTGGCATTGCCGATCAACCGGAACTCGCTGGGGTCCTTCAGCCGCGGCTCTGCCGGGGCCTCCATCTGCGCGGCGGCGGCGACGAACTCCGCCAGCGGCGCCTCATGGCCTTCGCCCTTTATGATGCCGTCCACCAACGTCAGCTCCGCGGCGTCTGCGCCCCAAACCTCGGCTGCGGCCTGGATCAGCATCTCGCGCGCAGCCGCCCCGGCCTGGCGGTACTGCAGGAAGGAATTGGCCATCGCGGTGGAGCCGCCGGTGCCCTGTATCTGCCCGAACGCCAGGTTGGCATAGCGCGAGGGATCGGAGGGGGCGAATTCGTACTGGATGTCCTCCATCGAAACGCCCAACTCCTCGGCGATCAGGGTGGTGAGGCCGGTGGCCGGGCCCTGGCCCTTCTCGAAGTGCTTGACGATGGCGGTGACGGTGCCGTCGGCGCTGATCTTCACAAACGGGTTCAGCTGTGCAGGCGCGGCGCCTGCGGCTAAAGCACCGTTGGGGCGGGCGCCCACATAGAGGACGGCGGCGGCGGCAGCAGCGGATTTGAGGAAGCCGCGGCGGGAGGTGTTCAGGGTCATGTCAGGCCTCCATCATTTCGGATGCGCGCCGGATCGCGGCGCGTATGCGCTGGTAGGTGGCGCAGCGGCAGGCGTTGCCGTTCATGAAGCTGTCGATTTCTTCCACCGTCGGTTTGGGATTTTCGCTCAGCAGCCCGACGGCAGACATGATCTGCCCCGACTGGCAATAGCCGCATTGCACCACGTCCAGCTCCACCCAGGCGCCCTGCACGGCCTTGGAAACCTTGGAGTTCAGCCCTTCTATGGTGGTGATCTCGGCGCCCTCGGCGTCCTCGACAAAGGTCTGGCAAGAGCGCATCGGCTCCCCGTCCAGATGCACGGTGCAGGCGCCGCAAGCGGCGACGCCGCAGCCGAACTTGGTGCCGGTCAGCTTCAGTTCATCCCGGATCACCCACAAAAGCGGAGTTCCGGGCTCGGCCTCGACCTGATGCGTCTGGCCGTTGAGTTTCAATGATATTGCCATGGCTATGGGGCCTCCCGTTGGCTGGATCGTTGCTGTTCAGGATTGTTCGAAGTTTTCAAAGGCATCGGCGTAATCGGGATGCCAGCGCGACAGCGCCGGGCGGTTTTCCAGGATGTCGCCCAGGGCCCAGGTGACCCGGCGGCGGTCGCGTTCGGGTGTCACGTCGTTGTCCGGGCACAGAATATAGAAATCATCCGCTTCCATACGGGTAAGCAGGTGGTCCACGGTCTGCTCCGGGGTCCAAGCCGCAGCGGGTTTTTCCGGAATGTGGCGGGCGATCATGCCCGTATAGGTGAAGCCTGGCACGAACAGATGCGCGCTGATCGGGGCTTCCGCCTGCCGCAGGTCGTGGGCCAGCATTTCGGTCAGCACCTTCACGCCGGCCTTGGAGACGTTGTAGCCCGGGTTGCCCGGCGGCGTGGTGATGCCCTGTTTGGAGCCGGTATTGACCACCACCGCGGGGAGCGCGGCGGCGATCATCCGGGGCAGAAAGGCCTGCACGCCGTTCAGAACGCCAAACAGGTTCACCTCAATCATTGCGCGCCAAGCATCTGCGCCGTCCCAGCTGCCGGAGGGCCGGGCAATGCCTGCATTGTTCATCAGCACGGCCACCTCGCCGGCGCCGAAAGCAGCATCGGCTAGGGCCGTAAGGTCCTCGGCCTTGCTGACGTCCACAGGAACCGCCAGCACCGGCGCGCCCTGCTTCACCTGACCGCGCAGTTTCTCTGCCGCTTGGTCCAGAGCCTCGCCCGGCAAGTCGGCCAGCACCACTCCCAAACCGGCTTGGGCGAACCGTTCGGCTGCCGCAAAGCCGACACCGCTGGCACCACCGGTCACCACCGCCAGGCCGCCCGCTGCAATTGCTTGCTTGTACATGATGCTTCCTCCCTGAAATTATCTGTTCCTAAGGTAGATCGCGCCGGAGTGTGCTCCGTGCCCGATCCTCCGGATCATCTGCCTGATCCTCCGGGATGCCGGGATTTACGGTTCTTTGTCTGACTTCGCACACTTATAGTCGGACATCAGAAGGAAGAGCGCTGATGGTACCGCAAGACCTGATTTCCGATGTCGCCGCATTCGTGCGGGAGAGAGCTGCGCTTGAGACTGGCTGCGAAACCGGAATTGATGGGCTCTTTGCCTTTTGCAGCGAAAAACGGACCGAATTTCAGGCGATGATTTATGAGCCGGTCATGTGCTTGGTCCTGCAGGGGGCCAAGGAGGCGCATCTGGACGACAGGACCGTCCGCTATGGCGCCGGCAAGTCGCTGATCGTTAGCCACGCATTACCGGTAACGGCAGGTGTAATCGATGCGTCGCCGGACAAACCCTATGTCTCTCTGGCTCTGCAGCTGGACCTGGCGACCGTACGCAGCCTTTACGACGAGATCGGCCCGTTGCAGGAACCTGAGCGAGCCTCCCACTCAATGAGCGTAGCCGAAGGCGACCCGGCTTTGTTCGATGCTGTAGGGCGGCTGTTCCGGCTCGCGCGGGATCCGGTGGAGGTGCAGGCTCTGGCGCCCTTGGTGCTGAAGGAGATCCACTTCCGCCTGCTGCGCGCCAGCCATGGCGGAATGCTGCGCCAGCTGCTGCTGCACGAAAGTCCGGCAAGCCGGATTTCCAAGGCGATTGCCCTGATCCGCGATCGGTACAAGGCTACCTTGCCGGTGGCTGACCTGGCCGCAGAAGCGGGGATGAGCCAATCGACCTTTCACGAGCATTTTAAGGCGCTTACTTCCACCACACCACTGCAGTACCAGAAGGAGCTGCGCCTGATGGAGGCGCGCCGCCTGCTGATCAGCGGCGGTAAATCGGTGGCTGCCGCGGCCTATGATGTCGGCTATGAAAGCCCGACACAGTTCAGCCGGGAATATACCCGCAAGTTCGGGCTTCCGCCGCGGGACGAGAAACTGGCGTCTGCGCCGCTGGCACAGTAGCAGGCCATTTAGTTGCCTCGCAGGTGCTCTGATCAAATTTGCCGCCAGCTCCGAAGCGCGCGGCCCGTTCAGACAATAGCTGCTCACCCTGTTGCGGGCGCCAGCCGCCATAGATGCCGGGTATTGCAACAAAGAAGAAAGGACCTACTGCGGCGTCCGAAGCTCGAATACCGGAGCAAAAGCTGCTGGTGCCAGAGATAAATCAAGCATGTTTGGATCGCTGGACTGCTGGTCGAAGATTTGAATCTGAGGTCCCAGATGTGAGTACTGCAGCTTCTTTTCGATCGCCCGCACAGCCACCTCTATGGCCAAGCGGCCCTGCAGCACAGGCAGGTCCGTGGGCGTCGCGATGATCCGGTTTCTGAGAACTCCGCGATAGACGGCATGTGTCATATAATCCGAAACGATTTGAACCTGATCCTGCAAGCTGCGGGCGCGCAGCACCGAAACAGCGGCCTCCGCTGTTGGCGCGGATCCGGCGATGTAATCGAGGTCTGCCACCTCATCCAGTGCCTCCTCGACCAGCCGGACCTGGATTTCCCGGCCGGTGTCACCGTATTTCGTCGCTACGATCATTGCAGAACTGCCCGCCAGGGCGTTTTGAAATCCTTGTTCAACAAACTTCACCCAGCCTGCCTCTTGCGGTCCCGGGAACCAGGCAACCTTCACCGGGGGAGAACCTTTGGGATGCCGCTCTGCGATTATGCGGGCTGCTGCGGCACCCATGTCCGTCCAGGAAACACCAACTTTTGCAGTGATCCCCGTATCGGCGATGTCGTTTACTGCGGCGATGACCGGGATGGAGGCTGCTATGTGTTCCACCGTGCTGCGAAGGCCGTTATAGGACACGGTTCCGACCACAAATGCATCCGCGCCTTCGGCTACGCAGCTCTCAGCCTGCTGAATCTGGCGCTGCAAATTCGGGTAGCCGCCCGCCTCAACAAGCTTGAACGACACGCCCAGCCTGCGCGCCTCCGTCACCATCCCAAAATTGACGCTCAGCCAATAGGCATCCTTCAAATGCGGATAGGCTATGCACAACCGCCAGGGCTTTGCTGCTTTGTCCAGCGGCTGGTAATCAACGGTTTCATATCCGCTGTTGTAGTCAAACGGTATCCGGGGAACCTGCAGGCGCCAGCTTTCCGCAGCGGCGCCGGAGCAAAAAAACGCCAGCCAAAGGTACCAAATAATGCGCATGCTCTTCCTTTCCTGCCGCGAAAGTTAGGCATGCGGCTGGATAACAAGAAAATTCAAAATTGCGAAATTCGCAACTCCGCGCGAAAGTTTAAGAATGTTTGGGAAACTCGGATTAAGCGGAAAGCTGAGCCTGGCGTTCATCGTGATCGCCGGGCTGCCTACTCTTGCAGGGATACTGGGGGTAATTGAGCTGCGGGCGCTGGCCCGCCGCCAGGCCGAAGTTATCAGTCAAACAATTCCGGCCATCGCAGAAGTGCGCGGCATGGCAGAAGAAAGCACCCGCATTATTGCTATCGCGCCAGAGCTTTCAGAGGTCGAAACACAGGCTGACCGGGAGAACCGTGCTGATTTCCTGCTGGATCAGATCGCCGCCCTGACACGGCGGATCGACACGCTGAACCTTGAGGATGGCACTGGTACTGAGCAGCTGCGCACAACGGTGGCGGATGCTGCCAAAGCGCTGGATGAATTGAACGGGCTGGTGGAAACCCGCATCGCGCTTCACGGCGCTTTCAAGGCTCTTGCCGAGCGCAACCTTGCGGCCGCCAATGATCTTCTTGGGATGGCCGATACGCTGGTGGCAAACGCAGAAATGGGCACAACAGCCGTGATCTCCAGCCTGTATGATACGCCGGTATCCCGCGTAGAGGAAAATGCGCGCACCGATACGCTGGACAAGCTGATCGAAGTCGACCTGTTCCAGCTTGGCCTTATGTTCGAGCTGCGCTCGCAAACCGCTGAAATCGGTCTGCTGATCAACCGGATTGACGAAGCGCAGGGCGAAAACGAATTGGCTGCAATCGAAGCTTCTCTGGCAAGCCGCCTGTCTATCGTATCACGCAGGGTTAAGGCGATCAGGGATCCGGGGCGGCGCCAGCAAGCGGAAGCATATGTCGCGCAGCTTCAGTCCATTACCCGCGGAGAACCGGGTTTGTTCACGCTCAGGAACCAGATCCTGATAACCGAGGCCCGGATCACTGCTCTCAAACAGGAACTTCAGGATACAGCCCTCCACCTGGGCCGGGAAGCAGCAGCCGTGGCCGACCAGGCACAGGCAAAGGCCATCGCGTCAGGCAATCTGGCCGCAATTGAAATGCGACAGGCACAGTTCAGGAACGGTGTTGCAGCGGCCGTCGGCCTGCTTCTGTCACTCGCAGTCGTCTGGTTCTTTGTGCGCGGGCATGTGACGAGACGGCTGAACCGGCTGGCGGGAACCATGGCCGCCCTTATGCGCGGCCAGCTGGACCGCGAAGTGCGGCCCAAAGGCCGGGATGAAATCGCCCGCATGGAAGAGGCCGTCGAGGTATTCCGCAAGCAAGCCATCGAGAAGAACGCACTGGAGCGGCAGCGGGATCTCAATGAGCAGGAACTGAGAGAACACCGTAACAACCTGCAGAACATGGTCGAGGAACAGACCGAACGGCTGCGGCACGAAGTTGCAGCGCACGACAAGGCACGGCAAAAAGCCGAAGCCGCGGACCTCGCCAAATCCGAATTTCTGGCCATGATGAGCCATGAAATCCGGACACCGATGAATGGCGTTCTCGGAATGCTGCGCAGCCTTTCCGACGACGACCTTACCCCCCGGCAGATGGAACGGCTGCGGGCTGCCCTTGCCTCAGGTCAGAACCTGCTGAAAATTCTGAATGACATCCTGGACTACTCCAAGATTGAGAGCGGCGGGCTGACACCCGAAAATGTGACCTTCTCGCTCCGCGAACTGGTCACCGGCATTGTTGTTCTCATGCGCCCCAGTGCAGATGAAAAAGGCATCCACTTGTGGCTGGACGCGCCTGAAAACCTGCCTGACGCTGTAATCGGTGATATCGCCAAGCTGCGCCAGATCCTGTTCAACCTCTTGTCCAATGCACTGAAATTCACTGATGACGGTGAAGTTATCCTGCGGGTTCGCGCATCTGATGCGGGTGCGGGCCGTCATTTGGTGTCATTTGAAGTCAGCGATACCGGAAAAGGGATTTCGGCAGAGGCCAAATCCAGGGTTTTCGAAGCCTTCGAGCAGGAAGACCACGAAACGGCGCGCCGGTTCGGCGGCACTGGGCTTGGTCTTGCCGTGAGCAAGCGGTTTGCGCAGGCAATCGGCGCACGGCTGTCGCTGGAAAGCACCAAGAATGTAGGTTCGGTCTTTTCGCTTTCGGTCGAATTGAAACCCGGCGATCCTGTTGACCTAGCTCCCCGGGAAGACGAAACAGCACTTGACCCAGCCGATGTCAGCCTGTCCATTCTGGTGGTGGAAGATAATGAAATCAATCAGATGGTCGCCCAAGGCTATCTTGAGCGCATGGGTCATAGCTGCGTCTGCGTTTCCAGTGCGGAACAGGCGCTAGAACTGCTTCCGCAACGCCAGTTCGATCTTGTTCTGATGGATGTGAACCTGCCGGGAATAAGCGGTACTGAGGCAACGCGCCGGCTTCGAGCGCACTCTGATCCGAGACTGGCCAACCTGCCGGTGATCGGCATTTCTGCGCATGTGCAGGAAGACCAGATCGAAGCGCATCTGCGTGCCGGCATGAACGGATTTGTCGCCAAGCCGGTATCGCCGGAGCGATTGGCCAAGGCACTGGCCAGCGTCAGCGAAGGGCGCCACGGAGAGATATATCTGTCAGCACGCCAAGCCACAGGAGATGTCACCGGGCGTGTTGCTGACCTGCGCCGCTTGTTTCGCAGTAACATTCAGGAACTTGGGGAAGCTCCGGCGTTGGAAATTGCGCAGCTGTTTCTTAAGGAACTGCCGCGGAGTGTTGCTGGCATCGAGGCTGCTATGGCGGCGCAGGATATGCCTGGCCTGGCCAAAACCGCTCACCGCGCGAAGGGAGCGGCAGGCACGTTTGGCCAGAATGACCTTGCCGGGTTGCTGTCTGAACTGGAAAGCAGCGCTGCCTTGAAGAAGCACGGGCGTACTGAGCAACTGGTTCAAGACCTGAAAGACTTGGCCCCGAGAGTTTTGAGCGCGGTATCGGAAGTTGTGGGCGAACTCGAAGGCGTCAGCGCAAAGGCGCGGTAAAGACATACCCCTCACCATGAACCGTCGTTATGATACGCGGGTGCGCAGGATCTTCTTCCAGCTTGCCGCGCAGCCGCCGCACTAGGACATCCACGGTTCTCGGATTCACACCGTACTGCCTGTGGGTTACGCGGCTCATCAGCGCATCCCGCGATGCGATCTCACCTGCCCGGCTGACCAGCATATCCAGCACCTCGAATTCTGCACGGGTCAGTGAAATGCTGTCCCCCTCCTCCGTTTGAAGATGCCGCGCAGCCACATCGAAATGGAACTTGCTGAACTTGTAGATCCGGCGGGACAGCCGCCGGATATCCTGTGTCCGCCGCAGCAGGTTCTTGAGCCGTGCGAGCAATTCACGCCGGTTGAATGGTTTGCAGACATAGTCATCCGCACCAAGTTCCAGCCCGACGATCCGGTCAATCTCATCATCCCGGCCCGTCACCAGAATAATCCCCATCTCTGACTTGGCACGCTGTTCGCGGGTGATCTGCAACCCGTCCTTACCAGGCAGGTTGATGTCGACCAAAAGCAGATCAACATCTTGTTCTTCCAGGACTTTCTCCGCCTCTTCCGCAGTCTCCGCCTGCGAGACGGTATACCCTTGCGCATCCAGGTAGCTCGCGAGTGTCGCGCGGGTGACCGGCTCATCCTCAATGATCAGAATATGCGCCATGAATGCGGTGCCCCTTGGGTAATTTTCCTACCGGTTAACAAATTTTAACAAAACTGACCAGCCCATTCATCCCGCCTGGCTGACCTGTTCACATCCGTTTTCTACCCTCCTTCCCTGAAAGCGCGGCTTTCACACAGCAAGAAAGGCTCAGGCCATCAGGACCGGGTCTGCGACAACAGGGAGACAAACATGAACTACCGGCAATACCTAATGGCCAGTGCTGCGGCTATGACGATGGCTGCCCCGATGGCGATGGCCGAAGATTCCTCCGATCCCATCATAATCCCGGTCCACAACTGGTCCAGCCAGATCGTGATGAGCCACGTCGTCGGCCAGATTTTCGAGTCAATGGGAAACAACGTCGAATATGTGTCGACCGACAGCCAGGCTGTTTATGAATCCGTCCGTCTGGGCGACGTCACCCTGGAACTGGAAGTCTGGGAAGGCGCCTTCGGAAAATCCTTCAACGAGGCATTGTCGAAAGGCGGCCTTCACGATGCCGGCGACCACAATGCGGTGACCCGCGAGGATTGGTGGTACCCGGCCTGGACCAAGGATGCCTGCCCCGGCCTGCCGAGCTGGGAAGCTCTGAACGACTGCGCCGCCGCCTTTGCCACTCCGGAAACCGGCGACAAGGGCCGCTTCCTGGGCGGTCCCGTCGACTGGCTCAAACATGACGCCGAGCGTGTGGAAGCTTTGGACATGAACTTCACCGTGGTGAATGCAGGTTCCGCCTCAGCGCTTTGGGCTGAAGTGGCCGCAGCTGAAAAGACCATGAAACCCGTGGTGATCTTCAACTGGACCCCGAACTTTGCCGAGGCCGTCTGGCCAGGTGAGTTTGTCGAGTTCCCGGCCTGGGAAGACGGCTGCGACAAGGATCCTGCAGTCGGCCCCAACCCGGATGCCACCTACGACTGCGGCAACCCTGCAAACGGCTATCTCAAGAAAGCCGCCTGGGACGGTATGAAGGACAAGTGGCCGGCGGCGTACGAGACGCTGACCGAAATCAGTTTCACCAACCCGCAGATCGCTGAAATGGCCAAGCTGGTCGACATCGACGAGATGGAGCCGGAGGACGCCGCAGCCGAATGGCTGGAAGCAAACGAAGACGTCTGGAAACCCTGGACCGAATAAGCCCCTCACCTTCCTCCTGTGTGCCGGGGCAGTCCACTGCCCCGGCGCCTATGCAAATGAAAGTAGACTCATGACTGCCGCCTCTCCCGTCATTTCGTGCAAGAACGTTTGGAAGCTGTTTGGGGCCCATCCGGAAGAGTACCTGAAGTCTCTGACCGGAAATCCGGGTTTCGATGAAATCCGCCAAGCCGGCTACATCGCCGCGGTCCGGGATGTGTCGCTGGACATCGCCAAGGGTGAGATGCTGGTGATCATGGGGTTGTCCGGCTCCGGCAAGTCAACCTTTGTGCGCTGCCTGTCCCGGCTCATCGACATTACTGGCGGCGAGGTCCGTGTCGAAGGCCAGAACATCGGAGAAATGTCCGAGAAAGAGCTGATTGATCTGCGCCGCAACAAGATGGGTATGGTGTTCCAGAGTTTCGGCCTGCTGCCACACCGCACCGTGCTGGACAATGTCGCCTTTCCGCTGGAAATGCGCGGCCAGGACCGGCATGCACGCCGTGCCCGCGCACTGGAAGTGATTGAACTGGTCGGGCTGTCCGGGCGCGAGGACTATTTCCCGCGCGAGCTTTCCGGCGGCCAGCAGCAGCGCGTCGGCATCGCCCGCAGCCTGGCGATCGAGCCCGACATCTGGTTCCTGGACGAACCCTTTTCTGCCTTGGACCCGCTGATCCGCCGCGAAATGCAGGACGAGTTTCTGCGTTTGCAGGAAATGCTGGGCAAGACCATCGTTTTTATCACCCATGACTTCGACGAAGCTTTGCGCCTCGCTGACCGCATTGCCATTATGAAGGACGGCGTAGTCGAGCAATGCGCTACTCCCGATCAGATCGTGCTGAACCCGGCCACCGAATACGTCGCCAAGTTCACCGAGGAAATCGAGAAATCCCGGGTGGTCCATGCCGGGGTTCTGGCGCGGGACGTGAACGGCCACAGCATGACGGGTGCGCCGGTTGGAGAGAAACAGACCATCTCCGAACTGGCCCGTCTGTTGGTCAATGACAGCCGCGACTTCCTTCCCGTCGCTGACGGCTCTGGCAGCCTGATCGGCGCTTTGAACCGCCAGGAAGCACTCGATGTGCTGCTGGGAGGCACATCATGACTGACCAGACCATGATACTTTCCAGCAAATCGCAGAGCTGGACACGAGCCAAAACCGGCTGGACAATCTTCGCTGCTGCCTGCGTGCTTGCACTGGGGAACTCCCTGTTGCCCGCCGGGCTGGTGCGGCCTCCGGAATGGCTGATTTTGCCCTTCGCCGACTGGATCAACGCTATCTTTGTGTTTGTGCGAGACGACTTGGGTCTGCTCTATCTGACCCGTGCCTTTGCCGACGCGGTCGAATGGCTGCTCGATGTGACCGCCAACCTGCTTTACGGCAAGAACCGCTGGCCCCGCGTCGGCCCCATTCCGTGGACCGTGATTGCCAGCATTGGCTTCGTCATCGGCTATGCCCTCCAGGGCTGGCGGCTGTCACTGCTCACCGGCGGAACCTTTGTCTGGATTGCCGTCATGGGGCAGTGGAAATGGGCGATGGAAACGCTGTCGGTCATCGTCGTCGCCGCACCGTTTTCGATCCTGTTCGGTCTCGTGATGGGCATTCTCGCCTGGCGGTCCAAGACCTTCGAACGGATCCTGAACCCGATCCTCAACATCGCGCAAAGCCTGCCGCATTTCGCCTACATGATCCCGGTTGTGGTCTTCATCGGCGTCGGTCCCAAGGCAGGCGCCATCGTCACCATCATCTTTTCGGTGCCGCCGATGATCCGCATGTCGCTCTTGGGCCTGCGTAAGGTTCCGCATGAGGTGATCGAAAGCGGCCACATGTGCGGCTCCACCCGCTGGCAGCTGCTGCGGCATGTGCGCATCCCTACAGCCCGAACCGAGATTCTGGTCGGTGTGAACCAAGTCATCATGCAATGCCTCGCCATGGTGGTTCTGGCCAGCTTCATCGGAATGCCTGGCCTGGGCCAGAAACTGCTGCAGCTGCTGCAGGCGTTGAAGATCGGCCGCTCGGTCGAGATTGGCATCACCATCGTGCTGTTGGCAGTCATGCTGGACCGCTGCACAAAGGCCTGGGCGACAAAGCAGCCGGAGCATTTCGAAAAAGGCACCTCCTTCGCCGTGCGCAACAAGTTCCTGCTGCTGGGACTTGGCCTGTCGCTGGCCTGCCTGGTACTGGCGCAGTTCATCCCGCTGATGGATCAGATTGGCCGCCGTGACGCCTTCACCATCTCCAAGCCGATTGATGCAATTGCGGACTGGTTCATCGTTCTGATCGATCCGGTCACGCAATGGCTGCGCTGGTTCCTGATCACTTGGGTATTGATCCCGATCCGCGATGCCTTCCTGTGGATGCCTTACGCTGCTGTTCTGGCACTGCTTGCCGCAGCTGGCTGGGCCATCGGCGGCCTGCGTTCGGCGCTGGTATGCCTCGCGTTTTTCGGCCTCATTGCTATCTCCGGCTGGTGGGACCGCGCCATGATCACCGTCTATACCGTCGTGGTCGCCGTCTCCATTGCCGCAGTGATTGGCTTCCCGCTCGCTATCTGGGGATCCTTCAATGAGAAACGGGCCGCAATTGCGCTGCTCGTTTGCGATACCCTGCAGACCTTCCCCAGCTTCATCTACCTGATCCCCGTCGTAATGTTGTTCGGCGTGAATGATGTCGCGGTGGTCGGTGCGGTTGTCCTGTTCGCTGCTGTGCCCCTGGTGCGCTACACCATCGAAGGGCTGCGCCAGGTTCCGGAAACCCTGATCGAGGCCGCGGACATGTCCGGCGCCACAAGGATGCAGACCCTGTGGAAAGTGCGGCTGCCAATGGCCCTGCCGACCATCATGGTCGGGGTCAACCAATCAGTTATGTTCTCGCTGTTCATGGTAATTATCGCTGCCTTCATCGGCACCCAGGACCTAGGCCAGGAGATGCAGCGTGCCCTGTCCTCCACAGACGTCGGCAAAGGGCTGGTGCTGGGGCTTGCTGTCGCCTTCATGGGGCTGATGGTGGACCACCTGGTGACCACCTGGGCGCGGTCCAAGAAAGACGCGCTGGGGCTGGAGTAAGACCATGACAATTCATGCAAACAGCTTCGATCCTGCCCCGCTTACCCGCATAGGCTTTCTGCTGTTCCCAGGCTTTCCCATGGCCTGCCTGACCTCGGCAATGGAACCGCTGCGTGCCGCCAATGAGATCGCCGGACACCAGGTATTTTCCTGGCATCTTGTGACCGAAACCGGCGCGGACGCAGCGGCTTCTGCCGGGGTCCTTTTTCCCGCAGACGCCAGTCTGGCAAATGCCGAGGGGCTCGACTGCCTGTTCCTCCTGTCTGGGCCAGATGCCGAGTTTGAGGATCAGATATCGAGCCCGGGACGCCTGCGCTACCTGGCGCGGCATGGCGTGGCTGTGGGCGCGGTCTCCGGCGGTGTCTTTCCTCTGGCCCGCAGCGGCGTTCTGTCTGGGCGGCGGTGCGCCGTTCATTGGTGCTACCGCAGCGCTTTTGAAGCGGCCTTTCCCGATTGCACGGCCGTGGACCGGCTCATCGTGCGCGACGGTAATATCCAAACGGTCTCCGGCGCCACTGCAATGTTCGACCTGTCACTGGGGCTGATCTGCACCGCACTTGGCGAGGCCGCCATGAACGAGGTTGCCTGCCTGTTCCAGCACCCACTGATCCGCAATGGCAGCGCCCGTCAGAAAATTCCTGTGCTGCAAAGCGACCGGACTGTCGACCAGATGCCCCCCGCAGTCAAATCGGCGATGTCGATATTCTCAAAAAACATTGAGATGCCGGTTTGCATTCGCGATGTGGCGCAGATGTCCGGCGTGTCGCCGCGCCAGCTGGAGCGCAGTTTCCGCGCGGCAACGGGGTTGAGCCCGGGAGAGTACTACCGCAGGCAGCGGTTGAAGGCGGCACGCCAGATGGTTCTGTTTTCCTGGGACTCCATTTCCAGCATTGCCAATGCAGTTGGGTATGCAAGCTCCTCCACGCTCTCCCAGCACTACCGGAAACAGTTTGGCGTCACCCCGGCGCAAGAGCGCAAAGCCACCCGGACGCATCCCAGCATCCGGATTGCGTCGGTCAGGCCATAAGGGCTTCTGTCACGGTCCCGGGCTAGACGCAGTTGGTTGCACAGGTCAGCGGCATCGGCTTGCAGCTCCGGCCCTTCACCCTTCCTTAGCGGGCAAGCCAGCGGACAGGCATGCGCAAAGTTTTTTAACTGCGGTGGGGATGTCATCTTCGTGGGTGCATCCAAAGCCCAAGAGCAGCCCGTTTAAGTCCTGCCGCTGCATGCAGTAGTACGACAGCGCATAGGCCGACAGCCCCTGCCCGTCCAGCCTGTCCAGCACGTCCATATCCCGCGTTCCCGGCGGCAGATCGGCAATCACCCGCAGGCCGCTGGTGTTCTGGCGCAGCGACACATGCGGGCTGGCGATGCGGTCAAAGCTGCTGATCATCGCCCTGCGGCGGCGCACATAGGCGCTGTGCATGCGGCGCATGTGGGTGCTCAGGTGGCCCTGACTTATGAACTCCGCCAGCACCGCCTGCAGCCAGGTATTGGGGCCGCGGTCGGTGATCGCGCTCAGCGCCATCAGCGGACGGGCCAAGGCCAGGGGCGCAATGATGAACCCCAGCCGCAGCGACGGGAACAGCGCGTTGTTGAAGCTGGAGACATAGATCGTGCGCCCCTGATGATCGTCGCAATAGATCGCCGGATCGGGACGCCCGCCGAACATGAACTCATTGTCCAGATCGTCCTCGATCAGCCAGGCATCCTTGCGGCGGGCCCAGTCCATCCACTCCAGCCGCTGCGCAATCGGCATCACCGCTCCCAGCGGGTACTGGCAGGAGGGGGTCAGATAGGCCAGCCGCGCGCCGTCGGTCTGCGGGCCGTCCTGGGGAACCGCGGCGCCGGTTTCCGTTACCCGGACCGGCACGACGGTTCCGCCCTGGGCCTGAAAGCTCAGCCGCACCACCGGGCTGGAGGGGTCCTCCATCAGCACCCTGCCGCCGGGGTCGAGCAACAGCGCGGCAATCAGGTTCAGCGACTGCTGCGAGCCGTTGGTGACAATCACCTGGCCGGGGCTGCATTTCAGGCCGCGCCGGTTCAGCACATGGTCGCAGATTGCCTCGCGCAGCGGCGCATAACCGCCAGGCTGGCCATAGGCCATCATGCTGCTGTCCAGCCGGTTGCGGATGCGGTTTTCTATGCGGCCCCAGATCTTGTGCGGAAACAGGTCGATGGCAGGCACATTGGCCAGGAACGGGCGCACCCGGACCGGGTCGAAATAGGTCGGATCCAGCCCCTCCGCAGCCGCCCTGCCGCGCTGCGACAGCCTGGGCGGCTGCGGCGCTTCCGCGGCATTGCCGGTGCCGAGATTCAGACCGGGAAACTCCGGGTTCACAAAGGTGCCGGACCCAGTGCGGCTTTGCAGGTAACCTTCGCTTGCCAGCTGCTCGAACGCGGCGACCAGGGTGCTGCGGGCAATCCCTTGATGCTCTTTCAGCCAGCGGGTCGACGGCAGCTTCTGTCCGGGTTTGATACCGCCATCCTGAATCATCCGGCGCAGCTGCTGGACCAGCTGCAGATAAAGCGGCGTGGCCGATGCGCGGTCCAACTGCAAAAACGGCAGCGGGGCAAAATGCTTGGTCTGCTCCGGCACTGGCGGCCCCCAAATGGTTTGCATCATTTAACCAAAATGGACGTAGCGGGCAAAACCATTTTCTGCCACCACATCCTGGCCCGCCCTGACAGGGGGGGTGAACAGAAACAGGCTGTACTGCCCTGTCCGGGCCGTGGTGCAGCCAGCAGGGAAACAATATGTCCGACATCATCAGCCACTATGTGGAACAGGCGGTCAAAGGCTTCATGACCCGCCGCGAATTCATCGGCCGCCTCGGCGCACTGGGGGTTGCCGCCGCCAGCGCCAACAGCCTGCTGGCCTCCGCCGCCAGGGCGGAAGGCCCGAAAAAGGGCGGGCTGATCCGGTCCGGCCTGCAGGGCGGGGCCAGCACCGACAGCCTGGACCCGGCACTGGCCGCCAGTTCGGTTGCCAACAACGTGCTGACCGCCTATGGCGATCTGCTGGTCGAAGTCAGCCCGCAGGGCGAAATCGTGCCGCGCCTGGCGGAAACGGTCGAGGCCAGCGCCGACGCCAAGACCTGGACTTTCAAGATCCGCCAAGGGGTGGAGTTCCACAACGGCAAGACGCTGACACCGGAAGACGTGCTGAAAACCATGCAGCGCCACTCCAACGAGGACAGCAAGTCTGGCGCCCTGGGCATCATGCGCGGTATCGAGTCGATGAAGGCGGACGGCGATTACTTAAGCGTCACCCTGGAAACGCCGAATGCCGACCTGCCCTATCTGATGGCGGATTATCACCTGGTGGTGCAGCCGGATGGCGGCATGAACACGCCCGCTGCAGGCATCGGCACAGGCCCCTACACGGTTGAAGTCAATGAACCCGGCGCCCGCCATGCCTTCAAAAAATTCGCGAACTACTGGGATACGGACCGCGGCCACGCGGATGAGATCGAAATCCTGGTGCTGAACGACGACACAGCCCGCACCGCCGCACTGCAAAGCGGCCAGGTGCATTTAATCAACCGGGTGTCGCCTAAGATCGCCGGCCTGCTGGGCCGCGCGCCGGGCCTGCGGATCGAGAGCATCTCAGGCCGCGGCCATTATTGCTTCCTCATGCATTGCGACAGCGCGCCGTTTGCCAGCAACGATCTGCGGATGGCGCTGAAACTGGCGGTGGATCGGCAGGAGATGGTCGACAAGGTGCTGCGCGGCTATGGCAGCGTGGGCAACGACATGCCGATCAACGCCGCCTACCCGCTGTTCTCCGGCGATATCGAGCAGCGCAGCTATGACCCGGATCAGGCCCGCCACTACTACCAGAAGTCCGGCCACGATGGCCCGGTTGTTCTGAAAGTGTCCGACAACGCTTTCCCCGGCGCGGTGGATGCCGCGGCGCTGTTCCAGCAGAGCGCAGCCAAGGCAGGCATCCCGCTGCAGATCGAACGCGTCCCCAGCGACGGCTACTGGTCCGAGGTCTGGAACAAGGAACCCTTCTGCGCCTCCTACTGGGGCGGGCGCCCGGTGCAGGACCAGATGTTCTCAACCGCCTACAAATCCGATGCCGACTGGAACGACACCCGGTTCAAACGCGAGGATTTCGACGCGCTTCTGCTGCAGGCCAAAGGGGAGCTCGACACCGCCAAGCGCACTGCACTGTATCGCGAAATGGGTATCCTGGTGCGCGACGAGGGCGGCGCCATCATCCCGATGTTCAACGACTTCATCGACGGCGTCAGCGAGCAGATCGGCGGCTGGGAGAACGATCCGGGCGGCGGCATGATGTATGACGGTGCGCTGGTGAAAACCTGGCTGCTGTGAGCTGGTTTCCCGAAGACTGCGGCGGGAAGTCTCACTTGGCTGCCCGCCGAACCTTTCACACCTGGCCTTGCAGAGCTGGCTTCACACGCCGGTGGCCCGGTCCCAGGGCGGCACGTCGCCGCCAAGGTGCTCCAGGATAAAATCAATGAAAACACGCACCTTGGCAGGTAGGTAGCGGCGCTCCGGATAGATGGCATAAAGCGTCTGCGACGGCAGGCGGCAGTGCGGCAGCACCCGCACCAGCCGCCCTGCTGCCAGGTCCGGGCCGGTGGTGAAAGTCGGCAGCCGGCCGATCCCCGTCCCGCCCAGAACCGCCTCTCGCAGCGCTTCGCCATTGTTGACGCTGTAGCTGCCGCCGGGGCGGAAGGTCTCCACCTCGCCGCCGCAGTTGAAAACCCACTCCTGAAAGTCCCGGCTGTAGGAATACTGCAGGCAATTGTGGCGGCTCAAACCGCTGACCGATTCCGGCGCGCCATGGCGCTCCAGATACGCCGGGGCGGCAACCAGCACATTGTGCAAGGGCGCGATCTTGCGGGCCACCAGCGCGGAATCCGCCAGCGTCCCGCCGCGCAGCGCCAGATCGAACCCGTCGGCAAACAGATCGGCCACCCGGTCATCCATCACCATGTCCACCGAGACACCGGGATAGCACTCCAGAAACCCGGAAATCAGCGGCGCCACATGCAATCGCCCGAAGGCCATCGGCACATTCAACCTCAGGCGCCCCTTGGGCGCCTCCTGCAGCGCAAGCACGCTGTCCTCAGCCTCCTGCGCCGCCTCCTGCGCCCGCACCGCGTGGGCATAGAAATGCTCGCCAGCCTCGGTCAGGCTGACATTGCGGGTGGAGCGGTGGAACAGCTGCGCCCCCAGCCGTTTCTCAATCTGGGTGATGCGCTTGCTGACCGCGGATTTGCTAACCCCCAGCCGCCGCGCCGCCGCGGCAAATCCCTGTGTTTCGGCAACTGCCACAACCACCGGGATATCTCCCATTCCTTCCATTTGCTCTCTCCCCAATGGGTGAATTTTCTTCAACACAAGGTTTCACCATAGCCAGATTATACATCGAACGGAAACGGATTACCTTTGCTGGGTCATCAAGGAAACATGCCATGGCCAAGATGCTGACAGAAAAGCCTACCCCGTTTGGCCGGTCCAGAACCTTTCAGGGCAGGCGGCCACTGATCGGCACAGTCCGGCACGCCAAGCCAAACAATCCGCAACCGGACCGGGGCCGCTTCCCCCGCAACTGAAATGGAGAATTCCGCAATGAAACTGCTCTCTAGAATTGCCGTGGCCGCCGCCGTGTTGTGGCTGCCGGTCCAGGGGCTTGCCGGCGCTGAGGACACCGCCGGCCTCCTGAAACTGGAGTACACCGACGGCCGCTGGGCCACGATAGGTGTGGAGGACGTGAACACGGTGCTCCGCAGCGTCGGGGTTCGCGTCAGCACCATTGCGATCCCGGCACAGGCGCTGCCGGTCCTTGAGGCTTCCCGCAGCCGCGCGATCACCGCAGAGGAAGAGGCGCAGTTGATCTCCGATTTCGCTCTCAGCCGCGAGGACCTGCTGGCGGAAATCGCCGCCGCGGGGCGTGAACCGACGGTTGAAAACGGCGGCTCTCTAACCACCTCTGAGCCGGGTGTTGCGCCCTACCCCAAGGTCTATGACATGAACAAGATGGACGCGGCGACCCGGGTCTGGGTCCACAAGAAATTCGGCCCGCTGCACATCAACCACGCCGAAGACGGAACCGGCATTGACGAGGTGATGACCATTGTCTCTGGCGGCCCCTGGGTCTGGTTTTTTGAACTGCCCGGCGATGTCATCGGCAAGCTGACGCTGGGCCACGTCGGCCCTGAGGGCGAGGCATGGCGTATCAGCTATCCGGGCATCCGCCCGCACGGCGGCTTCCTGGACCCGGAATACGGTCTGGTTGTCGCCTACGCGCACGGGCCGGAGCAGTTCGAGATCCACTTTGACGCGGACAATATCGCTGGGTCCCGACTGAACGGCACCAACGCATGGATCGGCATGTCCGGTGACAAGCCGGTACTTCTGAATACCCCGCTGAACGGCGACTGACACAACTACCGCTGCCGGCGCCTGGCCCGCCGGCAGCTTGCTGCATATGGCCGATCAACGCGATCCAGTGCGGCTTTGCGGCATTCATGCTGCACTCTGATAGATTAGACGCGAACCTATCCGGCAGCACCGAAGACAACGATAGCCCAGGGATGGCAGGGCTGGATCCGGTATGGATCGGCCTGGAACGCGGCCCGCCGGAGCTAAACTGGTCTACACTGGCGGGATAGCCCGGATTTGAGGCGCAAGCTCCCCGCACTACATTATGCGGTGGAGAAACCGCATGAGAATTGCGAAACGACTGCTTCTTCTGCTTTGCGTCTTTGTCCTCGGCTTGTTTCCAGCTGTGCCCCCGACAGCCCAGGCCGATGACGAACACACAGCCGAAAGGCATGTGCTGTACACGGTAGTTGACGGCCCGATTGGCCCGGCAACTGTTCATCATGTTGCGCGGGTGCTGCAGCAGGCCCAGACTGCGCCAACAGAGGCGGTCGTTTTGCAACTGAACACTCCTGGCGGGCTGGCCGATGCCATGCGCGAAATCATCTCTCAGATTTTGCAGTCGCAGGTGCCCGTAATAACCTATGTGGCGCCGCCTGGGGCTCATGCAGCCAGCGCAGGGACCTATATTCTCTATGCCAGCCATGTCGCGGCGATGGCGCCGGGTACCAACCTGGGCGCGGCGACACCAGTCGCAATCGGTGGACTTCCCGACGGGCTGCCCGGCCGCCCGCCCGCAGAGGAGCAGGACAAGGACCAAGAGGGCGGCGGCAGTCCGGACCGGAGCCCGACGGCGCCAAAAACCGCTTTGGAGGCCAAGGCCACCAATGACGCAGCCGCGCTGATCCGCAGCTTGGCAGAGCTGCATGGCCGCAACGCCGACTGGGCCGAAAGAGCGGTACGCCAAGCCGAAAGCCTTTCCGCAACCCGGGCATTGGAACTCAATGTCATCGATCTGATTGCCGCAGACCTTAGCGCGCTATTGCGGGATGCTGACGGGCGCAGCGTGGTGATGGGCGAGGCCCGGCAGCAAATTTCCACTGCTGGCCTGCCGGTCGAGCGGGTCGAAATGGACATTGTCATCCGCATTCTCAGTGTTTTATCGAACCCCAACGTAGCCCTGGTGCTGATGATGCTTGGCGTCTACGGGCTGATTTTCGAGTTTTGGAACCCCGGTGCCCTGGTGCCTGGCGTGGTAGGGGCGATCTGCCTCACCCTGGGGCTGTTTGCTCTGAACCAGTTGCCACTCAACTATGCGGCCCTGGCGCTTCTGGGGATCGGGGTGGCCTTTATGGTTGCCGAGGCGTTTTCGCCCAGCTTCGGTGTTTTGGGCCTTGGCGGGCTCATCGCCTTTTCGCTGGGGGCGGCGATGCTGGTAGACACGGATGCACCCGCCTTCCGGATCTCCTGGTGGCTGATTGCCAGCATGGCCGTGACCAGTGCCGCGGTATTGGTGCTGCTGCTGGGCTACACGATCCGCACTTACCGCCAGCAGCCGGTGTCGGGCCGCGCGCGGCTGCTTGGCGCCAGAGCCAGAGTGCTCGACTGGAAAGACGGCAGCGGTTTTGTCTGGATTGAGGGAGAGCGCTGGCAGGCAAAAGGCGCATTAGATCTGCAGCCCGGTCAGTACGTCCGCATCGGCGCGATCAAAGGTCTCACACTGCATGTTGCGGCGGAAGCCGGTTTCGGGCCGGGGGCAACCAGGGGAGAATAACATGGAAGCACTCACTTTCGATTGGGCAGCTTATCTGCTAGCAGTTGTTCTGCTGGTGCTGTTTCTACAGGCGGCGATCTACATTTTCCGCGAGTACGAGCGCGGCGTGCTGTTCACTCTAGGCCGGTTCACCCGGGTTTCAGGCCCGGGATTTGTGCTGATCATCCCGGTGGTGCAGCAGCTGGTGCGGACCGACCTGCGCATGTTCGTCGAGGATGTGCCCAGCCAGGATGTGATCAGCCGCGACAATGTGTCGGTTAAGGTGAACGCTGTAATCTACTTCCGCATTGTCGACCCGCAGCGGGCGATCATCAATGTTGCGGATTTCCGGGCAGCCGTCAGCCAGCTGGCACAGACCACTCTGCGGTCCGTCCTCGGCAAGCACGAGCTGGACGAGATGCTGGCCGAGCGCGACAAGCTCAATGCCGATATCCAGGAAATTCTGGACCGTCAGACTGATGCCTGGGGGATCAAGGTGGCCAATGTCGAGATCAAGCACGTGGATATCGACGAAAGCATGGTCCGCGCCATTGCCAAACAGGCCGAGGCGGAGCGGCTCCGCCGCGCCCGGGTCATCAATGCCGCGGGTGAATTCCAGGCGGCCTCCAAACTGGTTGAGGCAGGCAAGCTTCTGGCCACGCAGCCCAATTCCATGCAGCTGCGCTACTTCAATGCGCTCACCGATATCGCAACGGGCCGGACCACCACAGTTGTCTTCCCGTTGCCGGTCGACCTGTTGCCCATGCCGAAAAAAACGGAGGACTGACCCCGCTGCGCCAAGAGAGCCGGACAGACCCGCTGCAAGACACAGGACAAAGACGGGAGTGACCGCGCAGCCCGGCCCGAGCCAGGTGCCGGATCCGGAGTATCAGATGTGCAGAGCCTGGCCCAACGCCCGCAGGCAAGCTTCCTGAAGGGCTTCCGACTGTGTCGGGTGGGCGTGAATTGTTGCGCCAATATCCTCCAGACACGCCCCCATTTCTATTGCCAGCGCAAAGGACGCTGACAGCTCCGACACCCCCGCCCCCACCGCTTGGAGGCCGACGACTGCATGATCGCTCTGTCGCCAGACAACCCGGATGAAACCGTCCTCGCGTTCGCCGGTCAGAGCCCGCCCGTTAGCCTGCAGCGGAAAATTGGTGGCAGCGGTGCCCTCGATTTCCCCCGGCAATGCACCGCAGGCCACCACTTCGGGGTCGGTAAAGCAGACCGCTGGGATTGCCCGCTTGTCCCATTCAACCGCGTGGCCCGCGATATGCTCTGCAACCATCTCACCCTGCGCCATGGCGCGGTGAGCCAGCATCGGCTCGCCGGTTACATCGCCGATCGCATAAATGCCGCGCATCGACGACTGGCAATGGCTGTCGATTTTGACAAAGGGCCCGTCTTGAGTCAGCGCCAGCTCCTCGATGCCGATTCCGGCTGTGCGGGGGCGGCGTCCGACTGTCACGAGCACTTTTTCCGCTGCCGCATCGCCCTGATCCGTTTGCAAGCTGCCGTTTTCGTAGGCAAGCGCCCTGGTTCCGGTTTTCACGGCCACACCCAATGCGCTCAGCCGCTCCTCGACCGGGCGCGTCAGCTCTCTGTCATAGAGCGGCAGAATCCGATCCTCGGCCTCAACCACCGTAACCCTGGCGCCGAGTTTTGCAAACGCGGTGCCAAGCTCCAGCCCGATATAGCCGCCGCCAACCACCGCGAGGCTTTCTGGCACCTGTGCCAATTCCATAGCCTCAGTTGAGGACAGAATGGAGCCGCCGAACGGCAGATCAGGCAGCTCAACCGGGGCAGAGCCGGAGGCAATCACGATGTATTGCGCATGGATCACTTGGCCGTCTCCGTTGCCGTTCACCGACACCGTCTTGCCATCCAGAAACCGGGCGCGGCCCTGCACGAAGCGCACCCCGGCCTTTTTCATCAGCACCGAGACGCCGCGGTTCAAGCGCTGCACGATGCCGTCTTTCCAGACCACTGTCTTGGCGAAGTCAATCGCTGGCGTCCCGCAGCTGATCCCCAGCGGCCCTTGCGGAGCCTGAGCGATCCTGTGGAACTCCTCCGCCGCATGTATCAGCGCCTTCGAAGGGATGCAGCCCACGTTCAGGCAGGTGCCGCCGGGCTTGGCCTCATCCACCACAATGGTGTCGATGCCCAACTGGCCCGCGCGGATGGCGCAGACATAGCCGCCGGGGCCTGCGCCGATGATCAGAAGCTTGCATTTCAAATCAGACATTCAGCCCTCGACAAACAGCATCGCTGGAGTTTCCAGCAGGGATTTCAGTTTCTGCACAAAGACCGCGGCGTCCCAGCCGTCGACCACCCTGTGATCGAAGGAACAGGAGAGGTTCATCATCTTGCGGGGCCGGAACTGCTGCCCGTCCCACACCGGCCGGATCTGCATCTTGTTGACCCCGACAATGGCAACCTCCGGGTAGTTCACGATCGGGGTGGTAGCGATCGCGCCTAGCGGCCCCAGAGAAGTAATTGTGATGGTGCCGCCGGTCAGTTCCTCCCGCTTGATGGATCCTTCGCGGGCGGCTTCCGACAGCCGCAGGATCTCGGCGGCATTGTCCCAGAGGCTGCCCGCCTCGGCATGGTGGACAACCGGCACATTCAGCCCCTGCTCTGTCTGGGTGGCGATGCCCACATGCACGCCGCCGTGGCGGTGAATCACCCCGTCCTCGTCATCGAAACGCGCGTTCAGGCCGGGCTGCTCGCGCACTGCCTCGACGATGGCGCGAATCAGGAAGGGCAGCAGCGTCAGCTTGGGGCGCTGGCCTTCGTGCTTCTTGTTCAGTGCCGCCCTCAGATCCTCCAGCGCGCCCATCTCCACTTCTTCGACGATGGTGATATGCGGGATCTGGCGTTTCGCCAGAGCCATTTTCTCTGCGATCTTGCGGCGCATGCCGACGATCCGGACGTCCTCGACGCCGGTGTTACGGCCGCGGGTCACACCGCCTTGCTTTATGCCTCCCGAAGCTATCCAGTTATCCAGATCCTCATGGCTGATGCGTCCGGCAGTCCCGGTGCCGGGCACCTGGCGCAAGTTCAAACCCTCTGCCCGAGCCCGCGCCCGCACTGACGGCGAGGCCAGCGGCTTGGCCCCCTCAGGCCGCGGCGGTCGGCGTCCCGCCTTCCTTGCCAAAGGCGCCGGAGCCAGGCCTGGCTTAGTTTCAGCTTCCGGCTCGGTCTCAGGCTCCGCTTTCGGACTGGCCACGGGCGCGGTCTTCTGCTCGCCAGGATTGGCTGCGGCAGCATTGCCCTCGCCCGCCACTTCCAGGCGCACCAGAACACCGCCAACCGGGATCATCGCCCCGATCTCGCCGCCCAGCTCCAGCACCTTTCCTTCGGCAGAGGACGGCACCTCAACAGCCGCCTTATCGGTCATTACCGCCGCCAGGATGTCGTCCTCCCTGACGATGTCACCCGGCTTCACATGCCATTCGATCAGCTCCGCCTCGGCAACGCCTTCCCCTACATCGGGCAGGCGGATTTCAAAAATCCCCATGGATCAGTCCTCCATGACTTTCTTCAGCGCATCACCGACCCGGCCAGGTCCAGGAAAATACTCCCATTCCTGCGCGTGCGGGTACGGCGTGTCCCAGCCGGTCACCCGGATGATCGGCGCTTCGAGGTGGTAGAAACAGGTTTCCTGCACCAGAGACATAAGTTCAGCACCGAAGCCCGAGGTACGGGTAGCCTCATGCACGATCACGCAGCGGCCGGTTTTCTGCACCGACTCTGTGACCGCATCCAGGTCCAGCGGAAGCAAGCTGCGCAGGTCAATAATTTCCGCGTCCACCCCGGTTTCCTGCGCCGCGGCTTCGGCCACGTAAACCATCGTGCCATAAGCCAGAACCGTCACATCCGCGCCTTCACGGCGGATCGCCGCCTTGCCTAGGGGCACGATACCGTCCCCGTCGGGAACATCCCCCAGCGGGTGGTTCTTCCAGCTTTCCACCGGTTTGTCGTGGTGGCCGTCGAACGGGCCGTTATAAAGCCGCTTGGGTTCGAAAAAGATCACCGGATCCGGGTCGGCAATGGCCGCCAGCAGCAGCCCCTTGGCGTCGCGCGGATTTGAGGGCATGACCACCTTCAACCCTGACACATGGGTAAACAGCGCCTCCGGGCTCTGGCTGTGGGTCTGGCCGCCGAAAATGCCGCCGCCGGTGGGCATGCGGATCACCAGCGGGCAGGTGAAATCGGCGTTAGAGCGGTGCCGCAACCGCGCCGCCTCTGAGACGATCTGGTCATAGGCTGGGTAGACATAATCCGCGAACTGGATCTCGATCACCGGCTTCAGCCCATAGGCCGCCATGCCTATGGCGGCGCCAACGATGCCGGATTCATTGATCGGCGCATCAAAGCAGCGGGACTTACCGTATTTTTCCTGGAGGCCTGCGGTGCAGCGGAACACGCCGCCGAAAAATCCGACATCCTCGCCAAAGACAACCACCCTCTCATCCGCAGCCATCGCCACGTCATGCGCCTCGCGGATGGCTTCGATCATGGTCATCTGCGCCATCTCAGAACCCCGCCTCCTGCCGCTGCCGGATCAGATGCGGCGGCATGGTTTCATAGACGCCCTCGAACATGTCGCGCGGGCTGGGCGTCTTACCGGACGTCAGTGTGCCTATTGCTTCGGCTTCCTTCTGAGCGGCCACCACGGTGGCTAGCACCTCGGCCTCGGCCTGCTTATGGCGGTCGTCGCTCCATTCCCCTATGGCGATCAGGTGCTTCTTGAGCCGCTCGACCGGATCGCCAAGCGGCCAGGCTGCAGCCTCGCGCCGGGACCGGTATGCGGAGGGGTCGTCGCTGGTGGAATGGCCGCCAGCGCGGTATGTCACGTGTTCGATCAATGTCGGCCCGTGGCCGCGCCTGGCCCGCTCGCAAGCCCATTTCGCCACCGCATGGACCGCCAGGTAGTCGTTGCCGTCTACCCGGACCGAGGCAATGCCAAACCCGTGACCGCGGGCAGCAAAGGTGCCGACCCCGCCGCGGGCGATGCCCTGGAAGGTGGAAATGGCCCATTGGTTGTTGACGATGTTCAGCACCACAGGCGCGTTGTAGGTCGAGGCAAACACCATGGCCGCGTGGAAATCGCTTTCCGCGGTGGAACCGTCTCCGATCCAGCCAGCCGAGATCCGGGTGTCGCCGGATATTGCCGATGCCATGGCCCAGCCGACCGACTGGATGAACTGGGTGCCGAGGTTGCCGGAAACCGTAAAGAACCCGTGCTCTTTGGAGGAGTAGAGGATCGGCAACTGACGGCCGTGCAGCGGGTCCTCGGCGTTGGAGTAAATCTGGTTCATCATCGTGACCATCGGATAGCCGCGGGCGATCAGCAGCCCTGCCTGGCGGTAGGTCGGGAAATTCATGTCGCCCGGCTCCATCGCGCGGCTGAAGGCGCAACTGACCGCCTCCTCTCCCAAGTGCTGCATGTAAAAGCTGGTCTTGCCCTGCCGCTGGGCGTTGAGCATCCGCGCGTCAAAGGTCCGCAGCAGCAGCATGTGGCGCAGCCCTTCATGCAGCTCTTCTGTACTCAGCGCACCCGCCCATTCGCCAACCGCCTCGCCGTCCTTGTTGAGCACGCGCACGATGGAGAAGGCCATATCGCGGATCGCATCCGGATCCACGTCCACCGGCGGCCGCGGAACGGCGCCAGCGCGGGGGATTTCAAAGTCGGAAAAATCAGGGGTATTTCCCGGGCGGCAGCCCGGTTCAGGAACATTCAGGGAGAGCGGGCTGATGTCGCTGGTCATACTGCACCTTTCTGACTTGCGGCAGCCTTGGAACAATTCCAGCAGGCTGTTCATTGCCGGGCTGGCGGCCCGGGTCTTAACCCCCTGCCCGCGCCGCTAACGCTGCCTCATTTTTTATCACATAGTCCGGTAATTATTGGTTACCACGGTTGTGCTGCAGCTCTGCCACAGCGGCCCGTACCGGCCAGATGCCCGCTGCTCCCAAAAAAACGCGCGGGACACTAGTGAACATTCAGCAAACCGCCGCCTTGCCGCATCGCAGAACGGCAAAGCGGCTATTCACTTTCAACTTGGCCTGATTTTGTGCTCAGCAGAAGTTCGGGCGCATCATCACCCACAAGAATTGGAGGCGGAGACATGTTCTCTTGAGCGGTGACAGGGGTAACGCAAAAGCAGCGCGAGGACCTGGCGGCGATCGCCGTTACGCATGCGCAGACCGACAAAAAAAGGATCCAAATTCGCTCCTAGTGAATTGCATAGCCGTATCGCTGCAAGGAATGGCGCGTCACCATGCCTGATACCCCGCTCACTATCCAGCGCGCTGAGACAGACACGACACAAAGCCTAGTTTAGTTTGCCGTTTTGGCCCTACCTGTGACAGCGCAGCATTTTGGGAACAAATTCAGTGCCAATGCCGATCAAGCGTTCAAACCTGATCGGGCGGAGGAGAAGTGAGCAGCTCAGAAATATTGCGCCTGGCTAGTTTCCCTGAAGCTCTACCCTTGAGAAAAGCACATTGTGCTGTCTGCTCACCCTTGGCTTGATGCAGCGTCTTCAGGCTGAGAACCCAATAAGTTTTCTGTGCCGTTTTTCAATTGCCCAGCATGCCTTCACCTGTGCAATGCAAATGCGGGCAAGCTGCAGTAGCTTGGCATACTGCATTTTCGCCTTCTGAGAAATCTTCAAAAGCTCGTCATCGCGCACTTTCGTGAAACTGCGTTCAAAGGAGCGCGGCACATGGTGAGACTCGGATGCGAATTTCAAACTGGGGCCAACAGGTCTTGAGCCCCCCCTTCACAGGCCGCTTACAAGGATCCTGTTGTCCCGGTGGCGGTTTAGGGGCCATCACTTCGGCCAAAAGCGTCACTCCAGAAATCGAGCAGCAGTGCCCGCCTGTTGCCGTCAAGCGCAACAAGCAAAGATGGCGCAAGGGGAATGGACCTGCGGGCACTGGGAGAAAGGCCGGAGTCAATGGCATCAATCTCGGTGACAAGGCCCGCATTGGCCAGCAATTCCTGCGCTTCTGGACTCAGAAGGAAGTCAAGAAGCTTAGCCGCCACGTTTTTTTGCCGGGCCGTTTTAGGGATCATGTATGCGCGGGACAGCACAAGCGTGTAATCCTCGGGCAGAATGGTGCCGACCTCGGGCGCTGACGCATTTGCAACATAAGATCCCAGCACGTTGTAGGCGATCAGGAAGCGGCCTTCGGCCACGCCGGCGATGATCTCAGCCGAACAGCACGTGGCAACGGCATTGACCCGGGCAAAGCTTTCCAGAAGGGCTCCGAAGGTTGTTGCTTCCAGGCTGTCGCTGTAGGCAAACAGATAGCCAAGTCCGGAGGCGGCGATGTCATAGGTTGCGATCCTGCCGCGGTAAAGACCGGGTTTGGCCCGCAGCGCATCAAGCAAGGCAAAGCGGCTGCGCGGCACTTCGGCGCCATCTAGCAGCTGCTTGTTGTAGACGATGACTGCAGGCTCGGTGGTTATCCCCCACAGTTCGTCGCGCCAGCGGCGGGACGGTGGCAACGCCAGCGCTGCGGGCGAGCGATACGGATGGGCACAGGCCGCATTCACCAGCCAGACCATCTGCTGCACCGCCGAAGACAGGATCGCGTCGGCTGGCACGCTGCCCTCCTGGCAATCGGCGCGGCTTTGGGCAAAGAGCGCGTTGGAGCCCCATTGCTCGTAAGTGATTGCCAGCTGAGGGTTCAGTTCTGCGAAACGCTCGATAACCGGGCGGATGATGGTGTTGTCGGTGGTGGAGCGCAGCAAGAATTGCACCGGGCCGTTTCCGTAGCGCGCGGTCGCTTCCTGCGAGACAGCCGCCGCTGGGAAAAGCGCCGCAAGGAACATCAGCATCCGCCACACCAGCATCATGGCGTGCCCCCTTCTGCCGGGAGGACCAGCGCTGCGCAAAAGCCGCCCTCTTTGCGCGCCATTTCCACCCTGCCGCCAAAGGCGGCGGCCACCGAGTTGACGATCGACAAGCCGATGCCGCTGCTGCTTTCCTGGGTACCTGCGTCGCGGTTAAACCGGCTGCCCAGCTGTGCCAGAACCGCAGGGGCCGGGCCGGGGCCGGCATCGCGCACCCAAAGGATCGCATCGCCGCCGCGCCGTTTTGCGCCGATGGCCACCGGCGGGGTGCCGTGCCGCAGCGCGTTCCCCAGAAGGTTGCCAGCCGCCTCGCCAAGGGAAAAGGCATCGGCGCGCACCATCACGGGCTCCTCGCCGATTTCCAGCCGCAGGTCGCTGCCGGGTGCCAGCAGCGCGTGGTCGTTGCGCTCCATGATTTCCAGTGCCACCTCGCGCAGGTCGACAGGAAGGCGCGGTGCGCTGTCGGTGCGGTGCACCACCAGCGCGCGGCTGAGAAGCTGATCCAGCAGGCTGCCCAGCGAGCGGGTGCGCGCCAGCAGCCGGTCCAAGGCACGGTGGCGGGCGGCAGCATCGGGTTCGGCAACGGCTGTCTCCGCCTGCACCCGGATTGCGGCCACCGGGGTGCGCAACTGGTGCGCGGTGTCGGAAATGAGGTTGCGCATAACCTCAACCTGCCCGTCCAGACGCCCCATGAAACGGTTCATGGCGCCAAGCACCACCTGTAGTTCCCGCGGAAGGCGGCCGGTAGCAATCGGCGTCAGATCATAAGGGTCGCGGCGGGCCAGGTCCTCGGTGATTGCACCCAGCGGCCGCAGGGCGGTGCGGATGACCGCCCAGGCCATGACCATCAGCGCCAGCCCCGCTGCTGCCATCGGCCACAGCGCATCAAGCATCAGATCCGCCGTCATCGCCTTGCGCGCCCGCAGGGTCTGGCCGACCACAACTTCAACCGGGCCGGAGAAATCGCGTTCCGCAAAGCGGCGTGTGACCCGGACAAACCGCGCAGGCTCACCGTTGAGCGCCGCGTCGAAATACCCCGGCCCGTCAGTTCCAGGCTCAGACGCGTGGATTTCGGTGCCAGGATCGACGCCAGTGATGAACATCTGCCCGGGTCCATGAACGGCATAATAGATGCGGTCCTCAGGCGCCTGGGCCAGAAGCTGGAAAGCCGAGACCGGCAGATCGGCGACGGGGACGCCGGCCTGAATGCGGACCGACTCCGCAATATCGTTTGCCGCACCCAGAAGGATCCGGTCATAGGCTTGCCGGGCTGCCTGCTGGCCATTGCGCCAGGCCGATCCGGAAACCAGCAGCCCGCCCAAAAGCAGGATCATCAGCACCGCACCCAGCACCCGGGTTGCCAGGGTGAGCGGCGGGCGCGACTCAGCCATTCAGGTGCAGCCGGTAGCCGACCCCCCGCTGGGTTGCGATGCTCACATCGCTGCCTGCGATTTTCTTTCGCAGGCGGGCGATATACAGCTCGATCGCGTTTTCGCCCACGTCGGCATCGTCAAAGCCATATAGCGAGTCGTAGAGCCGGGATTTTGACAGGTAGCGGTCCTGATGGCGGATCAGCATATCCAGCAGCGCCGCCTCGCGCCGGGTCAGTTCCAACAGGCGGCCGTTCAGCCGGGCGCTGCGGTCACTCGGAACAAACGCCAGTGAGCCAAGAATAATCTGCTCCTCCTTTCGGTCCGCCTGACGCCGGACAAGTGCCCGCAACCGCGCCTCCAGCTCGCGCTGTTCGAAGGGCTTGCCAAGGTAGTCATCCGCCCCCTGATCCAGCGCCGCCACCCGGTCATCCACCGAGGTCAGAGCAGTCAGCATCAGCACCGGCGCCGGATCGCCCGCCCGGCGCATCTCGCGCAGCAGAGACAGGCCGGAACCGTCCGGCAGGTTGATGTCGAGGATAACGGCATCGTAATTCTGGACGGCACGGCAATCGCGGGCGCTTTCGATGTCCGGGGCCAAGTCGCAGACAATACCGCAGCGGGCCAGATGGGCAATCACGCCCTCGGCCAGATCTTCTGCATCTTCCACCATCAAGACCCGCATCTTACGGCACTCCGCTTTGCTGAAACCGGCGACAGGTTGATGACAGCTTCCGTGGGTAAACATGTCTAACCCGCAGAGAACAGGCTGCCAAAGCAATTTCTTGCGGGGGAAATCCGGCGCTAGGGAGTGTGCCGGCCATGACCTGAGGAGGAACGCATGAAATTCACCGTCACCCGCGGCCTGTTTGCCGCTGCCGCCCTGTCGCTGTCCGCCTTTGCCGCGGGCGCACAGGAAAATCCCGAGTGCATCGCCCCGGCCAACCCGGGCGGCGGCTGGGACTTCACCTGCCGCCAGGTTGGCAAGTCGCTGCAGGATCTTGGGCTGATCGACAAAACCATGCAGGTCGTGAACCTGGCCGGCGGCGGCGGCGGCGTGGCCTTTGCCGAAGTGGTCAACAAGCGCGCGGACGACAACAGCCTGATCGTTGCCGCCTCCAGCGCCACCGCCACCCGGCTGGCGCAGGGCGCTTATCCGGGCAACAGCATGGACCAGGTGCGCTGGCTGGCGGCCATCGGCGCCGACTATGGTGTGATTGCCGTTGCTGCCGACAGCGAAGTTGAAACGCTGCCGCAGCTGCTTGATGTCATCAAGAATGATCCGTCATCGGTTTCCGTTGCAGGCGGCTCAGCGGTTGGCGGCTGGGACCACTTGAAGGTTCTGATTGCCGCCAGCGCCTATGGCATCGAAGATGTGCGCAGCGTGAAATACATCGCCTTTGACGGCGGCGGCGAGGCGGTCACCCAACTGCTGGCCGGATCGGTGCAGGCCTTCACCGGTGACATCTCCGAGGCCAAGGGATTTGTCGACTCTGGCGATATCAAGGTGATCGCGGTGCTGTCGCCGGAGCGGCTGCCGGGCGAATTCGCCGAATTTGCAACCGCCAAGGAACAGGGCGTCGATGCCATCGGCGCCAACTGGCGCGGTTTCTACGCGCCTGGCGGAATGTCGGATGAAGCCTACGATGCGTGGGTGTCGAAGATCGGCGATCTCTACGCCTCCGACGAATGGAAAGAGGTGATGGCCGCCAACGGTCTGGCGCCTCTGGACCTGCAGGGCGCAGCCTTCCAGGAGTTTGTGGCCGGTTCAGTCGCCCAGATCCAGTCGATTTCCAAAGAGATCGGCATCATTAAATAACCTGCTCTGGGCCGGCTGGCGGATCGCAGCACAGCTTTGCGGCATCCCGCCAGCCGGCCCTGCACGACACCTGAACTGGAGACCGCCATGAGCGATCGTATCTTCGGGGTCTTCGGCATGATCCTTGCCGCCGGCTATGTCTTTGCCGCGCTTGCGATCGAGGAAAGCTTTCTCTCCGATGCCGTCGGCCCCAAGGCCTTTCCCCTGATCATTGCCGCAATCCTCGCCCTGTCGGGCGCCGTGATCGCCCTGCGCCCGGATCCCGAACCGCACTGGCCTGCCTTGGCCCGGCTGGCCGAAGTAGCTGCCGCTGTGGTGGTGCTGATCCTTTACGCCGAAATGCTGCCCGTCGCGGGCTTTGTCATCGCCACCGCCTTTGCCGCGGCCTATCTGGCCTGGCGCTTGGGCTCGGGACCGGTGGAGGCCGCTGCCGTGGGTGCAGGCACCTCAATCGGCATTTATGTCACCTTTCACCTGATCCTCGGCCTGTCGCTGGCCAAGGGTCCGCTTGGCTTCTGAGGAGGGCGGATCATGGAGCTTCTTGCAAACCTGGGCGACGGCTTTGCCATCGCGCTCAGCTGGCAGAACATCGGCCTGGCGCTGCTGGGCTGTTTTCTGGGCACCATTATGGGCGCCTTGCCAGGTCTGGGGCCGTCGAACGGCGTTGCCATCCTGATCCCGCTGGCCTTTACACTGGGCTTGGGTGCAACGCCCTCGCTGATCCTGCTGACCAGCGTCTACTACGGCGCGATGTACGGCGGGCGCATCAGTTCGATCCTGCTGAACATACCCGGCGACGAGCCGGCCATGATGACCTGCCTGGACGGCCACCCGATGGCCAAGAAAGGGCTGGCGGGCGAAGCGCTGTCGCTGTCGGGCGTAGCGTCCTTTGTCGGCGCCTTCCTGGCCACCTGGGGTCTGATTCTGCTGGCACCGCAGCTGGTGAAGATCGCCCTGCTGTTCGGCCCGGCCGAGTATTTCGCCTTGTTTGCGCTCGCGTTCATGACGCTGGGCGGCGTGTCCTCGACCAACCAGGCAAAATCGGCCTTTGCCGCAGCGCTGGGGCTGGGGCTGGCGACAATCGGCGTCGATACCCAGACCGGGGTGCCGCGGTTCACCTTCGGAGAAGTGCATCTTTATGACGGGCTTGATTTCCTGGTCGCCATCGTCGGCCTGTTTGCCCTGTCCGAGGTCTTCATCTTTCTCGAAACCCGGCATGGCGGCTCGGACGCTGCAGGTCGCAAACTGACCATTGGCAAGCTCTACCCGCCAGTGGCGATGATCCGGCAGACCACTCCGACCATGCTGCGGACTTCCATCCTGGGCTTCATTGCAGGCGTGCTGCCGGGTGCGGGGGCCTCGCTGGGCTCGTTCATCTCCTATTCGATGGAAAAGAAACTGGTCGACAAGGAAGGCACCTTCGGCACCGGCGATCCGCGCGGGGTGGCAGCGCCTGAGGCCGGCAACAACGCCGCGGCCGGCGGCGCGCTGGTGCCGATGCTGGCCCTGGGCGTGCCGGGATCAGGCACCACCGCGGTGCTGCTGGCAGTGCTGCTGGCGCTCAATATCACCCCAGGGCCGCTGCTGTTCAGTCAGAACCCGGACGTGGTCTGGGGCTTGATCGCGGCCCTGTTCATTGCCAACTTCATGCTGCTGGCCATGAACATTCCGATGGTCGGGCTGTTCACCCGCGTGCTGATGATCCCGTCGCGGATCCTGATGCCGATTGTGGCAATGGTGAGCTTTGTCGGCATCTACGGCATCTCCGGCAGCACCTTCGACCTGCTTGTCATGATCGGTTTTGGCGTGATGGGCTGGGTCCTGCGCAAGCTGGGCGTGCCGCTGGTACCGATCATCCTGGGCACGCTTCTGGGCAACGCGATGGAAAACAACCTCCGCCGCGCGGTCACAATAGACAACGGCAACTGGTGGACGCTTGCGGACAGCCCGCTGTCCATTGCGCTTTGGACAATTGCGATCATCGGTTTTGTCCTGCCGCTGATTGTCGGTTCGCGAGTGAAAGCCAAGATGCATCAGCGCCGCGACGAGGAGGGTGCAATCAGCGATTGATCCTGTAAGCAGCCGTTCCGGGCTTTGTTCCGGAATGGCTGTGATAAGGCCGGTGATGCCGATGCCGCTTAGCGCGGTCTCTGCAAGAGCACTCGGCCTCCGCCGGTCCACTTTGGCGCTGAAGTTTAGAGGCATCAAACCTTCCGACATAGCGGCAGGCCGATGTGAGTTTCTATTTCAGGCGTATTGCCGTCATCAGTCCGGCAATGGAAACTTGGGGATGGCCGGATAACTAGCTAAATTGGCCCAGCGCGGTTCACAACGCTTTAAAACGACACGCTCAAGAGGTGAGCTGAACGCTTTCCGCAAAACCTGCGTTACTCCAAGGTCCGTCCCAAGGATTTAGTTCAGAACGTCTTTACCGGCCCCATACTCTCCCACGGCTAATAACGGCGGTGTCACGATCGTACCGCCATTTCGCTTTTTGTGGTCAGCTGCCTAAACTCTAGGGTACCCTCGCACTCAATCTGCCAGAGGCAGCAACTCAACCGTTACTCTTGGCGGGTAGCCGGCATCCGCAAGCAGACTATGTTCTCCATTCACCAGAAAACACTCTGGAATAAAGACAGTCTTTTCGTCAAAAGCGGTGTTGATCTTCAGGGGCGCAGTAAAGCTTGCCCCTTGGCACGAGATCCGAACTGACAGCGCACCGGCAGCTTGGCCATAACCTTCTCCCGGATTCAACTCCACATAGGGTCCGCTGCCAAGCAAAGACAGGCATTCCGAACGGGTTGACAGCTGACCGGACTGGAACAGGCCGTCGCCCGTGACAAGATAGCGCTCCTGGCCCAGACTGTCGCCATCATCAGGCAACAACGGCAATGCAGGTGCCGCTACTTCCCCAGCAGGAACTTCATATGTCCCTTCCGCCCCGAATGCGCCAAACCCCGGAACCTCCTCTGCAATCACTGCCCGCACCTGTTCCGCAGCAACCGGTTGCAGTTCCTCACCCATGGCTTGTGCCATTTGCCTGAAAACCTGCCGCGGCGTTGGCCCGTCATAGCCGGCGGCCTTGACCGCTTGTACCTGCTGCACCCGTCCTTCGCTGTTGGTGAAGGACCCGTCTTCCTCGCCATATGACGGGGCTGGCAACAGCACATCCGCCAGCTCTGCCGTAGCGTTCATATGGGGCCCGTGCACAACCAAGCAACCCGCACGCCGCCCGCCCCTGTCGCCCGGTACGCCGTCCGTCCAAGTGCAGGCCGGGTCGGCGCCCAGAACATACAGCAGCCCCGGCGCCTGGTCCGCTGGTGCTTCGGAACCCCTGCTAGGCCGCCAGCCCGGCAAGACACCCGGCAGGCAACCCATATCCCACAAGCCCAGCTGGTTCGGCCGGTCAAAAAGGAACTGCAGTTGGACAGCCTTGCCTTGAGCCGAGTAATGGGCAACCGCATAGGCAATCCACTGCAACGTTTTGGCAGCCGCAGCGGTGCGCAGCAATTCAGTCCCAGCCAGCAGGGCAATACTTTCTGCACCAGCCAAGACCGGCTCGGCAGCACCTGTAAACGCGGCCATGGCGCGGCTCTCCACCTCCTGCCCACCTGCAGTAAGCTGCGCCAGCAGATGCGCCTCCCAGCCCGGCAGCAGGCGCAGCTTTGCAGCCGCTATCCCGTCCAGACCGCAGGGCCGGGAGCTTGCCACCAGAAGCCGTTTGCCGGGATCTGCCATCGCCGCGCGGATCAAATAGCCGCTGACCGGGTTCTCATCGGTCACATTCGACCCCAGCACGAAAATGCAATCTGCCTTCAGAAGGCTGTCCAACGGCCTGCGGACCGCAAGCTCTCCAACGGTCTGCGCCAGAGCTGCAATTGCCCCGTCAGCCTGCAGACCGCTGAAGCGCGTGCTGGAGCGGATGTCCTGGGTGCTGAAGACCTGCCGCATCAGCCGCTGAAACATGAACGCAGTTTCATTGGTCTGCCGCGGCGAAATCTGCCCTTGGATGCTGCCGCCCTGCTCTTGGACTTCGCGGGCCTTTGCGGCCACGAAACCGATTGCCTCCGCCCAACTGACCGGCGCCAGGCCGCCATTCTTCCTGATCATCGGCTCGCAGATGCGATCGCCGCCGCCAATGGCATCAAACCCAAACCGGCCCTTGGCGCACAGCAGTTCGCCGTTGATTCCGGTATCAAAGCGGCTTTTCACCCGCTTAAATTCTCCGTCGCGTGTCTCCACCGTCATGCTGCAGCCAGTGCCGCACATGCCGCAGATTGTTTCGGTCCGCTGCATGTCCCAGGGGCGCGCCTTGTACCGGTAGGGGATGCTCATCAGCGCGCCCACCGGGCAGACCTCGATGCAATTGCCGCAATGGCTACAGTCCTTCAGGCTGTTGCCGGTGCCGGTGATTTCAGAGTCCAACCCGCGCTCAGAGGTGCCTAATGCGACGTCGCCGACGATTTCCTCGCACATACGCACGCAGCGCTGGCACTGGATGCAGCGGTTGGCGTTGAAGACGATCACCTGGTTGAGCTCGATATCCCGCTCGCGGAACACCCGTTTCGGGTCGCGCAGGCGCGAGCTGCCGCGGCCGTATTCGAATACCGTGTCCTGCAATTCGCATTCGCCGCCCTTGTCGCAGACCGGGCAGTCCAACGGATGATTGGCGAGCAGGATCTCCAGCATGTCCTCTCGTGTCTCCACAACCCGGTCAGAGCGGCTGTGCACCACCATGCCTTCGGCCACCGCGGTGGCGCAGGAGGGCTCCAGCTTTCCGCGGCCCTCGATCTCTACCAGGCACATCCGGCAGGAGGCAGAGATTGACAGGCGTTCCTGATAGCAAAAGGTGGGGATTTCTACTGAAGCAGATCGCGCGGCCTGCAGGATGGTGGTGCCCGGTTCAACCTGCAGTTCGCGGCCATCCAGGGTGAACGTCACCATAGCCGCATCTCCTGCACCGGCTGCGCCTGGGCCGGGATCAGCGCCTCGAACTCATGCCGGAAATGCTTGAGCGCCGCTCCCAAGGCCCAGGCAGCACCATCGCCAAGCGCGCAAAAGGATTTGCCGAAGATGCTGCCGCAAAGCATTTCAAGCTGCTCCACATCGCCGGGCGAGCCCTCGCCGGCCTCAATCCGGCGCAGTATCTTGGCGGCCCAAGTCAACCCTTCACGGCAGGGGGTGCATTTGCCGCAGCTTTCAAGGCTGAAAAACTCTGTAACGCGCCGCGCCACGCGCGGGATTGACGCACTCTCATCCAGGCCGATCACCCCGGCAGACCCCAGCATGCTGCCTGCCTCCGCCAAGGAGCTGAAGTCCATCTTCACATCGAAACCGCTCTCTGGGAACATTGGCGCCGACACGCCGCCCGGGATCGCCGCCTTGAAGCGGCCGCTGAGCGCGCCGCCGCCATAGACCTCCAGCATCTCGCCCAGGGGCAGCCCCATCGGCGACTCATAGACGCCCGGGCGTTTCACATGGCCGCTGAAACAGAATAGCTTGGGTCCCGGCCCGTCCTTGGGCCCCATAGAGGTGAACCACTCCACCCCGCGGCGGAACAGATGCGGCAGGCAGGCCAGCGTTTCCACGTTGTTGACCACGGTAGGGCATTCGTAAAGGCCCGCTACCGCCGGGAATGGCGGTTTCAACTTCGGCTGGCCGCGCTTGCCTTCGATCGATTCCAGGAGCGCAGTTTCCTCGCCGCAGATATAGGCGCCGGCCCCCTTGTGGATGTGAATATCCAGATCAAAGCCGCTGCCCAAAATGTCCTTGCCAAGATAACCCTTCGCGCGGGCCGCCACGATGGCCTGTTCGCAGCGCCGCACCGACAGCCCGTATTCTCCGCGGATGTACAAATATGCTGTGTTGCTGCCGATCGCATAAGCGGCGATGATCATGCCTTCGATAAGCTGGTGCGGATCGCGCTCCATCAGGATGCGGTCCTTGAAGGTGCCCGGCTCGCCCTCATCGGCGTTGCAGCACAGATAATGCGGCTTGCCGCTGTCTTTTGGAACAAAGCTCCACTTCAGACCGGTGGGGAAACCGGCCCCGCCCCGCCCGCGCAGGGTTGACGTCTTTACGGCTTCAATCACCTGATCCGGCGCGTAGCCGGCCAGCACGATCCTCATGCCTTCATAACCGCCGGAGCGTTCATAGACAGAGATGTCAGGCGCATCGGGGTTCTCAATGTTCTTGAGAAGCACCAGTTCGCTCATGCCGTGCCCTCCTTTGCCTCACGCGTGAGGGCTTTCAGGAGCGCGTCGAGCGTCTCTGCAGTGACGTCTTCATGATACTCATCATCGACCATCAGAACCGGCGCCTTGTCGCAGGCGCCCAGGCATTCCACACCGCTGAGCGTGATCAGCCCGTCTGCCGTTGTTTCCCCGTCTTTCACCGACAGTTGCTCTTGCAGGCAGTCCAGTATCTCCTCCGCCCCGCGCAACATGCAGGACACGTTTGTGCAAAGGCGCAGGTGATGGCGCCCTGGCTCCGCCCGGTCGAACAAGGTGTAGAAGCTCGCCACCTCAAACACCCAGATTTCCGGGACGTCCAGCAACTCAGCAACGGCCTGATAGGTGGTGCCATCGACGCTGCCGTATTTCTGCTGGGCCAGCTCAAGCGCGGGCATGATTGCGCTGCGGCTGGTGGGGTAGCGCGCCGCGGCTTCCTGCACCTGGGCAGCCAGCGCGGCTTTGATCCCGGCAACGGTGCGGTCGTCGGTCATTTATCAACCTCCCCCATCACCGGATCCAGGCTGCCGAGCATGGCGATCACATCCGCCAGGTACTTCATGTTGGTGGTGCGTTCGGTCAGTGCCTGCAGGTTGACGAAGGAAGGCGAGCGCACCTTGAGCCGGAACGGCTTCTCGCTGCCGTCGGAAATCAGGTAATATCCCAGCTCGCCCTTGGGCGCCTCGATGGCGGAATAGACCTCGCCCTTCGGGACCTTGAACCCATAGGCTGCCAGTTCGAAGTGGTGGATATGGGTTTCCATCGAATGGGCCAGCAGGTCCTTGTCGACCGGGAAGGCGATCTTCGGATCATCGACCAGGAAATCGCCCTTGGGCATCTGCTCCACGCATTGCCGGATCATCCGCAGGCTTTCGCGCATCTCGTCCAAGCGGCATTTCCAGCGGTCATAGCAATCGCCGTCCTTGCGGGTGATCACGTTGAACTCCAGCCGGTCATAGATTTCATAGGGCGCATCCCGGCGCAGATCCCAGTCCACGCCGGAGGCCCGCAAGTTGGGTCCGGTAAGGCCAAGGGCGATGGCATCCTCGGCGGCAATGTTGCCAATGTTCTCTACCCGGGCGAGGAAGATGCGGTTGTTCTTCAGCAAGGTTTCATAATCCGAAATCCGGTCCGCGAAGATGTTGCAGAACTCCAGAATTCGTTCTTCGCAGCCATCCGGCATGTCCTCGCGTACGCCGCCGACCCGGACAAAGGAGGTGTGCATCCGCACCCCGCTGATCATCTCCATCAGGTCCAAGACCATCTCGCGGTCACGCATAGTGTAAAGCAGCGAAGTCATCGCGCCGACGTCCATCGGCAGCGCGCCGGTGATCAGCAGATGGCCGGAAATGCGCGCGAGTTCCGCCATGATAACCCGGATGTACTGCGCTCTCACTGGCGCTTCGATCCCCAGCAGCGCCTCGACTGCCAGCGCATAGCCCAGGTTGTTGGACGGCGGGCAGAGATAATCCAAGCGGTCGGTCAGCGGGAAAATCTGCGTGTATGTGAAGCTTTCGAACAGCTTTTCAGTGCCCCGGTGCAGCAAGCCGATATGGGGCTCGATCCGCTCAACGATCTCCCCGTCCATCTGCAGCAGCAGGCGCAGAACGCCGTGGGTGCTGGGGTGCTGCGGGCCGAGGTTCATCAGCACTTCGCGCGCATAGCCGCTGCCAGCCGGAGTTTCCTGCAGGGTTGTGACTTCGGTCATGCCCTGCCCCCGTTTTCCGTCCGCTCAACGCCCAGCGGGTTCATGCTGTCCTTGTAGCCGCGCAGGGGGAAGTCGCGGCGCATCGGGAAGCCGTCGAATTCATCCCACATATAGAGCCGCCGGAGATCCGGGTGGCTGTCGAAATGGATGCCGTACATGTCATAGGCTTCCCGCTCGTGCCAGTTGGCGGTGGTCCAGACCGGGGTGATGGTGGGCGCGACCGGCGGGTCGCCAAGCTGGCACTTCAGCCGCAATCGCCAATGGTTGGGGATCGACACCAGGTGATAGACCAGTTGGAAGCGCGGGGCCTCCGGGTGGAAATCCACACCGCAGATGTCGGAAAGAAAATTGAACTGCAGCTCTGAATTGTCCCGCAGGAACAGGCACAGCTCCACCAGGTCTTCGGGCGACACCCAAAGGCAGGGCATGTCGGCCGCCGTTTCATCCAGCGCAACCCTGCTGCCGAACCGCTCCAGGACGCCTGCAAGGGGAATTGCCTCACCCATGGTTACGCGCCCTCAGGAGCCGACAACGTATCCGGTTCGGCCCGCAGCACCCGTGTGCCGGTGATCTTCTCCTGCAACTGCAGGAAACCATGCAGTAGCGCCTCGGGTCGCGGTGGGCAGCCGGCCACGTGAATGTCCACCGGGATGATGCAATCAACGCCCTGCACCACCGCATAAGTGTTGTAGACGCCACCGGAAATAGCGCAGGTTCCCATCGCGATGACATAGCGAGGCTCGGCCATCTGGTCATAAAGGCGGCGAACAATCGGCGCCATTTTCCGGGTCACAGTGCCGGCTACGATCATCACGTCCGACTGCCGCGGCGAGGGCCGGAACACCACCCCGAACCGGTCCAAGTCATAGCGCGAGCAGCCCGCGGAAATCATCTCGATTGCGCAGCAGGCAATGCCGAAGGTCTGCGGCCACAGCGATGATTTGCGGCTCCAGTTAATGATGTTGTCCGAAGTGGTGAAAAACACGCTGTCTTGGAAGCGGTTGGTCAGGACACCCATTCCAGAGCTCCCTTTATCCAGGCGTAGGCAAAACCGACCAGCAGCAGCGCGATGAACACAAACATCTCGATATAGCCGAAGAGCCCGAGGTCAGTGAGCACCACCGCCCACGGGAACAGGAACATGGTCTCGACGTCGAACACGACAAAGAGAATGGCAATCACGAAATACTGAACCTTGAACAGCCCCCCCGACGCCTCCCCGACATGATCGACGCCGCATTCATAGGGCCGGTTCTTTTCCGGGTAAGGATTGGCCGGCCTGATCAGCCGCGACAGAGTCAGGATGAACACCGAAAGCGCGACGACTACGGCAACCATCAGAAACACAGGAAGAAAATCGATAGGCATTGCTGTCTTTCCTTTTGTGTTTGACCCTGTCCAATCCTCCTCAGGCTTAGTGAGCTGGCAGCACCTGCCACGGTGTGCTCTTCTTGCCACAAGCATACACCAATGGGCCTTTTCAACCAAGTCCAGCCGCTGCCGCCGCCTGCGCCAGGCCCAGAAACCAGGCCGGCAGAACACCGGTCAGCAGGGTGCCGGCAAGGGCTGTCAGAAGCACCAGCCGCACTGCCGGGGAGATTCGGATCTTTGCCGGTTCCGCAGGCTCCTGCATGTACATGAGCATGATGATACGCAGGTAGAACCATGCGGCTGTCGCGCTAAACAGCACCGCAATCACCGCCAGCGCCGCATGGCCTGCTTCGATCAGCGCCATAAGCACATAGAACTTGGCGAAAAAGCCGCCGGTGGGCGGAATGCCCGCCAGCGAAAACAGAAACACCAGCGCCATCGCCGCAAGCCCGGCATGGCTGCGCGCCAGCCCGGCAAAGGCAGAGATTGGCTCTCCCAGATCGGCGCCCTTGTTGAGCAGGATGATGACGGCGAACAGCCCCAGCGTCATGAAAGTATAGATCAGCAGATACAGCATCACGCTGGCCAGGCCGCCGGTGCCGCCGGCAATCAGCCCCAGCATCAGGAAACCGGCATGCGCAATCGACGAATAGGCCAGCATTCGCTTGATATTCTGCTGCACCAGCGCCGCCAGGCTGCCCAGCCCCAGGGTCAGCACCGCCATCGCCACCACACTGGCGTGCCAGACCGCTTCCAGCGCTACTAGATCCAGCATCAGAATACGCAGCAACACTGCAAACGCCGCCGTCTTGCCCACCGCCGCCATGAAAGCGGTGATGGGCGAAGGCGCACCTTCGTATATATCGGGCACCCACATATGGAACGGCACCGCGCCGACCTTGAATAAAAGGCCCGACAGAAGAAACAGCGCTGCGAGTGTCAGGAGCGGGCTGGAGATATCCTGTGCCGCCAGCGCCGCCTGCAGACCCTGCAGCTGGGTCGTGCCCGCCAGGCCATAGAATAGCGACAGGCCAAACAGCAGCAAACCAGAGGAAAACGCACCCAGAATCACATATTTCAGCGCCGACTCGTTGGACCTGCCATGTGTCTTGAGGAAGCCTACCAGCACGTAAACCGACAGCGCCTGCAGCTCCAGCCCGACATAGATGATCACCAGATCGTTGCCCGACACCATAATCATCGCGCCCGCCAGGGCGCACAGCAACAGGGCGTAATACTCGCCCTTCACCGCCCTTTCCGTGGCCAGATACCCCCCGGACATCAGGATCGTCAGCGCGGTTCCCAGATAGAGAACCATCTTGAGAAACGAGGAAAACGGATCAACCGCAAACATGCCAGAGTAGACTGTCTGCGGGCTGCCGCTTGCAAGACCCCAGCTCATGCCCGCAGCTAGGGCAATCATCAAAACGCTTATTCCCGCCAGCCATCTGACATGGCCCGGGCCGGGCAGCAGCGACAGCATCAGCACGGTACAGGCCGCAAGAATAATGATAATCTCGGGGCCGGAAGCCAGTATCGAGGCGGTGACCGATGTCATCTCCATGCCGCCCTCCTCATTGCGCCGCCCCCGCTGGCACAATCTGGGTCATCAAGTGATCCAGTGATGGCTGCAGGATGGAAAGGAAGGGCTTTGGATACAGGCCGAACCAGAACACGAACAGCAAGAGCGGCGCCGCACAGGCCAATTCTCGGCGGCGAAGATCCCGCATCACGGATCCCTCCGGCACTTTGACCGGCCCCAGCAGCATCTGCCGGTACAGCCCCAGCAGATAAGCCGCCCCGATTAGCGCCCCCAGCACCCCGGCGGTCCCGGCCCAGCCGCTGACCCCGAAAGTGCCCGCCAGCACCAGGATTTCGCCGATGAAGCCATTGGTGCCAGGCACGGCCATGGACGCTAGCAGAAAAGCCGCAAACAGGATGCCAAAAACCGGTACAGCCTTGATCATTCCGCCGTAGGCGGCAATTTCGCGGCTGTGGGTGCGTTCGTAAATCAGCCCGACAAACAGGAACAGCGCGCCGGTTGTTATGCCGTGGTTGAACATCTGGATCACCGCGCCGGACATGCCGTTTAACTCAAAGGTAAACAGCCCGAGGGTGACAAATCCCATATGGCTGACGCTGGAATAGGCGATCAGTTTCTTGATGTCGTTCTGCGCTAGCGCCAAGAGCCCGCCATAGACAATAGCGGCGGCCGAGAGGGTGATCATCAACGGCGCCAGGTATAACGAGGCATCCGGCAGCATCGGCAGAGAGAAGCGCAGGAAGCCATAGCCCCCCATCTTCAGCAAAACACCGGCCAGGATGATGCTGCCCGCCGTCGGCGCCTGCACATGGGCATCCGGCAGCCAGGTATGCACAGGCACCATCGGCACCTTGACCGCAAAGGCCACCAGAAAGGCCAGGAACACCCAGACTTGCAAGCGGAACGGATATTCCGCTGCCATCAGCGCCAGCATGTCAAAGGTTCGCCCGCCCGCGAAATACAGCGCCAGCAAACCGACCAGGAACAGCAAGCTGCCCGCCAGGGTGTAAAGGAAGAACTTGAACGCGGCATAGATCCGGTTGCCTCCGCCCCATATGCCGATGATCAGATACATCGGCACCAGCATCACTTCCCACAGCACATAAAACAGCACCAAATCGAGGGCGCAGAACACACCCACCATCATTGCCTGGATGGCCAGCAGGCAGGTCATGAACTCCTTGACCCGCACGGCAACCGCGCGCCAGGAGGCCAGCACGCAGATCCAGCCCAGCAGCGTAGTCAGCAGCACAAACCAGACGCTGATGCCGTCGATGCCCAGCCGGTAGCCCATGTTCAGCGCGGGCACCCAGATGCGGACCTCCCGGAACTGCATCCCGGCGGAAGCCGGATCAAAGGCGGCCAGGATCCAGGCCGCCAGCAGGAAATCCGCCAGCAGCACCAGAAGGGTGAACCAGCGCACCGTATCCCTGCCGCGCAGGAATGGTACCACGGCTGCCCCCACCGCAGGCAGCAGGATCAGGATGCTAAGGACGGGCAGGCCGTTCATCGCGCACCTATCCCGGTGACCAGCGGCAGCCCGAGCACTGCAATCAGCCCGGCAATGATCCAGAAAGCATAGTGCGACACCACACCGGTCTGCAGCCGGCGCAGCGCCAGCCCGCCCCGGCGGGCGGTGTCTGCCACGCCATTGACCAGCGCATCCACCACACCGAGGTCCACTTGCAGGCTCAGCTGCGACAGGCGGTGCATCAGCCGCAGCCCGGCGCCTTCGCCGAGGGTGATCAGCATCTGCTCCCAGACCAGAACCGGCCCCTTGGCCAACCGCATGAACAGCGCCGCGCCGCGCCGGTAGGCCCAATCGGTGTCCAGGCTGATGGTGTCTTCCGGATCCAGGTGTTTCAGCAGCAGCACAAAGGCCAGAAGGGTGAACATCAGGATGCCGAGGCTCTCGGTAACATGCACCCCGGTATAGGGCTGGTAGTCCACCGGATAGGGCAGCAGCGCATAAAGCATCTGCGGATAGACCCCGATGCCGATGCAGAAGGCTGCGGCGATACCCATTGCCAGCAGCATGTTCAGCGGCGGCTCCGGCGGCCGCAAGCCGCTGTCCTTGCCGAAGAACATGTAATAGGGCAGCTTCAGCCCGGTGTGCAGGAAAGTGCCGGAGGAGGCCACGGTCAGCAGCAGCGCCGCCGCCGCCCGGTGGTCCCCGGCGGCAGCGGAGACCACCATGGATTTGCTGACAAACCCGCTGAACAGGGGAAAGGCCGAAATGGCAAAAGCGCCGATCATGTACAGCACAACGGTCAGCGGCATCGTCCGGTACAGCCCGCCCAGTTCGGTCAGTTTGCGCCGCCCCGCCATCATGATCACGGCTCCGGCCCCCATGAACAAGAGCCCCTTGTAGAGGATATGGGCAAAGGCATGGCTGGCGGCCCCGTTCAGCGCCATTTCGGTGCCGATCCCCACGCCTGCCACCATGTAGCCCACCTGGCTGACGATGTGATAGGCCAGCAGCCTGCGGCAGTCGTTTTCCAGCACCGCGAACACCACTCCGTAAAGCGCCATGGCGAAGCCGAGCCCCACCAGGATCTCCGTCCCCGGGTAGTTGCGGATCAGCACGTAAACGGCGGTTTTGGTGGTGAAGGCGCTGAGGAACACGGCGCCGGTCACAGTGGCTTCGGGGTAGGCATCAGTCAGCCAGGCATTGAGAGGCGGCACCGCCGCATTGATCAGGAAGGAGATCAGGATCAGCCAGTAGGCCAAGCCCCCCTGCCCCGCATCCAGCGGCCCCACCAGCCAGGAACCGGTCTGCAGCCCGTGCAGCACAATGCCGCCGAACAGCAGCACCCCGCCCGCCACATGAACCAGCAGATAGCGGAACCCCGCCGCCACTGCCTTGGCATTGCGGGAGGCAAAGATCAGATAGGCGGAAGCAAAGGCCATCACCTCCCAGCCGATCAGCAGCGTCAGCCAGTCGCCGGCAAAGACCACCCCAAAGGCGCTGCCCGCATAAAGAAATGCGGCAACCCGCTGGCCGGTGCCCTCTATATGCCAGGCATAGAGGTTGCCGATCACCGACATGATGGCAAAGACCCAGGCAAAGACCAGCGACAGCTTGTCCGCCTGGAACAGCACCAGCTCGACCCCGGCAAAAGTGATTTTGCCGGACGCGCCCGGTGCCATTTGCGACACGCTGTACAGTACCAGCAGCGGCACGATCAGCGACAGCAGCTTCTGTACGGTGCCGCGGATGAGCGGCAGCAGCAGCGCGCCCAGAAGCATCAGCATTGCGGGGTGCAGCCACTCAGTCATAATAGTCCTCGTCCCGCATGATGCCGCCCTTGTGGCCTATGAACTTGCTAACGAAGATGATGGCCACGCAACTGGCGAAGCCGAACACCGCACCCCAGCCGGGGATGGCGTCCCAGAAGTGTACGCTGTGGTGGCGCGGCACCAGCAGATCGGCGATCAGGATCAGCCCCAGCACCGCCACCAGCAGCCGCCAGCGCAGCCTCTTGTACCGCGTGTCGCCGAAGAAATTCACCAGCCGGCCGATCATCACAGCCCCGCTCCGCGCATCACAAGCTGCGCCAGTTCAACGAAGAAGCCCGGATTCAGCCCCAGAGCCAAGGACAACAGCGAGGTGATCAGCAATGGCACCGCCACCATCGGGATCTCGCGCACGTCCTGCATCGCCACCAGACCAGGGGTGCCGGGTTTCTCGGCCTCAAAGAACGCGGTGTAAGTCACTGGCAGGAAATAAGCAGCATTGAGCAGCGCGCTGGCCAGAAGCACGGTCAGGAACACCATCTCCTGGCCCCCGGCCGATCCCAGCACCAGATACCATTTACTGACAAACCCGCCGGAGGGCGGAATGCCGATCATGCCCAGCGAGCCAATGAAAAACGCTGCCATGGTCCAGGGCAGCCGCCGCCCGATGCCTGACAAATCACTGATGTTGCGGCGGTGCGAGGCGCAGTAGATCGAACCGGCGCAGAAGAACAGCGTGATCTTGGAAAACGCATGCGCCGCAATATGGGTGATGCCGCCAATCGCCGCCATCGGCGTCAGCAGCACCGCTCCCAGGATGATGTAGGAGAGCTGGCTGACAGTCGAATAGGCCAGCCGCGCCTTCAGGTCGTCGCGGGTCAGCGCATAGACCGAGGCCATCACGATAGTAAAGGACACCAGGTAGGCAGTGGCAATGCCGAGCCCCAGGCTGCCCATCAGGTCGACGCCGATCACATGAAAAATCACCCTCAGCATGCAGAACACGCCCATCTTCACCACGGCAACTGCGTGCAGCAAGGCGCTCACCGGGGTCGGCGCCACCATCGCAGCGGGCAGCCAGGCGTGGAACGGCATCACTGCCGCCTTGGCAAAACCTGCGAGGTAGCAGAGATAGACCGCGCTCAGCAGCCAGCCCTCGGCGCCGGAGCCCGCCAGCAGCCCCTGCGGCAGGAAATCCAGCGAACCAGCCAGCTGATAGGTCAGCGCCAGCGCCGCCAGCAGAAAGGACTTCGAGGCGCCGATCAGATAGACCGCATAGCGGCGGCTTCCGGCCCAGCTTTCGCTGTCCTCCTTGTGGTAGACCAGCGGATAAGTCACAAGGCTCAGCACTTCGTAGAAGATTACCAGCGTGAACAGATTGGCAGCAAAGGCGCCGCCCACCGCCGCCGACAAAGACACTGCGAAGGCGGCAAAGAACCGGGTCTGCGCATGTTCGTTCAGGCTGCGCATGTAGCCGATGGAATAGAGGGCGGCAAAAATCCACAGCAGGCTGGACACAGTGGCGAACACCATCCCAAGCGCGTCCGCTCTGAAGGCAAAATCCACCCCCGGCAGGATTTCAAACAAACTAAGCTCCAGCGTGCCGCCGGCCAGCACCAGCGGAGCCATCGAAATCACTATCAGGAACTTCAGCACCGCCGCGGCCACGGATACCGCATCCCGCAGGTTGGGGCGCTGGTGCAGGCACAGGATCAGCCCCGCTGCCGCCAGGCTTACGGCAATGGCCAGAAGCGGCCGGATCGACAGCAGGAACTCCACCAGTTCACCCCTTCAAAACAGTCAGTTCATCCACTTCCAGCGTGTGGTTGTTGCGCAGCAAGGCGACCAGAATGCCAAGCGCGACCGCAACTTCCGCCGCGGTGATGGCAATAACAAAAATGGCGATGATTTCGCCGCGCAGGTCCTGCAGCGCATGGCCGAAGGCGACCAGGTTGATAGTCACGCTGTTCAGCATCAGCTCCAGCGACATCAGCACGATCAGCACATTGCGGCGCAGCAGAACCCCGGCGCCGCCGATTACAAACAACACCGCCGCCAGGATCAGGTACCAAGATGTGGGGATCATCGGGCTGCCCCGCGCGTGGCCTTGCCCTGTGCCGCTTTTTCATCGGCCTCATCGCTGCGGGCCAGAACCACTGCCCCGATCAGGGCAACCAGCAGGATCACTGAAGCCACCTCAAACGGCAGCAGATACTCTTGGAACAGCAACAGGCTAAGATCCGCCACAGACGGCTGTTCGGCGACCCGCGGCCCCGGCCCCATGACCGCGTGCAGGCGGGCGCTCTGCAGCAACAGGAAAATCAGCTCACCTGCCAGGATCAGCAGCACGATTACACCCGGCAGCGGCGCCCTGGGCAGAAAACGGGCCTGTGCCTCCTTGCGCACGTCCAGCATCATGATGACGAACAGGAACAGCACCATCACGGCACCGACGTAGACAAATATCTGGATCACTGCGAGGAAGGGCGCGCCAAGCAGCACGTACAGCGCGGCGATCTGAACCAGGCAAGCCACCAGCGCCAGCGCGCTGTGGATAGGGTTCCGGGCAATTACCACAAGCAGCCCCGCCCCCACCGCAACCGCTGAGAGCAGAATAAAAAATGCCTGTTCCATCTATGCCCTCCCTGAATATTTTCTCCCGCTCTTATCTTCCTGATGGCCCGCTGCCGCTGCTGTCATGCGCTGTAGCCGGTGCCTTCGATGTACTTCAGAAGCTCTTCTTCCTCGCGCATGATCTCATCCAGGCGGTGCTTTACCACATCGCCGATGCTGATGACGCCTTGCAGGCCCTCTTCGTCATAGACCAGCATGTGCCGGTTTCTCTTTTCCGTCATGACCGCCATGAGCCTGATAAGGTTGTCGTCCGGCGAACAGGTGAGAATATCTGTAGTCATAACCTCGCGCACAGCGGATTTCCGTCCGGCCCCGTCCGGATCCGACAGCGCAATACAGATATCGCGTTCCGAAATTCCGCCAACCACCTTGCCGGCTGTGTCCCGGACAACTGCAAATCCGACCTTGTTGGAATTGAACAATTGCAAAGCCGTCAAAACACTGTCGTCCGGCGCAACCGAATAGGTTTCATATCCCTTCAGCCCCAACACTGCTTTGACATACATTTTCTTGCTCCCCCTATCTGATTAGGCCCATGCCGCTCTCCTAGGCCGGGCCGGTTCCAAATACGCTTCACTTTCCCTTCCGTATGTGCCGCCACCAGTCGTAGCCTTCAGCGCCGGCCGCCGCAGTGGCCACCGACCGCCGCCCACTGCCAGGCTCCAGCTTTGCTGGCCGCACCTGGCCGCCGTCCGCGGCCTTGCGCGGCGCGGCCACCAGATCCTCCAAATGCACCACCAGCTTGGGCCGGTCATCGCAGGCGACCTCATATTCTTGACCTAGTTTGATTGCGTCCGCCGGACAGGCATCTTCGCACAGCCCGCAATAGAGGCAGCGCGCCAGATTGATATCAAACACTTTCGGGCGCCGGTCACCTTTCTCGTTTTCATAGGGAATGACGGTGATGCAGTCGCAGGGGCAGATCTGCGAGCACAGCTCGCAGGCCACGCAGTTCACATCGCCTTCGTCATTAGTCTTGATGAAATGATGGCCGCGGTGACGCTCGTAGGGCACCCATTTCTCATGGTCGGGATAGCGGTGCGTCACCGTCTTGGAAAACATGTAGCGCAGCGTCAGACGCAACCCTGTCAGAAGATCGAAGAAGAAGAGCCTGCCGATCCAGCCCGTTCCCTTTACTGTTGTTCTGGCCATATTATCTCACTCCCGTATCATAGCATCAGTATCCCGCTGACCAGGATATTGAGCAGGGACAGCGGCAGCAGCACCTTCCAGCCGATCGCCATCAACTGGTCATAGCGGTAGCGCGGGAAGGTGAAGCGGAACCACATGAACAGCCAGACGAAGAAACCGATCTTCAGCAGGAACCAGACGGTTTCCGGCAGGAAGAACGGGCTGCCTTTCCAGCCGCCGAAGAACAGGAGCACGTTCAGCGCCGCCAGCATCACCACCACGAGGTATTCCGCAAGCATGAACAGCGAGAACCGGATGCCGCTGTATTCGGTGTGATACCCCGCACCCAGATCGCCCTCTGCCTCGGGCAGATCAAACGGGATGCGCTGCGCCTCGGCCAGCCCGGCGACGAAGAACACGAAAAAGCCGACCGGCTGCACAACCACGTTCCATAGGCCCTCCTGCGCCGCAACGATCTGGCTCAGGTTCATGGAACTGGCCAGCATTACCACCCCGATCACCGAGAACCCCATCGGGATTTCGTAAGAGATCATCTGCGCGATCGACCGCAAACTGCCCAGCACTGCGTATTTGCTGTTTGATGCCCAGCCCGCGAGGATGGTGCCGAACACGCCGATCCCGGAGACTGCAAGGATGAATAGAAGCCCCACGTTCATGTCCGACAGCATCATCGTGACCTCGGTCCCGAAGACCTGAACCGGGTCACCAAACGGGATGGCGGTAAACACCAGGAACGGCGGCACAAGCGCCACCACTGGCGCCATCGCAAACAGCCACCGGTCGGCCTCCGCCGGGATATGGTCTTCCTTGGTCAGTAGCTTGACTGCATCAGCCAGCGGTTGCAGAAGGCCATGCCAGCCCACCCGCATCGGCCCAGGGCGCTGCTGGATATGGGCGGCAATTTTCCGTTCCATCCAGGTCAGCGGCAGCGGAAGCAGCAGCAAAACGCCCACAACGATGGCCATTTTCACAAGCATCGGCAATAGCGTCAGAACATACTCCATGCTGCCGAACCTCCGATCCCGGCCGCGTTGTTTCCGAAAGAGTGTTCGCTGTCAGAGAGTTGCGCCAGCCCTTGCTTACAGGGGCCACCCACCGGTGATCTTGCCGCAAAGCATTGCGAACAAACCTAATTCTTCTGGCATAGATTAACAGCTCCGGTCAAATTTTGCAAAATGCGCAATTGGGCCACTCTTCTTACCGGAGCACGCTGGAACTGCAGATCAATAACGTTCGGTTTAATTCCGGCTCGGGATTGATTTGCTGCATCCAGCGCGCTGATCGACCCTAAATGAGAGGTTCACACATGGGTTCTGACATCAGGTCAGCAACGTCATTGCCTTGAACCTGCACGAGAACTTCTCCGTCGTGCTGCCCGGCGATGTAGTCGACACCAACCGCGCAGAACACATGCAGATGGCCGAACTACTTCCTCAACGAGCGGCGGGGCTGAAAAGTTAGCGCGGCAATCGCTAACATCTCGATCGTCGGCAACAACGACTTGCGTCGGCTCTTGCCAAGAACGGCATCACCCGCGGCGATACAGTTTCGGTGCTGCTGCCCAATACCCCGGCGATGCTGGAATGCCATTACGGTGTGCCGATGTGCGGCGCGGTGCTGCATTCGATCAACACAAGGCTGGATGCCGCGGTGATCGCGTTCCAGCTCGACCACGCGATGTCGAAACTGGTGATCGTCGACCGGGAATTCATGCCGCTGATGCAGGAGGCGCTGGCGCTTGCCACGACGTCGCCGGTTCTGATCCAGTATGATGACCCAGAGTATGACGGTGTGCCGACAGATGCGGAGGCCGCCGACTACGAGGTGTTTCTGACCCGCGGCAACCCGGAATTCGCCTGGCTGATGCCGGAGGACGAATGGGATGCAATCTCGATCAACTACACCTCCGGCACCACGGGCGACCCCAAAGGCGTGGTTTCGCACCACCGGGGCGCCTACCTGCTGGCGCAGGGCAATGCTCTGACCACCTCGATGCAGAAGCACGCGGTCTATCTCTGGACCCTGCCGATGTTCCACTGCAACGGCTGGTGCTTCGCCTGGACACTGTCCGCCATCGCAGGCACCCATGTGTGCTTGCGGCAGGTGCGGGCAGAACCCATCTGGAACGCCCTGGCGGATGAAGGCGTGACCCACCTGTGCGGCGCCCCCATTGTGATGTCGCTGCTGATCTCGGCGCCGGAAAAGGCCAAGCGCGATCTCGACCAGCAGGTGCAGTTTTTTACCGCCGCCGCGCCGCCGCCGGAAAGCCTGCTGGCGGACATGAAGGCCGCAGGCTTTGAGGTGACCCACCTTTATGGGCTGACGGAAACCTACGGTCCTGCGGTGGTCAATGACTGGCACCACAGCTGGTCGGATCTGCCGCCTGCCGAACAGGCCGCACTGAAGGCGCGCCAGGGCGTGCGCTACCTGCCGCTGGAACAGCTGGATGTGCTGGACCTGGAAACGATGCGGCCGGTGCCGCGCGACGGCCAGACCATGGGCGAGGTCATGTTCCGCGGGAACGTCGTGATGAAGGGCTATTTCCGCAATCCCAAGGCCACCAAGGAAGCCTTTGCCGGCGGCTGGTTCCACTCCGGCGATCTGGGTGTCATGCACCCTGACGGCTACATCCAGCTCAAGGACAGGTCGAAAGACATCATTATCTAGGGCGGCGAGAACATCTCCTCGATCGAGGTCGAGGAAGCACTATACTGCCACCCGGCTGTTGCGGTGGCTGCGGTGGTGGCAATGCCGCACGAAAAATGGGGCGAAACCCCCTGTGCTTTTGTTGAGTTGGCCAAGGGGCAGAAGGCCGATGCGGAAACCCTGCGCAGCTGGTGCCGCGACCGTCTGGCGCCCTACAAGGTTCCTGGCAGGTTCGTCTTTACGGAGGTTCCCAGAACCTCGACTGGGAAGATCCAGAAATTTGCCCTGCGTGAGCAGGCACAGGAAATCGCGTCCTGACCAGGGGCGCAGCACTTCAGCCTGCGGGGGGGCCCTGCCTTGGCGCTTTGCAGGCTGAAGTGCTGCTCCTGATGTCCTCAAGGCAGCTATAGGTGTTTCACAATACAGAGAACGTCCGAAATGACGGACGGCGGTGTAGCATTGGGTAGAAGCATAAGCGGCGGTTAAGAGACGACACCACTTCGGCCAATGGCGGCTTTACAAGGTTCCTACCCATTCATGTCTCGCGCAGCATTCGGTAATTTGGGCTCAAAGACGACCAAGAGGGCCACTCCGATCATTATGTGTTCGGCCTAAGACTATTCAAAACCGATTGCGTGACAGCGGCTGTATGTGGCGACCCACCCAGGTCCGGCGGCAGCAAATGGACCACGTGGCCGCGTAACGCCGGACAGCATCATAACCGCCGTTATAGACGAGGTTGGAGACCGTCGGCTGCGACACGCCAAGCTCTCTTGCCGCTAGGGTGAAGCTGCCATGCCTGGCCACTGCCTCCAGGGCCTGCAGCTGCTTGAAGCTGATCTTTGCTTTCATGACTGCCTCCACCTGCCGCATGGCCTTCCTAGGGACAATGGCAAACGCAATCCAAGTGACACACGACCCGCAGCGACCGGGTTCGCCGGTCAGCTCAGTTCAGCTTTTGGTTTCTCCCCGCCCCTGCAATGCCGCCCAGCCAGGCCAAGGCCTCCGGCCTTGCACACCGCAGTTACCCCGTCACCAAATCTTCAGCGGTTGCAAGGGCGCATGTGAAGGTGAACGTGGACCCCTTCCCGAGCACGGACTGGACCTCAATACCGCCCCCCATCAGATGCGCGAGACGGGAAGCGATCGCCAGCCCCAGCCCGGTGCCGCCGAAATCCCGGGAGGCGGTACTGTTAACTTGGGAAAACGCAGTGAAGATCTTCTCGAGACTGTCTTCGGGAATGCCCGCCCCGGTGTCTGTCACGGCGATCCGCAGCTTCGCCATGCCGCCAGCAGCCCGGCCGGTGACTTTGACTGTCACCGATCCCGCCTCAGTGAATTTCAGTGCATTGCCGACAAGGTTCACAATGATCTGCCGGATCCGCCCTTCATCTCCCTGAATATTCTTCGGCGCCTCGGGATCGTATTCCAGCCGCAGCGCAACCCGGCTTTCCGCCGGATTGGGGGCCAGCATACGGACCACCCCGCTCAGAAGCTCCTCCAGGTCAAGCGGCGCAGTCCGCAGCTCCAGCTTCCCGGCCTCTACCTTGGAGAAATCGAGTATCCCGTTGATGATGTCCAGCAGGGCTTCGCCGGATTCAGAGATCGTCCTGGCATAAAGCGCCTGCTCCTCGTCCAGGCTGGTTTCCTCCAGCAGCGAGGCCATGCCTAGCACCGCGTTCATCGGGGTCCTGATTTCATGGCTCATTGTCGCAAGAAACTCGGACTTCGCCTTGTTGCCCGCTTCCGCCGCTTGTGTCCTTTCCTTTACCTTTTGCTCCAGCGAGTTTGCCAGCTCTTTGAGCTCGGCATTGCTATGATCCAAGTGGTTCAGAACGTCGGTGAAAGCATCTGCCAAGCGGCCGACTTCATCGTGGCCGCACTCAGGGATTTTCCGCATGGCGCTGCCCAGACGGATACTGGTGGCAAAGTCCGTCAGCCGCTTGATCGGCCGGGTTATCCAGCTCGCCATGATAACAGCTGCTATTGAGGCAAGTCCGGCACAGACACCGGCCAATAGCAGGGTCAGCCGGATGTGCTTCATCCATTCAGCATCAAGACGCGCGGTGGAAAATTCCAGCACCACATACCCCAACCGACGGTCTGCCGTCGCCTGTACCGGGCCGGCAACTTGGATCACGCCGTCCTGCAGCCGGGTGACCCATTCAGCGCGTTCCCTGGCCTGCCGCAGATAGGGTTCGTTGAACTCCTTGCCCCGCAGCGGGTTTTCATCGGTTCCATCGGTCAGAACACGCGTGCCCGCATCCAGGATCATCACCCGCAAGGCAGCCTCTCCGGCCAGAACTGAGCCCACTTGCTGGCGCATCAGTTTGACATTCAGCTCATACAGTGGTTCCAGAACCGCTTCGCCCAGGGTCTTTGCCAGCACCGTTGCATGGCGTTCGAACGCAGCAACAGAAGCCCGGTGGGCCAAGGTTATCGAAATGGCCGAAACCGCCCCAGCAACCGCAAAGACGATCAGAACCGTGTAGACCACCAGTTTTGTCCTGAGGCCCGGCATACGCAACTCAATTGCCGCCAATCAGGGCTGTCACCGGCTCTTCAAATTCTTCCAGCATGTCCAGCGTTTGATCCGGTATGGCATCGAATTTCGTGGTTCTTTCAAAATTTTCCAGAATCCAGCGGCCTTCATCGTTCTGATCCATGCTGATCAGCACGGCCTGCACCGCCGCGGTGAACTCATCGGATGTCCCAGGAGACAAACTGACCACATGCCGCGGGATATTTTCCGTTTGGACAAGCACGTCGAGGCTCCCGATATCATCTCCGGCGCGTTTTTTCAGCCCGTTCAGCGACATGGCGCCAGCATCAACCAGCCCGCGCAGCACCCATTCGATGGTGTTTTCGTCATCCCCGGAAAACACATAGCCCGTGGCCTCCGCAGGCCGCGCCGCCCGCGGGCCGCTCATCGCGGCGAGCTGAACACCTTGCGTTGCAATCGTGTGGCGCGGCAGGATGTAGCCGCTGGAGGAGAAAGCCTCTTCAAAGGCGATGACCCTGCCCTTTAGATCTTCCAGCGACTGGATGCCGCTGTCCCGGCGGACAAAGACGACAGACCGGTATTCGGCGACACCCTTTTTCCATCTTCGCGCCACCAAACGGCTGCCGCATTTTGCCCTGACCGCAAGTGAGACGAGCGGGCTGTCGACAAAGACATCGACCTCGCCGCTGCGCAGCAATTCCGCCATATGCGCAATGTTCCGGGCAATTCTGACTTCTCCTGCTGTGATGCCTTCATCCTGCAGTTGCGCTGCAAGATATTCGGCAAAAGGCATGAAAACCCGGGCTTCCTTGACAGACTCGTCGCTGATCGTGCCGATGACCAGGCTGCGGGCTGCGGCAACATGACCAAACAGCAGGCTGAGACAAAAGCAGGTTAATGAAACTGCATTTTTGAGGCTCACAGGTCTATTCCTCTCTTTTTCTGCAGACAGCGCCGTGCAAGAAATTGAATACCGCATACTGCGCAACCAGGAAGGCAAAGAATAAAATTCTTGATTTGTCTCATGGGAACATCCAAGCACAGAGATTACGCTGCACTGGCAAAGCATTCCTTAATTTTTTCCACTAGCGGATTTTCCAGCTGCACTGACCGGAAAAAAAACGCCGTCCAGTCAGCACGCGGGCCCGTCAGAGGTAGCCGGGAATACTGCGCCCTGACCGCTCCAGCAGCCAGCGAGCCACTTGCTTGGCTAGCCCCCAGCTTCAGCTCCTCGCCTGCCCCCACCTGCACCCCGCGCAGATCGTTGTTGGAACCGAACTCGATATTGCTTTCTGAGAAAAGGTAGGCGTTGTTTCCAAGCGGCTGGAGTTCCCGGCAAAATCGATCAGCAAACGGTTGAAGATTAGCTTGGCGTAACGCCGTGCTGAAAGAAACCGCGACCGTAGGTCCGCTTTTTTCAAAGCGCAGCAGGTCCGGAACGGTGCCGCTTTCGTTCAAAACACCCATGATCTGTTCCCAGAGCCGGAATTGGCGGTAGACACTTGACCACTTGCCGAACTCCTTAGTCAGATCGCGCCAAGAGACGCCGGTGCAGGCGATCCTGAAAATTCCATCGAGAACAAGGCGGTGTTTGGTGGGCTTGCGTTCGTACGGGGCTCGGACAGATAGGATTAACCATTCAAAGAACACCCACTCCTCGTCCGGCATCAAATTTCGTGCCGAGCTGGTCTCCATCGCAGATACCAGCTTGAATCACGCTCAGCGGGTAGTGTGAATCCCTTTTATCAACACATCCTACGTAACGTGCGGCCTTCCGCAACTGAGGGGTCAACTCGTCCAAATCTGACGAAAGCAACCGCAAAACAGAGACTGGTGCATTTGTGTAGTTCATGCTCATCCACAGCATGTACATATGTGCTATTTGATGCTAACTTTGGTACATGTGTGGCAGCGCGAAGTCCATCGAAATCCATGTCTCTCAAACAGGAAAATTGCGATGTCCAAAAAAAGAACTGCCAAGGTCGTCATTGTCGGCGGTGACGTTTTGGGCTGCGGCCAGGCCAATCAATTGGGTCACGAAGGCTGGGGCGAAGAAACGGTGCTGTCGGAAAAGGCGGAGCTCACCTCAGGCTCCGCGTCGCACGGTTATGGCTCTTTCCGTCTGGCTTATACAGAAGACGAAATGGACTGGCTGCGCCACACCTTGTCTGTTGGCCGCGCGCTTGGCTTCAATATCGAACTAGTCGGTCTGGAATTCATCGCCGAGAAACACCCTTACTATAACCTCGAAGGCGTCATTGGCGCTCTGTACACTCCAGACGACGGCCTCGTTGCCTCCTCCAACGTGACAATGGCGATGGCCACTGGCGCCCGACAGAAGGGAGTGAAACTCTTCCGCCAATGCCGCGCGACGAACATCACCCAGAACGACGCCTGTGAGTGGGTTGTTGAAACCGAGCAAGGCACCGTCATCTGCGAGCACTTCGTCTACGCCGGCGGCACCTATGCCCGCCAGATGGTCGAATGGACCGATCTGCAACTGCCGATGACCTCGATGACCCACCACTATTTCGTCACCGAGGACGTGCCCGAATTCAAGGATCTAGACACTGAACTGGCGGTGATCCGCGACGACAAGTTGGCCTCGGGCTACATCCGCATAGTGCAAAAGAAGGGGCGGATCGGGATCTACGAGAAAGAGAACTCGAACTCCGTCTGGCACAATGAATGTCCCTGGGAATATGAAAACTGGCTGTTCGAGGCTGATTACGACCGCGTCATGCCCTGGCTAGAAAACTCCTTCGAACGCATGCCGATCTTGCCGACTGTGCAACCGCGTCGGTCGCCTACGGTCACTCCGTCGGCAAGATCCTCGCATTTGCCTTCGTGAAACTGCACGTGAATGTGCTGGGTAAGGAGGTTGAGATCATCGCCGCAGGTGAGCCGCGCAAGGGCCGTATCCTGGGTGAGCCGGCCTATGATCCGAAATCGGAGCGCCCGCGCACCGACGCCGTTCACCAGTCGGCCTGATCCGCAAGAAGGAGCGGCGATGCTGCCGCTCCTTAACGCCGATAGAAAGACATATCAAAGAAAACCAGGGAGGCCGGGATGATCCCGCAAACGATGAAAGCAGTTGTGTTGACAGGCCACGGCGGGCTTGACAAGCTGGTGTACACAGAAGTGCCGACGCCGCAGCCCGCAAAGGGCGAAGTTCTGATCAAGGTCGGTGCCTGCGGGCTGAACAACACAGATATCAACACGCGTACCGCCTGGTATTCCAAGTCTGTCGATGCCGAACTGGGCAACGGCAGCACGGACGGCTTTGAGGAAGCGGATGCCGGTGACGGCACCTGGGGCAGCGGATCCCTGAACTTTCCGGTCATTCAGGGCGCGGATGTTGCTGGTGAAATCGTTGGCGTCGGGGAAGGCGTAGAAGCCGCGCGGATCGGTGAGCGGGTCATGATCGACCCTTGGCTGCTAGGCCATAGTGACTGGCTCAACACGGATAACTCCGGCTACTTCGGATCCGAAGCCGATGGCGGCTTTGCCGAATATACCATAGTGCGTGCGGCCAACGCGGTTCCTGTCAACAGCACACTCAGCGATGCGGAACTGGCCACCTTCCCCTGCGCCTACACCACCGCCGAAAACCTTGTGCAGCGCACCGCGCCGCGCCCTGGCGAGACCGTGGTGATCACCGGCGCATCGGGTGGCGTCGGCTCCGCCGCCATTCAGCTGTGTAGGCTGCGGGGCTGCAAGGTGATCGCGGTGGCCAGCCCAGCCAAGGCGGCGCTGCTACTGGAACTGGGTGCTGCCATCGTCATCGACCGCAACACGCCCGATTTGGAAGCGGCAATCCGCAAGGCTGCCGCTGGGCCGGTGGATATCGCTCTCGATGTGGTGGGTGCGCCGATGTTCATGCCGCTGATCAACGCACTGCGCCAGGGCGGCCGCTATTCAACCTCCGGCTGCATTGCCGGGCAAATGGCGGAATTCGACCTGCGCCAGTTGGTTTACAAGGACCTGCAGCTGACGGGCGCCACGATCTGCCCGCCCGGCACCATGCAGCGCGTCGTCGGCATGATCGAGACCGGCGCCCTGAAGCCGCTTCTGGCGGAAACGTATCCGCTGCGCGATCTGGCCGCTGCGCAACAGGCCTTCATGACTAAATCGCACATCGGAAACATCGTGGTGACACCATGAAAATAACACGCATTCGAGTATTCAAGACTCCGCTGCCATATGTCGGCGGCTCCTATGGCTGGGGGGCGGGCTACGCCATAACCACCTCGATGTCGTCCGTGGTTGTGATTGATACTGACGCAGGGCTGCAAGGCTGCGGCGAGTTCGCCCCTTGCGGCGAAAACTACATGGTTGCCCATTCTGAAGGGGTGGAGGCGTTTTCCCGCCTAGCAGTGCCGCGCCTGCTCGGGGAAGACCCGCGCCAGCTGCACCGGATCGAACGGCTGATGGATAAAACCGTGCAGGGCCATGGCTATGCCAAGGCTCCTTTTGATGCGGCTTGCTGGGACATTCTTGGGCAATCCACCAACCAACCGGTGTGGATGCTGATGGGGGGCAAGCTCACCGATGGCGCGCCGATGTACCGGGTTGTGCCGCAAAAACCTGTGCTGGAAGAAACCATTGCCGAGATGGAGCTGTATCGCGCAGCGGGCTACCGGCAGTTTCAGATCAAGGTGGGCGGCGACTGGGTCACCGACATCGACCGCATCCGCGAAGGCGTGCCGCTGCTGAAACCGGGTGAGAAGGCAATGGCCGATGCGAACCAGGGCTGGCGTGTCGACAATGCCATCCGTGTGGCACGCGCGACCCGCGATCTGGACTTTATCCTGGAGCAACCCTGTCACAGCTATGACGAATGCCAGCAGGTGCGCCGTGTAGCGGAGCAGCCGATGAAGCTGGACGAATGCGTGACCGGCATCGAAATGGCCCGCCGCATCGTGAATGACCGCGGGGCTGAGGTCTGCTGCCTGAAGATCTCCAACCTTGGCGGCCTGTCCAAAGCCCGCCGGGTGCGTGATTTCCTGATCGACCATGGCATACCGGTGGTTTCCGAAGATACATGGGGAGGTCAGATCACGACCTCGGCGGTGGCGCATTTCGCCGCCTCCACGCCAGAGGAAATGCTGATCAACTCGACGGATCTGATGAATTACAACACGCGCAACACCGGGATCGGCGGACCGGCTGTGCGTGATGGCAAGCTCTATGCCTCTGACACTCCGGGGCTGGGCGTGACGCCGGACTTTGATAATCTCGGGGCGCCGATTTTCGAGCTTGCGGGGCAGTCGGCATGACTGTCAGCAAATCAGAAGCCGCAGATTTCACACCGCAGCTTCCGGCCTCCAGAACAGCTTTAGTAGCGTGCCCCTCTGAAATGACGCTGAGCAAAGTGCAACCCCATGAGAGGCGGTCGGTAGAAACCGCCGCCGCGGACAATCCTCAAATGCCGGCAGAGGAGACAGCAACATGAAAATCTCGCGCATTACCGTCTACCAGCTCGACTTGCCCCTCACCAAGCCCTACTGGCTGTCCGGCGGGCGGCTGAAATTCGAAAAGCTCGATTCCACCTTCGTGCGCATCGACACCGATGAAGGTATTACCGGCTGGGGCGAAGGCTGCCCGTGGGGCCATACCTATCTGCCGGCGCATGGGCCCGGCATCCGTGCGGGCCTGGAAACGCTGGCCCCGTCTCTGATCGGCGAAGACCCCCGCAGCCTTGGGCACATAAACCGGCTGATGGATGTACAACTGCCCGGCCACCCTTACGTGAAATCCCCGGTCGACATGGCCTGCTGGGACATTCTGGGGCAGGCCAGCGGAATGCCGCTGTGGCAGCTGATGGGCGGGGCCCAAGCCGCGCCGGTTCATGTCAATAGCTCTATCTCCACCGGCACACCCGATGAAATGATCGCGCTTATCCTCGAAGCGCGCGCCGCCGGGTACCGCACCCATTCTGCAAAGCTAGGCGGGTCCGACCCGCAAACCGATATCGAACGGATCGAGGCGATAACTTCGGCTCTGCTGCCTTCTGAATTCGTGACTTATGACATCAACCGGGCCTGGCTGCCGGGCGTGGCATTGCAGGTTCTGAACACCGTGTCGGATGCCCGCAGCTGGATCGAACAGCCCTGCGAAACGCTGGAACAATGCGCCTATGTCGCCCAAAATGTGCGCCAGCCTGTTCTGCTGGACGAATGTCTGCACACATTCGACGATCATCTGCGCGCCTGGAAAACAGATGCCTGCGCGGGGCTGAAGGTCAAACCCAACCGGCTTGGCGGGCTGACAAAATCCCTGCAGGTGCGCGATTTCGCCGTATCCGTCGGCTGGAAGATGCATATCGAGGATCTGGGCGGATCCGCCCTGGCTGACACCGCGGCGGTCCACCTAGCCAGTAGCACCCCGCCTGAGCATCACATGGACAGCTGGCTATGCCACTATCATCTGGGGGTCGATCCGGTCCCGGGCCAGGGCGCGCGCAACATCGGGGGCAAAGCCACGCCGCCCGATACACCTGGGTTGGGCGTTACTCCCGACACCGGCATCTTCGGCAAGCCCGTCGCCACATATGATATCCGCGCCTGATAGGAACCGCGCACAGCACCAGAAGAAGCCACCGATGAAGATCGTACGCATCACTGCCTGGGAAGTCCCGCTGAACGATCAATTCGGACCAAGGCGGACCTTAACACATGCTGCTGTCCGGCGTACGCCAATTTCATCGCAAGTCAAACCCTTTGGGCTGGGCATACTACGGAAGTTCTTCATGGAACTTGCCACCGCGGACACGCTGCAGGGTTCCCATCTCCTCCTGGGCATCGTGGGTGTCGAGAGTTTCCAGCCTTAGACCTTCATGCTCATATACCGGGGAGCCTGCGGCGGCCATGCCTCTGAGCCGCGCGGCCAAGGCGTGTTTCTTGCGGACCTGATGCGGCTGAAAGGCGTCGAACTGGCGGGGGGTGATGTCTGCGCCGACGGTCAGGCTCCCTGCTTCGCTCGCGGCACGGAAGAGCTGTTCGCCGGCCGCTGTCCGTGTGATCACCCCGTTGAAGCCTTCGTCATCGCCATCAGGGCTGGCATCCGGCCATATATCCGCGGCTGCTACATCCGCGGCTTCCCCCAAGGCATCGGGACAGATCTTGCAGCGGGTCTGGATGCGCCAGCCGCTTTCGTCCGCCCACATCTCGCCATAGGTTTTCTGAAAAGTCCGGCCATCGCTTGTTTCGATCCGGGTCAGCCCTGGGTTGCCATAACCGCGGTAGCGGAACAGAGCGACGTCATCCTCGGACAGATCGTACTCATCCAGCACGGCCTGCGACTTGCCCAGGTCCGAGGCCCCGCCGCAGACCATAACCAGCACCGCCACAAGGTTGCGGGTAAGCCGCTGATCGGTTTTGGCAAGCTCGCGCAACGCACCGGCATCGCAGGGTTTTGCGACCACAGCAAAGGGCGCATCCCAGTCAAGCGCAGCGGCCAGACCGGCCAGCGTGTCGCTCGGCCCATAGCGCGACCCGGCCCGGTCCAGCACCTGCCCCGGCGTATCGCTGAGACACCATTTAGAACGCATCGGCGCCTGCGGGTCAGCCTCGCAATGCAGGATAAATTCCACCTCGCCGGTTCGCAGAAGGTGCGCGGCCAGCGCAGTCAGGACACCGCCAGATGCCGCCCGGAACCTGGTGTCAGGATCAACCGCCCAGGCTTCCTGCATCCGGTGATAGCCGCCCCAAACAGTGTCCGTCCGCGGTGCGGCCTTGCTGTTGGGGCGGGCGATCACCCCTGGACAGGCCTGCAGGATCTCCGCGTCAGATCCCGCGCCTATCCTGGACGGGCGCAGGCGGCCCTGCGGCGTATAGGCCATTTTCCAGCGTTCAGGTGCCAGCGCCTCGCACAGTCCGCAGCCGATGCATAGACCGGTTTTGACGACTTCTTTCACTGAACCGGGCTGCTGCATCCTCCAAATACTCCTGCTTTAACCTGCGGGTTGCAGCACACATATGCGGTGCTTGTGCAGGTGATCATAGTGCGGCCTCATCCGGCGATGCACCCGTTGGACCCGTTCCGGCGTGTCCTCAAGATCGATGTACTTGCGCCTCTGCGGCATCAGGCCGGTGGATTGGGCCAGGTTTGCATGAAACGACCCTCCGTCCCACCAACTGTGGGCAGAGGGGTCGCCCCCCGCTTCCCATGTTAGCGCCTCTTGAATGAAGGGGATGCCAACTGCATCGCAGAAGGCGCGTGTCATCTCCTCCGGGCATTCCAGTAGATCGTCACTGTCGACAACCGGCGGAGTTGTGCCATTCAGCGCCGTCAGCAGATCGAACAGGGCCCGCTGCTCGGGAAATCCCACTTCCAGCTCATCAAAGTCGGGCCACTTGTGGTGCATCGATGTGATGGTTTTGGCCGGATCGCGGATCAGAAAAGCATGGGTAAAATGCGACAGGAACTCCGCGTCCCACAGGTGATTGATGTAATGCGGAAAGTCCTTAAGGAAGACCGGACCTTTGCGCGCCCGTTCCCGGATATCATCCCACACACTGTCCAGTGTCAGACCGGGCGTTGTCTGTTCCCCCTCCCTGAACCGCGGCCACAGAGGGTCTTCGCCCTGATACCAGGCCTCACCAAAAGGCTCGTGCAGGCAATCCAGATCACCGCGCTGCCGCATCATCCACTCAAACGCGGTGGAGGTAGAACGGGGGATGGCCCAAAGGGCAACAATCTTATGCATGATCAGTCCTTCAAAGATGAAAGCAGGCTGCCGAGCGGGGTTTCCGGCGCAATGCCGAGAGTTTTGAATATCCGCCAGTAAAGCGCGATGTCATGGCCGATGACCGGCTTGCCCAGACGCTCCTCCAGCGCGGCGGCATAATGGACCGGGCGCTGTGCAATCCCGTCCGATGAGCGGCGGTAATTGCTCATTCCGTTGATCAGGTAAGCATCGGCATTGGGGGCTTGCTCTGCGGTATACTCAAAGGACTTCCAGATCAGCTCTTCGTCGAAACACCAGATGCAGTCATCGACCTCCTGCTGAGAAGCAAACCAGCCCTGATCAAAGAAGTTCCCGGCCCAAAGCACGTCGAACCCGGCCTCCTTCAGAAAACCCGCGGTGCCCTGATACCAGCTGGCGGGATGGTAGCAGGCATTCAGCGCCACCTTCTCGACCTTGCTTGCACGCAGGGCTTCTACCATGGCGTAGCCGGCCATGTGAAACGGGGTCTCGTATTTATCGCTCAACATTTCGCAGTGCTGGCGGATCCCTTCGACCCCAAGGCCGGAGGCATGCACCCAATTCGACCCCACCTGGCCGCAAACATCGGCACCATTGTTCGCCATGCATTCCAGAAAATCCTCAAGCATGCCGAAGTTCCGTTTCCGCTGGTCCAGCCGGTGCGCATAATCTGGCACATGCAGCATCCAGCCGTGGGCGCCGACACTGCGCGGCGCCATGCGGAGGAAGTCCGAGGGGGCTGCATCGAAGTCATGCGGCGGGCAGGTAAAGCCCACCTGGTGCGGGAAGAGCTTTACCTTGGGGTCCGCCCATTTACGTGGTTTTTCGTATTCGTCCATGCTGCAATCTGCCGGTCGGTTAAGGTGTCTTTCACACAGGAGCTTCCCTGGGATTCCCGCGGATTTCCATTGCTTTTGCGTCCATGGAGACATATCGAAAATGATATGCCGGAACGGAAATACTCTCTCCCCTCCTTCAACGCGCTGGCTGCATTCGAAGCGGTGGCCCGCCTTCAGGGGTTTGCCCGCGCGGCGGAGGAGCTCAACACGTCACAGCCCGCCATAAGCCGCCATATCCGCAATCTCGAAATCCGCTTCGGCACCCTGCTATTTGACCGGGGAAGCTCACCCATCCGCCTCACAAGAAAGGGGCAGCAATTCTATGCTGGGATGGTACAGAGCCTCGACATGCTGCAGGATTCGGTCCGCAGCCTAGCGCGGACCGGGAAACTGGTCACCCTGGTCTGTTCGCATTCGGTTTCACATCTTTTGCTGATGCCGCGCCACGGCCAGTTGCGAAAAGCTCTGGGTCCGGAGCTTGAGCTGCGCCTGCTGACCGCAGAATACAACCTCACCCGGTCGGCAATAGATACTGGAGCTGATATCGTGTTCGAGTACTCATCACTCCCTCCGGCGGAAGAGCACGTCGTGGTTTGCGAGGAGGAAGTCAAACCGGTCGGCACGCTTGAACTGGTCGAGCAGGCGAAAGAAGCGCTCGAAAGTTCCAGTGCCCCTCCGCCGCTGCTGGAATTGAGCAAGGACAATTTCGGCTGGATGACTTGGCGGGACTGGCAACGGGCACATCCTGACTTTTCTGGCTGGCAGATCAGAGAGGAGTTCGACAGCTACGTCTATCTGCTGGAGGCCGCTGCGGCCGGCGCCGGCCTGGGACTGGGCTGGCGCAGCTTTGCCGATTCCTATCTTGCTAGGGGGTCCTTGGTTGAAATGCCCGTGGATTGGCACTCAAGAAACACCCGACTCTATGCAAAGCTTACCCGGTTCGGCCGGGGCAACCCGTCCGCTCAACGCTGCCTCGAGCTGCTTGAATATATGGCCGCTGGCATAGGCCCGAAAGAGTGAAGGAAAACATTGCTGCGAGCCGTACCAGGTCTTTTGCGCCAGCGGCAGCGTAACAGTTTTCTTCTGATAGCGCCCGTACGAAATCTGCCAAGGACTAATTGCGCGCTCTAGGCGCCATCTACTTGTTCCGGGATGGTCCGCTGGCACCGGTCGCACCGGTGGGTGATTCAGTGATAGTCCTGCTGCTTTGTCTGCTGGCGATCGGTTCCTATGTTCGGGATTTTCGCGGTGGGCTGGGCGAACTGGCCGGTGCCAGCGCCAGCCCTGAGAGTGTCGCTGCAGCCCGGCGAAGCCTGCGCTCTGCAATCGCCGAGGATGGCGGCGCGCTGCAGGACATGTCGGTCACCAAACTTGGTCGTACTTTCTTGGTGACGGTCTATTACAATCCCGGCCGCCCGGTCTCGGCGGCAGAAATCGACAGTCTGAATTTGCGAATGATCCAGGATGCGCGGAAGGCGCTGACCGGAGCGGATGTGTTGCTGGTGATTACCGAACATCCCAGGCGCTGGCCCGAAGCGCTGAACCCATTTTGAATGGTGCGATTCCGGTAAATTGGCCTCACAGCTAACCTCGTTACCACGCAACATCTGCGCAATGGCGGCAAAATCCACCGAAAAGACGGCCCTTTTGCGGAGGCTTGGCCGGAAACGTTGGTTGCGGGAGCAGGCAACCGCCGTTTCCTACCTGCCCTCTCCGCAATCATATAAACCCATGATAGCGCACAGCTAACGGCACCTTTGCGCAGAAAGCGGGCGTTGCAAACTCGGTCGTTTGACGTAGCCAGCCGAGGTTTTGTGCTGCGGTGCAGCCCGCCGTTCCGGTCGTTCGCTGCGGCCGCGAGGTTATGGAACCGGTGAACTTACACAGTGCGGGACGAAACAGACTTTCGCTGCGCTAGCTTTCAAAGGCCGCTTATAAATTTCATGCGTTTAGTGTCCGCACGAAAGGAAGTCTGCCAAACATCGAGCCGGTGGAACTTGTTAGAATAGAAATCCCGCCTCCCTGCGCTGCAAGCTTACACTTCCAAGCCTGGCTGGATTTGGTTTGATTGATGGGATTTTAACTAAACTGAGGTTGGCGGCCTCCGCCTGGCAATCAACAATTAACGCGGCAATGCGATAGTCCATTGTATTTATTTTCAGGCGCCGGGTCCCACCATGAAACTGAAGCGAGCGGCGCGGATTGCGGCAGGCCTTGCCTGCCTTGGTGCCGCGTTCATGATTTTTGCACCACACGCAACGAATTATATTTCACGGGCTGCAGTGGTCAACGCACCCATCATTTCCGTCAAAAGCCCCTTTGACGGCGCTCTGATGTCCGGCGCGCTCACGCCCGCAACGCCAGTGCTGCCGGCCACTGCAATTGTAGAACTTCAGGCGTCGCGCTCCAGCCGGACCGAGCTTGCGCGGCTGGAAGCCAGGATTGGAATCCTGGCCCGGGAGGCGGTTTCGATCAGCACTGAAATTACCGCCCTTACGCAGCTGGACCAGCAACTTCTGGTAAGGATGGAACAGGTCCAAACGCTTGCCCGTCAAGTGCTGGAGGCGCAGCTGAGCGGTTTGCGCGGGGAGCTGGCGGCAGCGCGCGAACGCCAGGACCGGCTGGCGCGGGATGCTCAAAGGCTTGAGCGGCTGTCTGCCAATGGGTCTGTGCCGCAGACGCAGGCTGAGACAGCGGCGTCGCTCGCAGCCGAGGCAAACGGCGAGGTCATCCGGCTGGCCGCCGCGGTCAAGGAGACGGTGCGGAGCATGGCCGGGGTCAAGGATGGTATCCTCCCAGGGCTGGGAACAGAGGATGGCAGCTATGCCCGGCAACGCCGGGATGAGGTCGCAATCCGGCTGGCTGACCTCAAGGGCCGGAAGGCCCGCGTTAGCGCACAGCGCATCGGTCTGCTTCAGGAGGCCGAGGCGTTGCGCGAGGAGGTGGACCGGCTTGACCGGTTTGCCCCGCAATTGCCCACCGGCGCCGTGGTCTGGTCTGCAACCCCTGCCAAGGGCGCGGTGATCGCGGCGGGAGACGAAGTCCTGCAACTTCTTGATTGCTCCCGCAGGTTCGTCGAGGTGTTTGTGCATGAAACGGCGTTTGAGGCGATCCGCCCCGGGGATATGGCGCGGGTGCGGCTGCGCGGCTCGGATGAGACCTTCCCCGCCACTGTCGAGGCGCTGCGCGGCGCTGGCAGCCAGCGCGCCACCGGGTTGCTCGCTGCTGAGCCGGAAAATCTCACAGAGGGCAGCCTGTCTGTCATGCTGCGCCTTGCCCCGGCAAATGTGGCAACGGCCGGAGTCGCGCAGAATTTCTGCGATGTCGGTCGCACTGCCGAAGTGCGCTTCGACCGCGGATTGGGCAACATGCTGACGGTCGCGGGTCATTGGTTTGAGGAACTGCTGCGCGGTATCGCACCTTCGCTGGCTGCGTCGCCCGCTCCTGACGGGGATGGCCCGCCGGATGCAGGCTGAATCCCTCGTTCCCCTGCTGCTGATCACCGCCGCGATACTGCTGTTCGGCAACCGGTGGCAGAACAACGCTTGGGCAGACCGGCTGGTGGTGGCGGGCTTGACAGTGGTGATCCTGCGCTACCTCGGCTGGCGGCTGGTTGAAACGGTGCTGCCGGCCGGTATTTTCAGCGTGACCGGCCTGTTTATCTGGACCGTTTTCATCATCGAGATCCTGGCCTGGCTCGATACCGCGGTGCTTTATGCCTACATGCTTCGCCGCACCAACCGCACTCCGGAAGCGAACGAGCACGAGACGCGGCTGCGCGGCATGGCCCCCATTGACTTGCCCGAGGTCGACATCTTCATTGCCACCTACAACGAGCCCGCCGAAGTGCTAGAGAAGACAATCGTCGGCGCAGTGGAGCTGGACTGGCCGCAGGCAAAGCTCAATGTCTGGGTGCTGGATGACGGTCGGCGCGGTTGGTTGCAGCGCATGAGCGAGCGCCTGGGCGCCGGCTATCTGACCCGCGCCGACAATGCCCACGCCAAAGCCGGCAATATCAATGCTGCGGTTGCGCGCACCTCTGCTCCCTTCTTCCTTGTTCTTGACGCGGATTTCATTCCGCAGCGGAACTTCCTCTACCGGACTATGGGGTTTTTCGAGGACCCGAAAATCGGGATCGTGCAGATCCCTCATAACTTTTTCAACCCCGATCCGATGCAGGCGTCGCTGAACATGAGCAAGGTCATGCCCGACGACCAGCGTTTCTTCTTTGAGGCGATCATGCCCGGACGCGACGGGTATGACTGCGCCTTTTGCTGCGGATCTAACGGCATTGTGCGGCGCAGCGCGCTGGAGGAGATCGGCAACAAGCTGCCCTCTGGCTCGATCACTGAAGACATGCTCCTGACGCTTGCCCTCAAACGTAAAGGTTACATTACGCGCTATCTGGATGAGCGTCTGGCATTTGGCCTGGCCCCGGAGAACATCAACGCCTTCTTCATTCAGCGGGCACGGTGGGCGCGCGGCGCCATCCAGATCATGTTCCTTCGCGAAGGCCCGTTTGGCGGTCCTGGCCTGAAATGGTATGAACGCCTTTTTTTTCTGCCGTTCCACTGGATCACCCAGTCATTCGGCCAAACCATTGCTATGGTGACGCCGGCCATATACCTGCTCACGGGAGTGCCGCCGCTGGTCAATGCGTCTGCGGACACGGTGATGTCTTACCAGCTGCCTGCAATTGTCGCAGCCATTGCGGCCGTCCGGCATTTTGCACCGGGGAAATACCACCCGCTGGCAACGATGGCGCACGGCGTTCTGCAAGCCTTCCGGCTGCTGCCCGTGGTGGTCGCCACGCTGCTGAAACCGCACGGCCATGCGTTCAAGGTCACCCCCAAAGGCGGCGAAGGGACGGAAATACAAGACACAGCAACAGTTGCCATCTGCCTTCTGCTTTGCGGCCTGATGACTTCCGGGCTGGCCATAAACTCCAGCTACAACCTTCAGATCATCGCTTCCAGCCACCTGATGCCAGTCGTTGCCTTCTGGTCGGTGGTTAACATGGTCGTACTGCTGCTGGTGGCAAAAATCGCCATCACGCCGCAGCTCCTGCGCAGCGAAGTTCGGTTCGAACTGAATGAGCCTGTGGTCTTGCGTACGGAAGGCGGCGGGCAGGCTGCGGGCAAATGCCATGACATGTCGCTGAACGGTATACAGGTAGAGGTGCATGCGGGCCGCTCTTGTCTGCCTGAGGCTGGCGGCTGGATCGGTGTGGATGTCGCACAGGTCGGCGTAGTGCCGGCACAACTTCGCCGTGTCTTCAAGGGAGAAGATGGCAGCCTTCGCGCCGGGCTGTCCTTTGCCTTACCCGCGGCGGAGGAACTGGCAGAGCCTTGGAAAGAAAGGAACCCGGACCGCATTGCGGAGGCGGAGGGCGCAGCACAGCTACGGCGGCGCTTGATCCGCAAGCTGTTTACCAAGGACCGGGTGCGCAAGTTCGATGGCCAAGACGACTGGAGGATAGGGGTCAGCATGCTGAAAAGCATTGTGGCCTCGCAACAGGCCGTCTCGGCGGTCAATAGTGCCTGTCAGAATGCCGCCCGCCCAGTCGTGCCCGTCTGGCTGCATGAACTTCAGTCGCGGACTGAAACAGCACTGGATGACGAGTGGCGTGCGGTGCTGCGAGCGCGCGCAGAGGCCACGAATGACAGTTCCGCTGCTTAAATGAGTTCTCAAACAGGCTTGCTCGTATGACTTTGGTTGAACCCTGCGAAGGGTTGAGCAAAGAACAGACAATCGCTACTGTGCAGCAATACAGTAAATTGGGCTCGCTGCCGACATGCGGCATCGCGGCGGCAGGGTTGCAGCGGTTTTGCACCAGATCCAAGCGGACAGATGACGCCAGCTAGCCCAAAGCGGCCACATGCCTGGTGACCAGTCTGGCGGGCCAGCATATGCAGGTCGGGCGGATTCCGGATGTTCGCCGCAGGCGCGAGCCGAACATGGTGAAACGTTGGGAGCCGACCTCCAGGCAACGCCGCAATAGGATTCTGTTCTGCATCGCCGCAGGTCAATTGAGCCCAATTCTACCGAATGCTGCGCCTGATCTCAGCGGCAGCAACGCGAAGAAAGCTACGTTTCCAGCGTCGGGACCAGCCGACGCTGGGGATCAGCCTGACCGAGCCATTTCAGACGTTCCTCAGCATCGAAGAAGCCACAACGCGGCAGGACCAAAGCAGCCGTTCTGCGGTAGATGTACTGATTTAGGTTCACCGCCGGCAGTGAGGCTGGCATGCGTTCATCTACTTTAATCAAATACTGCGAGATACGTATGCACCTTTGCTTCCGAGTAAGGACTTTGAGCCTAACCGCGTCAGTCCTCCATTTCCCGAAGTAGTATTCAGTTTTAACAGTTTAACGAAATCAGTTTCTTGCGATGACGCCTTTTGGCGCCCTCTCTAAGCCGCCTCACTAGACTTTGGCGCTTGACAGAATAAGTTCAGTTTGCCTAAGTCCCGGCCATTCTGGTCCGGCTGGGAGACCACCCGGTTAAAAGGGAACACGGTGAGGTGTAGCCAACAGGCGCCGAATCCGTGACTGCCCCCGCAACTGTGAGCGGAGAGCAATGCTGCGATATGCCACTGCCCCAAGGGGCGGGAAGGCGCGGCAAAGCCTCGACCCGCAAGTCAGGAGACCTGCCAGGATGATCACCCTGTCCGGGTGCGGGGCGCGCCAAGGACAACGGACTTCCGTAGTGGTGGCAGTTTTCACCGTCTGCGGGGGCAAAGCCTTCCAAAGACCAAAATTTGAACATGCTGCCCGGCATGGGCAGCCGCTTGGCCTGTGCTTGCTGCGCGGGCCGGGAGGAATGGAATATGCGCAAGGCAAGCTTGTCCCTGGCCGCCGCCCTGGCCGCCGCCCCTGTAAACGCAACCGCTCAGGATGAAGAAGTCACCGATCTGGGGGAGATCATCGTCTCCGGCGGCTTCACGCCGGTCGAGGCCCAGAAGTACGGCCGCTCCGTCTCGGTCCTGACCAGCGAGGAGATCGATGATCGCGGCATCACCACCGTCCAGGACGCGCTGCGTTCGGTACCCGGCCTGATGGTGAGCGGCTCCGGCGACAGCTTTACTCAGGTCCGCATCCGCGGCGCAGAAGCCAATCACACGCTGATCCTGATCGACGGCGTCGAAGCCTCGGGCGGTGACAGCGAGTACATTCTGTCCGGCCTGGACACTGCCAATATCGAGCGGATCGAAGTCCTGCGCGGCCCGCAATCGGTGTTCTACGGCTCCAACGCCTCGGCCGGTGTGATCAACATCATCACCAAGTCCGGCGGCATCGGCACGGAATACGGCGGCAGCGCGGAAGCGGGGTCCGACGGCTACCGGGCCTCGGCCCGGGTTTCGTCGCGGACCGAGCGCGGCGGTATCGCCTTCAGCTTCGCCCATGACAATGACGACGGCTATGACACCTCGGGCGATGGCGGTGAAGAAGACGGCATCCGCCGCAATACACTGCAATTGAAAGGCGACTACCTGGTCACCGACCGGCTGAAACTTGGCTTCAACTTCCGCACGTCGGATGAACGCTATGACAGCGACCGCACCTCCTTCACCGCAACGGATGCGGCCAGCTATGTCGTGGATGATCCGACGCAATTCAGTGACCGGGATGAGCAACTGGCTCAGGTCTATGCTGAACTGGACATATTGGGCGGCCGCCTGAAACACCGCCTGTCAATCGAACGTACTGACTTTGACCGGTCCCTCAATGGCGGTACCCCGACCGAGACCAAGACTGAAGCAGCAAAGTACCTGCTGAGCTTCGGCCTGGACGGGCAGCAGGCTGATCAAGCAGACCAACTTCTGAACGCAATGCTGGAATGGGAAGAGGACTCCAGCAGCTCCAACCCGGCTTTTGCGCGCGAAACCAATTCGATTGCCCTGGAATACCGCGGCAGCTTTGCCAACGGCCTGGACCTGCAGCTCGGGGTGCGCCACGACAACAACAGCGTATTCGAAGACGCCACCAGCTGGACCGCCAGTGCTTCTTACACTTTTGCAGGCAGCGGTGTGCGCCTGCACAGCTCGGCTGGAACCGGTGTTGTGAACCCCTCTTACTTTGAGCTGTTTGCCAACAGCACATTCGGCTCCACCACCTACCTCGGCAATCCGAACTTGCAGCCGGAGGAAAACCGCAGCTTCGATTTCGGGATTGAGGTGCCGTTCCTTCAAGGTCGCGGCCTGGTTGATGTGACCTATTTCGACGAGACGCTGACAGGCGAGATCGAGAGCTACATGGTGAACGCAACCACGTTCTCCTACCGCAACCAAGCCGGTGACAGTGATCGCAAGGGTGTTGAGCTGGCAGCAAGCCTGGAAGCCAGCGAATACCTCGATCTGCGTCTGTCCTACACCTATCTGGACGCCACCAACCCCGATGGCTCGGTCGAGATCCGCCGCCCGGAGCACGAGCTTCTGCTGAGTGCCACACTGGATACTTTCAATGGCCGCGGCTCTGTCATCGCGGACATCCGGCATGTGGCAGGCAATTGGGACAGCCAGTTCTTTGGCTCGTTTGCCACCGCTGAGCTGCCGGATTACACAACCGTTGATGTGGCTGCTCAGTATGAGCTGACGGATAACGTGGTGCTGACCGGGCGTGTCACCAACCTGTTCGACGAGGACTACGCGGACGTCTGGGGCTACGCCAAACGCGGCCGCGCCGCCTATATCGGCGTACGGGCCTCGTTCTGATCCATGCGCAAGCTGCCCGGCATAGTCCTTGCTCTTCTATGGGCCGCCACCGGTACTTTTGCCGGGCCATCGCGCGCGGTGTCGATGAACCTCTGCACTGACCAGCTGGCGATGCTGCTTGCGGCGCCCGGCCAGCTTGCCTCGGTCTCCTACATCGCGCGGGACACACGCGCCTCGGCCATGGCGGACGCGGCCATGGCCTATCCCGCCAACCACGGGCTGGCCGAAGATATCTATCTGCTGCAGCCCGACCTAGTGATTGCCGGCGCCTATTCGACACCTGCCACCACGGATATGCTGCGCCGTCTTGGCGTGCCGGTGGTGGTGTTCGAGCCCGCCAGCTCGCTGCAGGATGTGCGCGCACGTATCTTGCAGATGGGTCAGGTTCTGGGCCGCGAAGAAGCGGCCCGCGCACTGCTGGCAGACTTCAACAAGCGGCTGGCAAAGCTGGAGCAAGCAGGGCCGGAGGCGCCACGCGCCGCGCTTTATGCCGCCAACGGGTTCACTTCCGGCAGTATGACCCTCGCGGGCCGGATCCTGCGCGCGGCGGGGCTGCGCAATATCGCGGATGAACTGGGCTATGCGCACTCCGGTCATATGCCGCTGGAACTGCTGGCGTTGGCCGCGCCGGATCTGCTGATCGGCACGTCGCCCTATCCGCGCGCCTCGCGCAGCGAGGACAATCTGGCGCATCCGGTGGTGCGGCAGCTGGCCGCCCGCAGCGGCGCCGGGCAGATGCGCGATGCGGATTGGGTCTGCGGCACCCCGCATGTGCTGCGCGCGGTGGAAACCCTGGCCGCAGAGCGCCGTCTGTTCATGGAGAAGGAGAGCCGGGAATGACCCGTCTGATGCTGGTTCTGGCCGCAGCGGTGCTGGCGCTGTTCCTGCTGTCGCTCACGGTGGGGCCGGCTGATGTGGGCGCCGGCGAAAGCCTGGCCGCTCTGTTTGGCGAGGGTTACGGGCCGCTCACCCTGGTGATGCGGGAAATCCGGCTGCCGCGGGCGCTGCTGGCGGTGATCATCGGCGGTGGGCTGGGGCTGGCGGGTGCCGCGATGCAGGGCTACCTGCGCAACCCGCTGGCTGAGCCAGGGCTGATCGGTGTGTCCTCCTCGGCGGCGCTGGGGGCGGTGCTGGCGATCAACACCGGGCTGGCGGCCAGCCTCACCTTGGGCCTGCCGCTGGCGGCGCTGGCCGGTGCTCTGGCAGGTGTGTTTCTGGTGATGGCGCTGGCCGGGCCGCAGGGCGGCTCGCTGACGCTGATCCTGGCGGGCATTGCGATTTCGGCAATGGCGGCGGCGCTCACGTCGCTGGTGCTGAACTTGTCGCCCAACCCCTTTGCCGCCAATGAGATCGTGTTCTGGATGATGGGCTCGCTGGCGGACCGCTCGATGCTGCATGTCTGGCTGGTGCTGCCCTTTGCGCTATCGGGGGGCGCGATCCTGCTGACACTGGCGCGGGGTCTGGATGCGCTGACCCTTGGCGAGGATGCGGCGCAGACCATGGGGATGAACTTGAACCGGCTGCGGCTGCTGTTGGTTGTCGGGACTGCCGCCATTGTCGGCGGCGCCACTGCTGTGGCGGGTGCTATCGGCTTCATCGGCTTGGTGGTGCCGCATATCCTGCGCCCGCTGGTTGGCGGCCAGCCGTCGCGGCTGCTGTGGGCCTCGGCACTTGGCGGCGCCATCATGCTGCAACTGGCTGACATTGCGGTGCGGATCATCCTGCCGTCGCGGGACCTCAAGCTGGGAGTGGTCACCGCCCTGGTCGGCGCGCCGCTGTTCCTGCACCTGATCTATAGGACGCGGAAGGGGCTGGCATGAGCGTGCTTTCGGTCCGGAACCTCTCCGTCACCTTGCGGAACCGCCCGGTGCTCCGCGATGTGTCGATTGAAATCCAAGCAGGTGAGTTCGTCGGCCTGCTGGGGCCGAACGGCGCTGGCAAAAGCAGCCTGATGCGCGCCGCCCTGGGGCTGATCCCGGCGCAGGGGCACAGCTCGCTGGCGGAGATGAGCGCGGCAGAGCGCGCCCGCGCGGCGGCCTGGATGCCGCAATCGCGCGAAATCGCCTGGCCGATCCCGGTGGAGCGGCTGGTGGCGCTTGGCCGCCTGCCGCATCTGCTGCAGGGGCTGCGGCTGCCGCCTGGCGATCAGGCGCTGGTCGACCAGTCGATTGAGCGCATGGGGCTCGGCCCGTTCCGCCAGCGCGCTGCGTCGCGCCTCTCGGGCGGCGAGCAGGCCCGGGCGCTGATTGCCCGCGCGCTGGCGCAGGACACGCCGCTGCTGATGGCCGATGAACCCGCCGCCGGGCTGGACCCGGCGCATCAGATCTCCACCATGGAGGTCTTTGCCAGCCTCGCTGCCGAAGGCCGCGCCGCGCTGGTCTCGCTGCATGACTTGGGGCTGGCGGCGCGCCATTGCACAAGGCTGATCCTGCTGGCCGAAGGCAGCATCCTCGCCGACGGGCCGCCCACCGAAGTGCTGACACCGGACTTGATGGCGCGCGCCTTTGGCATCTCGGTCTGGCATGAGACAACGGCGCAAGGGCCGGTGTTCCAGCCGCTGGAGGTTCTGTAATGGGCACGGTCACCCTGGAACGCCCTTGGATCGAGTTTGACCTCGGCGCAGAGATGCAAGTGCTGAGCTGGGCTGTGAACCGCCCCGGCCTTGTTACCGCCCGCCGCATCCTGTGGCGCGAAGTCCGCAACAGCGACCTGCCGCGTGATCTGGATGTCACCGAGTGGTTCGCAGGTGAACTGTCGCAGAGGGGCTGCGAGGATGCGGTGGCTTTCCTGACCTCGCGGGATGTACGCCGCTATTGCGAGGCCTCAGCCACTGTAGAAGGCATCAGCGCTCATGCAGTGGCCACTGTCGGCCTGTCCAATGCCGAACGGGCCGGCAGCCGGATGGATTATGCCGGCCGCAACTGGGGGACCATCAATGTCGCACTGCGCCTCTCCGAAGGGCTGACCCACGCCGGGCTGATCGAAGCGATGAGCATCGCGGTCCAGGCCCGCACCGCAGCAGTGATGGACGCTGACATCATTTTGCCAAGCGGAACGGCGACCGGCACCGGAACCGACTGCGTCGCACTAGCTGCTCCCGCTGGCGCAAACCCCTATGCCGGGCTGCACACTGCCACCGGCGAAGCCATCGGCAAAGCCGTTTACCAGGCCGTCCACACCGGCGCCTTGGAATGGAAAACAACCAACAGGAGGGCAGCACATGCCTGAGCTTCAACAGGTGCTGAAAGACGCGCTGATGCAAGAAGATTGCGGCTGGAACATGGGGTCTTTTGGCGCCATTGCCGAGTTCCACCATGTCTATGGCGACCCGGCCCCGCAGGAGCATGCCGGGCTTATGCAGGTAACTCCCCGCGGCGGCGTGCGCATCGACAACTTGGAGGGCGTGCGCCCGGTCGCCTGTGAGACGCTCAGTCCAAAGCCGCGCCGCTGGACGCAAGCCGTGTCGCTGTGCTTGCCGTATGATGACGCCGCGATGAACCAGCGCGGTGCGCTGACCGCGCTTGGCCCCGACGAAGATGCGCTGCGCGACGAAGACCGCGGCGACCAGCTGTTCGACATGGGGCTGGGCCAGTACCAGGCGGATTTCTGCATCCGCACCGCCGACCCGGAACTGCTGGAAGTTCTGAACGAAAACGCCGGCCGCTCGCTGTTTGAGCACGGCAACCCGGCGATGGGGGCAATCCTGAAGCACCATCCGCACCGGGTGCTGCTGACCCGCCTTGGCCGGGTCGAAGTTTTTCAAATGATCGGCGGTCCCGACACCGGCGGCAAATCCCCCGAAGGCCCGCACACCCATGTGCTGCCCAAACTGCTGCGTGCCGAGCGCACCCATTCCGCTAACACGCCCATCCCCGAAGGCTGGGTGCCCTGCTGCGGCGTCCATCCTGAGAACCCGGTGATAGGCCGCCTGGGCGAGGACAAAGTCTTCAACCGCGCCGCCTTTGACGCGTTCCAGAAACTGCTGAGCACTTGGGGCGCCGAAGCATACTGCCAGGGCAAGCAGGCGGTCTGGGAGCTGCTGAAGACGGAAATTCCGGCTGAGGATACCGTAGAGCCCGGCACCCGCGAAGGCCGGGCCGGCTGGCGTAATGGCATCCGGCAATGGCGGGTGCTGTATGGTCCGAACCGGCTGACCGAGGCTTACGCCGAACGCTTTGACCGCGGCACTGAGCAAACTGACCCGGAAAACCCGGGCCACTGACGGAGGCTGCGATGTCCCTTGCCCCTCTCCTCGATTTCATGGCCCGCGGCGGCCCCGCCCTGTGGGTGATCGCGGCGCTGTCGGTACTGACCCTGGCGCTGTTCTTCTGGCGGGTGATCGGGCTTGCGCAGGCGGGTGCCTGGCGCAAACCGCAGGCTGACGCCTGGCTCGGTCAATGGCGTGCGGGGGGCACCCCGCCCAACAGCGCAGGCCGCACGCCGCTGGACCGGGTGACGCAGTCCGCGATGCGGGCGCTTCTGACACCTGAGTTCAGCCCAGACACCGCGGAAAAAGAGACCACCCGCATTGCCAAGGCAGAGCTGGCGGGCCTCCGCCGCGGCCTGCGCCCGCTGGAGCTGATTGCCGCCGTAGCGCCTCTGGTCGGGCTCCTTGGCACCGTGCTGGGGATGATCGGCGCGTTCCAGGCCCTGCAGGAAAGCGGCAGCGGCGCTGACCCTTCGGTGCTGGCCGGCGGCATCTGGGAGGCGCTGCTGACCACGGCGGCGGGCATGGCGGTGGCAATCCCGGCCTCGGCTCTTGCCTCCTGGATCGAGGGGCTGGCTGAGCGTGAGCAAGCCGCAATGGAGGACGCCGCGACCCGTGTGTTCTCCGCGGCAGCCGCCCGCCCGGCACTGCGGCACGCCGCAGAATGACACTTGCCTTTGGAACACCGCGCGCGAAAAAGCGCCTCAGCCTCGCGCCGATGATCGACGTGGTGTTTCTTCTGCTGGTGTTCTTCATGCTCGCCTCGCAATTCGGCCGCGACCGGGTGGTGCCATTGGCCATGGACGGCGCGGGCAGCGCCAATCAGGGGCCGCCACGCCTGGTTCAGGTGACCGCCGAAGGGTTGCGGCTGAACGGGGTTCCAGTGGAGGAAGAAGCCCTGACGGAGAGGTTGACTGCGCTGACCCACAAGAAATCGGATGCGATCATCCTGCAACCGGACACCAAGGCCTCGCTGCAGCAGCTGATGGATGCGGCAGGTCTGCTGTCCGGAGCCGGCTTCACCGGCCTGGTGGTGATGGAGTGAGCGGCATGAATTTCTCAACACCCAAGAAGCGGCAAGCAGGCGAGCCAATCCTGCCGATGATCAATGTGGTGTTCCTGCTGCTGATCTTCTTCCTTCTGTCCTCACAAATCGCGCCACGCGCGCCCTTTGCGGTGACCCCGCCGGAGCTGGAAAGTGGTGAACCTCCGACGCCGGAGGCGGTGCTGTTCATGGCCGCAGACGGCCAGCTGCATTTCTCCGGGGCTGAAGGCGGGGACGCCTTGGCCGCTGTTGCGGCGCAGGCAACAGAACTTGAGGTCCTCACACTGCGCGCCGATGCCGGGGTGCCTGCCCGCGAGGTTGCGGCGCTGATCGCCCGGCTGCGCGACGCAGGCATCAAGGCTGTCAGCCTGACAGGTACAGGCTCTTGACCCGGCGCGCCTTGTTCCCCGCCTGCCTGGCCGCCGCCGCTGTGCTGCATGCCGTACCGTTCCTGACGATGCGCGAGGGCGACACAAGGGCAGCCGGCTTCGGCAGCAGCGGCAGCGGGCAAGTGACACTGGCGGCCGCCTCCGAGGCGCTGGCGCAGCAGGTCTCTGACTGGACCCGTCCGCCGGAGATCCACACGCCAGCTCCTGCCAAGGCCCCAGCCGACCCTCCGCAGCAGCCTGTGCAGGCTGCCGCTCCGGCTGCGCCTTCTGCCCCGCACGCTCCGGCAGCTGTCAGTTCGCCTGTGCTTGCCGCTGCACCCGCCGCGGACACAGCACCTGCGCGGCAAGTATCACCGCCGCCTCCACCACCTCCGCCCGCTGCAGCGG
>NZ_JAJALF010000040.1:0-18768 GCF_020514995.1 Leisingera sp. McT4-56 | reverse complement strand
TCGATTCAGGGCTCCCCAAAGCCATCAGCCCAGCCAATTCCCCAACTAGTTCAAGCTGATGCCCGCCCGGCGCTGCACCGTCCGGAACCATCCGAACCTCCGAAATCAGAGACCGCAGCGACGCCGTGGCCTCCCGCCGCACCTCTGGTGCATTCAGGGCGCCAGCAAGATCCTCGATCAGCTCCCGGTACCGGGATGGGAGGCTCGGATGCAGCCGCAGGGCAGGGGGCTCCGGATTGTCCGCGATGACCGCCTCCAGGCGGGCCTTCTCCCTCTCCAGTTCAGACATCTTGTCCTTCATCGAGGCGGTGTACATGCCGTCCTCGATGGCTGTCAGGATGTTGGCGATCCGGCTTTCCACCTTCTTGAGGGAGTGTTCGGCCTTCGGCGTTCAGCGCGGCTGCAATCGTGCGGGCGGAAAGCCCGTCTGCGTAATCCCGGAAGATCCGTTTGATGACGGCGGCCTCGTCCTGTTCGACCTCCCGGTCGCCGGTGCTGAGTGTGCCGTCGGGCAGGATCTCCCGCTTCACCCGGTAGGCGTAGCAAATGCCACCGGCGGACTTGCCCTTCGCGACGCGCCCCTCCAGCCCGCGCCGTGTCTTCTGGGCCAGGTCCTTAAGGAACATGGTGGACACCAGCCCGCCGACCCCGACCTTCATGTCATCCAGCTCATTCTCCGAAGCCGTATGGATTCTGACACCGAAGAAGTTCATGCGCTTCAGCAGGCCTGTCCAGAGCAAGACCCAGCGACCAGTACGCTTCGAGATAACGGAGGGCACGCGCAAGTCGCTCTCGCGATGGATGGAGGAACAGTTGATGGTCGGCTCAGAATACCTCTGGCCCGGTCGACTTCACGATCGTCTGCACATCTCAACGCGGCAGTACGCCCGCCTCGTGCGGGACTAGGTGAGGTCCATCGGGCTGGATTCTACATCCTATGGGACGCATTCCATGCGCCGGACAAAGGTGGCGCATAGGCGTGCTTTGCAAGATTCTGCAAATTCCGCTTCCTGCGCAGACTTGCCGTTAGCTGCACGCTATCATGGGTTTATATGATTGCGGAGAGGGCAGGTAGGATACGGCGGTTGCCTGCTCCCGCAACTAGCGATACAGAACGGCCCGAAGCACCTGCTTCCAGGGCCGTTTCTGTTTGCCCCAATGCTATCAGTCCCGCAAGTTCGCCAACCAACTCAATGGCCAGGGAGCCATCTTCCGGGATCAGGCGCACCTCTGACAGCAGGCTGCGGATGATCCTGCCAGCTTCGCACTTGGTGGCAGGGTCGTTCAGCGCGGCGGTAAGACCGGCGACCTGCTGCCGGTAGACGCGGGCTTCGTACGCGAGTGTGCCAAGCTGTTGAAGGGCGTGGTCGCGACCGCAGAGAGTGTTGCGGCTCTCAAGACTGATCAGGGCCAGAAGGATAGAAAACTTGCAGAACAGATGACAGGCGTGCTCGAACGCAAATGTGAATCCCTTGGTTTGTCATTTGGCCGTTCTTATGGCTCTCCACCACGCGTTCGATGAGACCGCGCACAGTCTCCAGCGCCTCTGTGCGGACCTCTGTGTCTGCGAGGGTCGCGGAAAGCTCGGCGACCTTCTTAGGGTAAAGCTCTGAGAGATTGGGATTGAACCGAACCGGTTCCGGGGCAGGGGCGGCGAGCTCGGAATCGAGCTCTGAGAGGCGTGCCTTCAGTTCTTCCAGCCGGACCTGAAGACCGGGGGGCGGAGGCCTATCGCGTCATAAAGCCCGTCAAGCTTGCGATTGGCGGCAGCGCGTTCTGGACACTTGGCTGCGAAAGTCAGCGAAGGGCAGCAACGAGCCCTATGCCGCCGATTGCTGCGTGTTGCTTGAACTGGCGCCAAGCGCGAAACGGTGACATTGGCCATTGCAGGGCAGGCCCACAAGACACTCTTCCAGCCAACTTAGACACAAAGGGCAGGAAGCCAGCTTTCAGGATTTGTACGGGCAAACCAAAGTTGCGATCCAAGCTAGGCTGCTTGAACGCGGTACTTGTTTGAAATCGCGGATACAGCAGCTTTGGTTTCCGGCGGCAGTTCCGGCTGCTCCAGTTCTGCCAGCATAACCTTGAGGTCGCCCTCAATGCGCTTCAGCAGGTCCTGATCCGCAAGCCCGGTGTTGCTGAGCGGAATGTTCGGGCCGAAGTAGCGGGAATTCCAGACCTGCGTCCGGCAGTTGTCGACGGTGTGCTGATGTGCGAGGAAATTCCCTGTGGGGCCAACCTCGCGGATCAGGTCGACGGCCATCTGATCGGCCGAGATTTCCAGACCTTGCCACATCTTGCGCAGCAACCCCGCAAGGTCGTCGCACAGCAGCAGGGCATGCAGCGAATAAGTGAGGCCCTGGTCGAGCGAACCCATGTAATCGATCGTGGCGGGGCGGTTGTAGAACATCTGGGTCATGTTCGAGGATATCTCCCAGACTGCATCTTGATTAAAGCGGCGGGCAACGGAACAGCCGCCGATGCCGGTCAGCGAGGGGAAACCCAGCGCGCGGCGCACCTGGCACATCGCCATGTCGCCGACGGATGTCTGGGAAAAACTGCCGATGGCGCCGGTGGCCGGCTCCATGAAATTCACGTCGGAGCTGCCCACGCAGAAACTGCCCTCGGCAGCCAACTGTCCAAGGACGATGGCAGCAAAGTCCGTCATCAGCGCATGGGTGATGCAGCCGGCCAGGGTGATGGGCGACGACGCACCGCCAATCGGCAGGGTGCCGACGCTCACCGGGATACCCGCCCGGGCGGCGGTAATGATCTGGTCCGAATGGATCCGTGCAAGGTTCACCGGTAGAGGTGTGATCAGATGCAGGAAATATGGCTTCTGCCGAAGCGCCTGGTGCGATCTGCGCAGCGCGGCCGCCATCTCGATCACCGCATCCAGAGAGGAAGGGTGTTCGCAAAGGTATTCCAGCGGCTTGGTGGTGTTTTCCATAAGGCAGGCGAATTCATCGATCTCGCCGAACTGGTTCGACTCCTCGACATTCTTCACGGCGATGCAGACGCCGTCGACATTCGGCAGCTTGTCCGCGATCCGGGTGATCAGGGCGAGGTCTTCCCGCGTCGAGGGGCGCGGCTCTCCGGTGTCCTCGTCGTAGACGGCGATGCAGGTCATACCGGGCATGAACCAGGTGTGGTTGCAGTCGATCGTGATGGGGTTTTCGCCGTTCCGGTCCCAGAGTTCGGTCTTGCGGGCCGCGGTTTCCAGCGCGCGGCGGGTCACGGTTTCCGGGATTGTCACAATGCCATCGTCCGACTGGCTGCAGCCGGCGTTGCGCAGCAGGCTGTCGGCCTCGCCGCCCGGCTCGAACACCACGCCGGAGGTGGCCAGCAATTCAACCGCGGTGTCCACGATCTTGTCCACCTGTGCCTGGGTCAACGGCGTGTAGGCTGGCGTGGCCAGAGAGTGCGGGCCCTTGCTGGCAGGAGTGTCAGCGGAAAGGGGAGATCTTCTGCGGCTTCTGGCGCGGCGCATTATGTCCATCCTTTGAATTTGAGCGGTCGCTCAAACTTGACGCGCATTTCCGGGTTTGTCCAGCCGCCAAAGTGTTCTCGGCCGAATTATTTTATTTGAGCGCTTAAATAAACAATGCTACTGATTCTGGTCAGAGGGAAGGAGACCCACATGAAGGACGACGTGCTGTTTCAGGCTGATCCCAGGGCGGGCCGGACCGGATTGCCTGCGTGGAGCTACACCAATCCGGAGCTTCTGGAGGAGGAAAAGGAGCTTCTTTTCCGCCGCCACTGGCAATTGGTTTGCCATGTGAACGATGTGCCGGAGCCCGGCGATTTCATGGCCGCGGATTTCACCGGCGAACGGGCCCTGGTGGTTCGGGGCGCGGACGGCCAGGTGCGCGCCTTTCACAATCTGTGCCGCCATCGCGGCAGCCGGGTCGTGGCCGAGAACAAGGGCCATTGCAAAAACGCCATCATCTGCCCGTTCCACGGCTGGGCCTTCAATCTTGACGGCACTCTGCGCGGGGCGGCGCGGCCTGAAACCCTGCCGGATCTTGACCCGGTGGAATGGGGGCTGAAGCCGGTGGAGATGGACATCTGGCACGGTTTTGTCTTTGTCCGCTTCAAACCGGGTCCGCAGCCCGCGGTGTCCGAGGTGTTGGCGCAGTTCGAAGACGAGGTCGGCCCTTACGGCCTCACGGAGCTTCTGCCGGATGGCAACGGGATCAGCATCACCGAGATTGCAGCCAACTGGAAATGCGTCCGCGACGTGGACAACGAGGGCTACCACGTGCCGCTGGCGCACCCCGGCCTGCATGACCTGTTCGGCGGCAACTATGACGATCAGCCGTTCAGCATGGGTGCGGCGCGGTCCTTTGGCGGCTTCCGCCCCGGCGGCGGGCGGCTGTGGAGCGTGCGCAACTACAAGAAACTGCTGCCCAAGGCCGAGGCGCTGGACGACGAGCATCAGGCAGCCTGGCTTTACCTTGGGGTCTTTCCCAATCTTGTATTCGGGATTTACCCGGATTCGGTGATCTTCTACCATGAATTCCCGGTGGAAAACGGCCGCACCATTCAGCGCGCCGCCTGCTACAAACGCCCGGCAGAAGACCGGCAGATGCGTGTTGCGCGCTACCTCAGCGGCCGGATCGACCGGATCACCTCGAAAGAGGACGAGCAGCTGATCGAATGGTGCTGGGAGGCGGCCTTCTCCAGCGGTTACGATGGCGTGATCCTGTCGGACCTGGAACACGGCGTGCGCAGCTACCACGACGAGCTGCGCAAGCTGTTTCCGGTTCTGGAACAGGATGAGCCGGAACCCGGGCAGCTGAAGACCAGGAACGCAGAACTGCTTGCCCAGCGCGGCAAGACATGAATGAAGGGCGCCGCCAAGAACCTTGGCGGCGCCCTGATAACGGGGCAGGAGGACCCAAGAATGCTCACAGGAGAGAGGCGCCAGGGCCTCGCATTGATCAGCCCGACATTGCTCTATTCGCTGCTGATGCTGGCCGCGCCGCTGGTGATGGTGCTGACGTTCAGCTTCTGGACCCAGAACTATCTGGAACTCGACACCACCCTCACGCTGGACAATTACCGCGAGGCCTGGACCAAGCCGATCTACCGCGCACTGCTGCTGCGCTCGCTGACGATCTCACTGACCGTCACGGTGGTGACCGTGGCGCTGGCGTTTCCGATCGCCTATTACCTGTCCTTTCACGTCAAACAGCGCAAGGCGCTGTGGCTGTTCCTGATCACCGTTCCGTTCTGGACCAGCTATCTGCTCCGGGTGTTCCTGTGGAAGGTGATCCTTGGCTACAACGGTGTGTTCAACACCGCGCTCACCGGACTGGGCATCATCGACGAGCCGCTGACCTTCCTCTTGTACAATGCCAACGCCGTGGTGCTGACCCTGGCGCATGCCTGGGCGCCGTTTGCGATCCTGCCGATCTTCGTGGCGCTTGAGAAAATCGACCGCTCGCTGCTGGAGGCCGCGGAGGATCTGGGCGACGGCCCGGTGCGGCGGTTCTTCCGCATCACCCTGCCGCTGGCAATGCCCGGAGTCATTGCCTCCACCCTGATCGTGCTGATCCCGACAATCGGTGATTTCATCACGCCGAAGCTGGTCGGCGGCACCGACGGGCTGATGATCGCCAACATGATCCAGATACAATTCGGCAAGGCAAACAACGCCCCGCTGGGGGCAGCGCTGGCGATCTCCTCGATGCTGATCGTGGCCAGCATCAGCGCGGTGATCTTCCTTGCCGGCAAGCGGTTTGGAGGAAAAGTGCAATGAAACCCGCTCTGAAATCCCTTTCTGCCAAATGGCTGGCTGTCTACGCGGTCGCCTACATGGTGTTTCTCTATGCGCCGGTGATCCTGCTGCCGATGTTTGCATTCAACAATGCCACGGTCATCTCCTTTCCGCTGACCGGCTTCACCACGCAGTGGTTCGAGGTTCTGTGGCAAACCGAAGCGCTGCACGGCGCGGTGCGCAATTCTCTGATTGTCGGCCTGTCGTCGGCGGTGCTGAGCACCATCCTCGGCGCCTGTGCAGCGCGGGCGGCGGCGCGCTACCGGTTCCCCGCCAAACGCGGCATCATGAGCTTTATCATGCTGCCGCTGGTGCTGCCGGAAATCATCGTGGCGGTGGCCTTGCTGGTGCTCTTGATGCAGCTGGGCATGCCGCTGTCGCTGGCAACAGTGGTGCTTGGGCACGTGCTGATCTGCACACCGTTTTCCATCGCCATCCTGAACTCGGCCTTTCAGGGGCTGGACCAGAGCTTGGAGGAAGCCTCCTATGACCTGGGCGAGAGCCGCTGGGGCACCTTCCGCCGCGTGGTTCTGCCGCTGGTGATGCCGGGGGTTGTATCCAGCCTGCTGATCACCTTCACCATCTCGCTGGATGAGTTCATCATCGCCTTCTTCCTTACCGGCACCGAAGTCACCCTGCCGGTCTACATCTGGAGCCAGCTGCGCTTCCCGGGCAAGCTGCCGTCGGTGATGGCGCTGGGAACCATCCTGCTGGCCCTGTCCGTCCTGCTCCTGATCCTGGCCGAGTGGTTCCGCCGCCGCGCCGCGCGGAAACAGGGTATCGAAGCTTCAGCCACCGGAGGATTTGCCTGACATGGCCAGCCCATCCCCTAAGCCCATTATCGACCTTGCGGGCGTCACCAAGAATTTCGGAAATTTTCAGGCCCTGAAGGGCATCGACGCAACCATCCGCGAGGGCGAGTTCTTTTCGCTGCTGGGGCCGTCGGGCTGCGGCAAAACAACCCTGCTGCGGATGATTGCCGGGTTCGAGACGCCATCCGAGGGCACCATCATGATCGCGGGCCAGGACATGGCAAGCGTGCCAGCCAACCGCCGCCCCACCAATATGGTGTTCCAGTCCTACGCGATCTTTCCGCACCTCAGCGTCGCCGACAACGTCGGTTACGGCCTGAAGACCCGCAAGTTGCCCAAGGCCGAGATCGCCCGCGAAGTGGAACAGGCGCTGCAAATGGTGGATCTCGGCGGCCTGGGCACCCGCGCCGCGCATGAGCTGTCGGGCGGCCAGCGCCAGCGGGTGGCGCTGGCCCGGGCGCTGGTCATGAAGCCCAAGGTGGTGCTGCTGGATGAGCCGCTGTCGGCGCTCGACAAGAAGCTGCGCGACCAGATGCAGGTGGAGCTGCGCCAGCTGCAGCAGAAGCTCGGCATCACCTTCATCCTGGTGACCCACGACCAGGAGGAAGCCCTGACCATGTCCGACCGCATCGCGGTGATGTTCGACGGCCGCATCGCACAGCTCGCCACCCCCGAAGAACTGTACCGCCGCCCGGTGGACAGGCGCGTGGCCTCTTTCATCGGTGTGATGAACTTCCTCGACGCCAAGGCCACCGGCCCGATCAACGGCCAGCTGGCGCTCGACATCCCGGCGCTTGGCAGTATCGCTCTGCCGTCAGCCCAAATCCCCGAAGGCTTGGACCTGCGGAACCTTGAAACCATCGGCATCCGCCCGGAGATGCTGACCATCCTCTTTGACGGCAGCGAGCCGTCCGAACAGGTCGCCAGGGGACATGTGACCAGCACCGCCTACTACGGCGACATGACCTATTACAGCGTGCGCCTGCCTGGCCACAGCGAGGACGTGACCATTTCGATGCGCAATACGGCCGGCCGCTCCATCGTGCCGCCCGGCAGCGAGGTGCCGGTGGGCTGGGGTGCGGACTCCATCGTGCTGTTCCAGTAAGGCCGGCGCATCTGCCCCTGCCCTATAAACACAGGTGCAAACAACATGAAATCGCCCCGCCAAACGGCGGGGCGTCTTCATGTTGGCAATGAGCGGATTGGCGGGGCTCAGAAACCGGCTTTGATCAGCTCGAACTCGGCGATCATCTTCTCGCGCAGCGCGGAGGGCACCGGGGCCTGCCACAGGGTTTTCGTCTTCAGGTCTTCGCTGACCTCAAGCCCCATTGCGGCCAGCTCCCCGGCGTTCATTTCCGCCATCGCCTTGGCATTGCCGTGGCCATAACCCCAGCTGGATACCAGATAATTGGCAGTCTTCGGCTCCAGCCAGGCGTTGATGAAGTCATAGAACTTGTCTTCGGACCCTGGTGCATCGGCAAGCTTGGCATAGCCGCAGACCCAGCTGGACGCGCCCTCATCGGTGTCGCGCTTGATTGCGATAGGGTGGCCTTCATAGCTCATCGTCGAATAGGTCTCGTTCCAGGCCCAGGCCAGGTAGACCTCTCCGCTTTGCATCAGCTGCGCCAGCGAGGCGCCGTCGGACCAGTAGGTGCGCACATTCTGATGAACCGCGCGCAGGAAGTCCGAGGCCGCCTGGAACTGCTCTTCCGTGGCATTGGTCCAATCCTTGACACCGGTGGCCAGGAAGCCCAGCGCATAAGCATCGTCCACGTTGTCCCCGATCGAGATCCGTCCCTGATGCTTGGGATCCGCGAAGGCCTGCAAAGAGGCGACATCCGCGTCGCTCAGATGATCGGTGTGATAGGTGACCGCCGTGTTACCCCAGTCTGCCGGAATGAAGTAATTCTGCCCGTCCTTGGTGTAGGCCTTGATATCGCGGAAACTGGGCTCCAGCTCGTCCCAGCGTTCAATCCGTGCGGTGTCGAGCGGCGCCAGCAGCCCTGCCTCGATCCACTTCGGCACCGATTGAGAGCAGGGATGCGCGACATCGGCGCGGAACCCGGAGCGCAGTTTCTGGAAAGCCTCCTCCTCGTCGCCGAAAAAGGCGAAGGTGGGCCCGTCCCCGTGCTCTTCTATATAGGCAGCGAAGAAACCCGGGTCCTCGTATCCGGCCCAGTCGAAAACCGTCAATTCCGCGTCAGCGGCCAGGCCTGCCCCTGCCAGAAGCGGCAGAACCATGCCAAGCGCAGTGGCTGTTTTCAAAATTTTCATGAAAGTCTCCCTGTTGCCGCGGCCCTGTTTTCCCGCCTTTCGCCCTCTCCGGCACGGTCCCGGCCGTGGTAGGAAAAGGTTAGGAGGGAAACCGGCTTGACACAAGAATTATTTGAGCGCTCAATCAAATTACAAAGTGAAACCTGCCTATCGAAAGGTAATGACTGATGCGCGACCCCCGCCATGACATCCTGTTCCAGCCTCTGAAAATCGGCCCGGTGGAGACAAAGAACCGGTTTTACCAGGTGCCGCATTGCGCGGGCATGGGCTGGCGACGGCCGCGAACCGTGGCGGCGATGCGCGGGATGAAGGCGGAAGGCGGCTGGGGAGTAGTGAACACCGAGTTCTGCTCGATCCACCCGACCTCGGACAACGACTATTACCCCTATGCCGCGCTATGGGATGAGGACGACATCCGCGCCAACCGGCTGATGACGGACGCCGTGCATGAGCATGGCGCGCTGGCCGGGGTGGAGCTGTGGATCGGCGGCGGCATGGTGACCAATTTCGGCACCCGGCTGGCGCCCTTGGGCATGCGCAACCGGCCGCAGACGGATTCGACTGTCCTGCATCCAGGTCAAGCGCGAAAGATCGACCGCGAGGACATCCGCAACATCCGCAGATGGCACCGCGATGCGGCGCTGCGGGCGGTCGAGGCCGGGTTTGACATCGTCTATGTCTACGCCACCCACGGCTACCTGCTGTCGGAATTCCTTGACCCGGTGAACAACACCCGCAGCGATGAATACGGCGGCAGCCTGGAAAACCGGGTGAGGCTGGTGCGCGAGCTGATCGAGGAAACCAAAGAGGCGGTCGGCCACAAATGCGCCGTCGCCACCCGCTTCAGCGTCGGACTGGGGGATGCGGAAAGCTATGACGCCTTTGCGATGCTGGCGGATCTGCCGGACCTTTGGGATCTGGTGGTGCCCGACTATGGCGTCGAGATGGGGGCCAGCCGGTTTGTGAAAGAAGCCTCATTCACCGACAGCATTGCGCAGGCGAAATCGCTGACCTCAAAGCCCGTTGTTGCGGTGGGCCGCTATACCTCGCCCGACACCATGGCGCAGGTGATCCGCCAGGGCGGGCAGGACCTGATCGGCGCGGCGCGGCCGTCCATTGCCGATCCGTTCCTGCCCAAGAAGATCGAAGAGGGGCGCAGCGAGGACATCCGCGAATGCATCGGCTGCAACATCTGCTATGCGCATGACTCGCTTGGGGTGCCGCTGCGCTGCACCCAGAACCCGACCATGGGCGAGGAATGGCGCCAAGGCTGGCACCCCGAGAACGCCGGGCGCAGCGAAAAGCCGGAAAAGGTGCTGGTCGTCGGCGCCGGCCCCGCCGGGCTGGAGGCTGCCCGGGTGCTGGGCGAACGCGGCCATTCGGTGATGCTGGCAGAGGCCAGCCGGACCCTGGGCGGGCGTGTCACCCGCGAATCCCGCCTGCCGGGGATGAGCGAATGGGCCCGCGTGCGCGACTGGCGCGTCGGGCAGATTGAAAAGCTGCCCAATGTGGAGGTCTACCCGGAAAGCCCGCTGGACGCGGCGGATGTGCTGGATCTCGGCGTTGCCCATGTGATTGCAGCAACCGGGGCGGTCTGGGCATCCGACACCGTCGGCCGCCACTCCGACACCGGGCTGGAGGAGGAAGTGCCCGGAATGATCGTCTCCGCGGAAACCGTGCTTAACAGCGAGCCGCTCGATGCCGATCATGTGGTGATCTATGACGACGACCATTACTACCTCGGCTCGGTGCTGGCGCTGCAACTGCGCAAGGAAGGGCACCGGGTCACCCTGGTGACGCCCGCAGGCCGCCCCTGCGACTGGGGGCAGTGGACCACGGAGGTCTACCAGTCCAATGCGGCGCTGATCGAGGCGGGCGTTGCGGTGGTGCCCAACCGGATGCTGGTGGCCGCGCAGAAGGGCGAAGCTGTGCTGTCCTGCATGTTCTCGGGCGCCCGCAGCACCTTTGCCTGCGATGCCATCATCCCCCTCACCCGCCGCCTGCCGGTTCTGGGGCTATACGACGGGCTGAAGGCGATGAGAGACGGGCTGCAGGAGGCCGGCATCAAATCTGTGGCCCGGATCGGCGATGCCGAAGCCCCGCATATCATCGCCGCCGCCGTGCAAAGCGGCTACCGCGCGGCGATGGACCTGGGTCAGAATATCGATATTGCCAAGAAATACGGGCGGCGCGAGCATACCGTGTAAGGGGGAAGCCCTCAAAAGATACCGGTTTCGCGGCAGTGTCCGCGGCACCGCACATTCTCCAAAACTGACTGTGAGAGGAGCGGCGCACCGCTTGTGCAGTGGTGTGCATGGCGGCCGCATGCCCGGCGGCATGACAGTGCAGGCGCAAAAAGGGCGGGCACCGGAACCCCTTGGCGCCCGCCAGTTCGGGAAGGGTGACGGGAGCCTGTGCCACCCCCTCCAGCCTCACGCTGCCAGCTGTGCCTCCACCTGCTGGATGGCACGCTCCAAGATGCCGAACATCTCGTCGATCTGGTCCAAAGTGATGATCAGCGGCGGCGAAAACACCGCCATGTTGATCAGCGGGCGCACGATCAGGCCCATCTCCTCGCAGGCGGCATCGATCATCGAACCGAGCCTGCGCTCGGCCTCCAGATCCCCGGCCTGGCACTCGATGCAGCCCAAAAGCCCTTCGCCACGGGCGTCGCCGACGATATCGAACCTCATCAGATCGCGCAGGCGCGCCTGGAAATGCGGAGTGACGGCGCGGACATGCTCTAGAATGCCTTCGCGCTCGATGATCTCGATGTTTTTCAGCGCCGCGACGCAGGACACCGGATGGCCCGAATAGGTATAGCCGTTGGTGTAGGAGGAGGGCGTCCCCAGATGGCTCATCTGCTCCATCACCCGGTCGGAGATGATGCAGGCGCCAAGCGGCAGATAGCCGGAGGTCAGCCCCTTGGCGCAGGTGATCATGTCGGGCTGGATGCCAAAGACCTCCTCGGAGGCGAACCAGTGGCCGAGGCGGCCGAAGCCGGTCACCACCTCGTCGGAGATATAGAGAATGTCATTGGCGCGGCACAGCTCCCAGGTGCGCTTGTGGTAGCCGGGCGCGGGCACGATAACCCCGCCAGAGGACAGGATCGGCTCAGCGATGAAAGCGCCGATCTTGTCCGCGCCGATCTCCGCGATGGCGTTTTCCAGATCCGCGACCTTGGCATCGCACCAGTCCGCGACGCTCATCCCGGCGGGGCGGCGGTAGGGGTTCACGTCGGGCAGGAAATGCACCAGCCGGGTCTCGAAATCGAAATGGCTCTTGTCGCGCTCCTTGCCGGTCACCGAATGGGCCAGGTAGGTGGAGCCGTGGTAGCCCTTCTCGCGGGCGATGATCGTCTTCTTCTGCGGCTGGCCGCGGCGGTTGTTCATGTACTGCATGGTGCGCAGCGCGGTATCCACCGCGGTAGAGCCGCCGGTGGTGAAGAAAACGTTGTTCAGGTCCCCCGGCGCCACTTCGGCGATCTTCTTGGCCAGCACTGCCGAGGGCTCGGTGGTGTTGGTAAAGGGGGAGGTATAGGGCAGCTTCATCACCTGCGCGGCGATGGCATCGGCCATTTCCCGGCGGCCATAGCCGATCTGGGTGCACCACATGCCGCCCGGCCCGTCGATGTAGCGCTTGCCGGCAGCGTCCCGCAGATGGATGCCGTCGGCGCTCTCCATCAGCATGTTGTCGTAGCCGCGCCAGTCGTCCATGGCCATCCAGGGGTGCAGCTGGTGGGTGCGGTCCCATTCATGCAGGGTGTCAGGGCTTGGCTCGTTGGCAAAACTGTTCGGTTTCATCTTGGTCATGGGGCACCTGTTAGGGCTCAGAACGGGCGCGGCGGGGTCGCCCGCGCGCGGCTGTTGATAAAGAAGGGTTTGTCTTCAATGGTTACCGGCACCAGCCGCTTGTTCCATTGGCCTTCCTCGTTGACGTAGATTTCGGCCCACAGGTCATCGGTGATGCCGTCGCCGAAGGGCGCCTTGAACTCGGCCAGTGCGATGTTGCGCTTGGTGGTGGGGGACCAGACGCCCGAGGTCACATGCCCCACCTCTTTCTTCTTCTTGTGGTAGATCAGCGCGCCGTCTGCCGGCTTGAAGCCGCCGATCTCGATCTTGCGCAGGTGGTAGCGCAGGCCGTTCTTCTGCTGATCCAGCAGCACCCGGCGGCCGTTGAAATGGCCCTTGGTGAAATCGACCATCTTGCCGAACCCCAGCTCCAGCGGGCTGCGGCCGCGGCCCAGCCGCATGGCCGTGTGCACCGGCTGGAAGTCGAAGCCCGCGGCGATGAACCCGGCCTCGATCCGGCAGATGTTGAGTGCGTCAAACCCGATCGCCTTCAGCCCCCAGGGGCCGCCTGCCGCCCAAAGCCGATCCCACAGCTCCAGCGCCTTGCCGTTCGGCACCCACAGCTCATAACCCAGATCGCCGGTGAAGCCAGTGCGTGAAACCCACAGATCCGGCTCGATCTCGCGCCAGTCAAAGGGCTTCATCTCCGCGACAGCCTTCAGGCCCGCGTCCTGCAGCAATGAGAACGACGTGGGGCCTTGCAGCGACAGCGCCGCGATCTCATCGCTCTCGTCTGTGATTTCCGCGTTAAAGCCCCAGGCGGTGTCCAGCAGCCAGGTGTACATCGGTTCCTGGCAGCACAGGCGGAAGTCCGTCTCTGAGAAACGGAACAGGGTGCCGTCGTCGATCACCATACCCTCTTCGTCGCACCACAGGGCATAGCCGACCCGCCCGTCGCGCAGCTTGGCGGCGTCGCGGGTCACCAGCCGGTTCACCACCCGCAGCGCATCCGGCCCGGTGATGCGGTATTTGTGCATCGGCGAAATGTCGAACAGCGTGGTCTGGTTGCGGATCGCGAAATACTCGAACTCCACCGTGTCCAGCATCCCGGGCGAGACATAACCGGCCCAATTGGTCCAGCTCTTGGCAGTGCTGAGCGCTTGCAGCCGCGGCTGGAACGGGGTTTCGATCAGGCCGATGGGTACATGTTTCGTCATCAGAGAACCCCGTCTTTCAGCAGTTGCAGCGCGCTGTTGCGGCCGGCCAGCCCGGTCACGTCGCCACCCGGATGGGCCCCTGCGCCGCAGAGGTAGTAGCCCTCTGGGCCAAAGCGGTACTGCGCCATGCCGTTGGCGGGCCGCACTGTCAGGATCTGGTCGACACCCATCTCCGCATGGTGCCAGTGGCCGCCCGGCGCACCGGTCCGCGCCTCGATGCAGGCGGGGCTGAGCACTTGGCGTTCCGTGACCAGCACACTGATGCCCGGCGCATATTTCTCCAGCGTTGCAAGTGTGGCAGCTGCCAGCCGTTCACGGGCGGCTGCATCCCAGCCGCCCTCCAGCCCGTAGGGAACGGAGCCGACCACAGCCGACAGCACGTGCCGCCCGCCGCCCGCCACTTCTGGATCTGTCAGGCTTGGTATGACGGCCTCGATCACCGGGTTTGCGGGCATTTCCCCGTATTTCGCCGGGTTGAAGGCGCGCTCCACATAGGTGGCGCTAGGCGCGATCAGCAGCCGGCCTGCCGCCAGTTCCGGGCTGAGCCCGGTAAATTCGGGCGCGGCGCTCAGAACCAGGTTCACCTTGGCGGCGGTGCCCTTGCAGCGCTGGTTGCGCATCCGCCGCACTGCCTCCACGTCGTAATGCCCGGCACCCGCCAGCATCATCGCGGGCATCGGACCGGTGTTGCTCAGAACCGCCCGGGCAGAGATCTCGGTGCCGTCCTCCAGCACCACGCCTGCAGCGCAGTCGTTTTCAACCCGGACCCGGGCCACGCTGGCACCAGTGCGGATTTCCGCCCCGGCGGCGCGGGCCGCTGCCTCAAACGCTGCCGCAACCGCGCCCATGCCGCCCATCGGCAGTTGCGCGCCGCCGCCCTGCCCCAGCCGGTACATCAGCGTGAAAACGGTCCCGGGCGAGCGCGGCCCGGCAAAGGCGCCGCGCACCGCATCCGCCGCCAGCGCGCCCGCCAGCGGGCCGTCCTCGAAGTCGTCCAGGATCAGGTCATAGGCGTTGGACAGCAGCACGCGGAGAAACTCGCGCATGTCCTTCTTGCCCATCCGCTTCAGATCCAGCCCCAGCTTGGCCAGCCCGGCAAGCTCCGTCAGCGTGCCCAGGCTGGCCAGACCGCCCTCAAGCGAGGGCGGGGATTTGGTTGAAAGCTGCCCCAGCAGCCCGGCAAACAGCGTCAGGCGGCGCATCATTTCGTCAAAGGCTGCGGCCTCCGGGTGCGGCCGGCCGTCTGCCAGCTCCGCCCTGCCGCTGCGGATCACAGCGTGGTTGCCGTCCTCCGACAGCGAGACCGCTGGCAGTTCGCGCACCTCCAGCGGCGCGCGGGGAGAGCCAAGGCCCAGTTCCTTCTTCACCTTGGGGTGCAGGTTATACAGCAGATGCGCGATTTCCGGCGCCTTGATGCCGCCGGCCAGCGTGGTGTTGCGGGCCATGCCGCCGGCGGTTGCGTTCCTTTCGATCACGCAGACCGACTTGCCTTTGCGCGCCAAGGTTGCTGCCGCGGCCAGCCCGTTGTGGCCCGCGCCGATGACAATTGCGTCGTAGGTGGGTGTGGTCATCTTCCGCTCCTCAGGCCGCGTAGCCGGTCATGTTGCCGCTGCGGCCGATGTTGCGCAGGATTTCGCGGGCCGCATTGGCCCCCGGCGCCGCCATCACCCCGCCGCCCGGATGCGCGGAGGAGCCGACGATATACATGCCGTCAATCGGGGTGTCGTATTGCGCATATCCCGGCACCGGGCGGTTGAAGAGCAGCTGGTCGAAAGTCAGCTCGCCCTGGAAGATGTTGCCCTCGGTCAGGCCCACCTCCTGCTCGATGTCCCAGGGAGTGCGGATCTCTGCGTGCACAGTCTTGCTGCGGATGTCGGGGCAGGCTTGCTCCAGCTTGTCAAAGACGCAATCGGCAAAGGCGCCGCGGGTCTGGCCGTTCCAGTTGGTGCCCGCGCGCACGCCGCCCACCTCCAGGTCATAAGGCGCATACTGTACGAAGACGGTCATCATGTGCTTGCCCGGCGGTGCCATGGTCGGATCGATCTGGCTGGGGATCAGCATGTCGAAGTACGGGTTCTGCGACCAGCGCCCCTCCTTCCAGTCGTCGTAGGCGCGTTCCAGCTCGTTCAGGCTTTCGGCGCAATGCAGATCGCCGCGCAGGAAGGGCGCGCCCTTGGGGGCGGCGGGGAACTCGGGCAGGGCATCCAGTGCGATGTTCAGCTTGCCCGAGGAGCCGCGGATCTTGAACCGCTTGACTGCCTTCACGAAATCGCCGGGCAGATGCTGCTGGCCGGTATGCTGCAGGAAGGTGCGTTTCACATCCATGTTGGAGGCGACGATGGGCGCGTGGTATTCGTCGCCGTTGTCCAGTGCCACGCCGGTCACTTTGCCATTGTCCACCAGGAAGCGGTCGACGCCGGAGCCGGTGACGATGGTGCCGCCTGCCTCCTCGAAACAGGCCCCCAGCGCGTTGGAAATCGCGCCCATGCCGCCGCGGGCAAAGCCCCAGGCCCCGATCGCGCCGTCCACGTCGCCCATGTAGTGATGCAGCAGCACATAGGCCGTGCCCGGCGAATAGACCCCCAGCCCGGTGCCGATGATCCCGGCCCCGGCAATATGCGCCTTGATCAGGTCATTTTCGAAATGCTCGTCCAGGAAATCGCCGATCGACATCGACCAGAACCGCAGCGTTTCACCCAGCTCCTTCTTGCCCAGCCCGTGCGCCTGTCTGATCAGGAACAACAACTCACCGATGTCGCGCGGCTTCAGCGAGGTCGGATCCGGCGCATTGCGCAGCAGGAACGGCCGGATGAAGCGGCACTGGCGGATCACTGTCTGGCTGAACCGGTCGTAGGCATCCGCATCATGGGCGCTGTGGCGGGAGATTTCCCGGCGCAGCGCGTCATGGTCGGACATATAGGCAAAGTAATCGCCGTCGCGGCTGAAGCTGGCGCCGCCTTCGTAGGGGATCACCTGCAGCCCGTATTTCGGCAGCTCCAGATCGCGCACGATCTCGCGGCGCAGCAGCGAACAGACATAGGAGCAGTTGGAGTAGGTCCAGCCCTCATGCAGCGACCGGCTGACTGCGGCGCCGCCGATCCAATCGTTCTTTTCCACCACCAGCACCTTCAGCCCGGCTTTGGCCAGGTAACAGGCGGCTGTCAGGCCGTTATGCCCTGCCCCCGCCACGATGGCGTCATATCTGTCGTGCTGCCCCATGAATCTCTCCTGGTCCGGCTGTTGCTGACGGGAGCCTAGTGGAGATGATTTTTGCGGTAAAGTTTTTTTGAGCGCTCAAATAAAAATAATCGAGCTGACAGGCGCAGCGAATTGTGGAACAAGGAAGAAAATTGAATTCTGGATTTCTCATGGTGGCATCGCAGGGCAGCGGCAGGAAGCCGCGCAAGGAACGCAAGGAAAACGCCGACATGCGGCGGCGGCAGATTCTGGATGCGACGCTGAAATCAATTGTTGCCAACGGCTTGGCCAAGACGACGCTGGCAACCGTGGCCAATGAGGCCGGGCTGTCCCAAGGCGTTGCCGTCTTCTACTTCAAGTCCAAGACCGGCATTCTGACCGAAGCGCTGCGGGATCAGTACCAGACCTACGAGGCCCACTGGCAGGCGGCGCTGGACAAGGCACCCGAGGATCCCGCAGCCCGGCTTCGCACGATCATCGAGGCAGATTTCAGCCCCAAGGTCTGCAACCCCAGCGCCCTTGCTATCTGGTTCGCCTTCTTCGGAGAGCAGAATTTCGTCCCGCAATATGCCGAGATCACCGGTGAGTTTGAGGAGAAGAGGTCTCAGATGCTTGCCGAGATCTGCCACAAGCTAATACTGGAGGATCCCGTGAAGGCGGACAGGGCCGGCGGGTGGATCGACTCTCTGACTGACGGATATTGGCAGAAGCTGCATTTGTTCCCGCACATATACAGCCGGGAAGGAGCGCTGGAGCAGACGCTGAACTTCCTTCAAACACTGTTCCCCAGCCATGCGGAGGCTTTCCAGGCAAAGGCTGGCAGTTAAGCCAATCAGCAGCCTGACAGGCGTTCTCCACCACAACGAATTCCCGCAAATATGCATGGAGTTCAGCAAAATGCCTGCGTTGGACCGCTCGAGTTTCTCCCTCTCGAGGTGCATTTGCCCCGGTGCTGGTTCTGAACACCTGATTTTGGCATGCCTCAAGGCCTGCATGAGGCTGTTGCAAACTTCTGTTTCCGTGTTCATCGGGATCCCCGCACACAAAATACGCAGTGTGCCACTATTGCGGCAGCATGCAGGGAAGGGGCGCATTGTCCGCTTAGCGTCAGTTCGTGCCTGGCGCAGCGCAAGGCGAGTTCGTCGCGAATCGCGCTCGTAGTGCGCCACTAGGGGAAAGTAGTGGGGAACGGTATCGCACAGGTTGCCTTGTCTAGAAATTCTGTCCAGATTGGTCGCGTGAGGCCAATTCTTGAGTAAGAAAGCGATGTCCGAATCCGAAAATGCGCCGGTTCGCAAGATCGGGTACGCCCGTGTCTCGACAGCAGACCAAGACCCGGGCATGCAGACCCAAGCGCTCAAGGACTACGGCGAGACGTTCTCGGCATATTGGTTCGGACCATCCAACTAGGGTCAGGACCCATTGATTTCAGGCTTTCAGCATGATTCACAGGCCGAAAATCGAGCGGTGACATGTCTAATCTCTTCTGGCTGACCGACGCGCAGATGGCCCGTTTGGAACCCTTTTTCCCGAAATCCCACGGCAAGCCGCGCGTTGATGGCCGGCGCGTCCTGAGTGGAATTATCTTTATCAATCGCAACGGCTTGCGGTGGCGGGATGCGCCCAAAGAGTACGGCCCGCACAAGACCCTGTACAATCGCTGGAAGCGGTGGAGCGATAAAGGGGTCTTTGCG
>NZ_JAJALF010000039.1:0-19802 GCF_020514995.1 Leisingera sp. McT4-56 | reverse complement strand
CGCGCCCTGCGCGAGTTCAACAGCCACATCGCCGCCGTCGCCTATCCGGTGCTCTACCGCAACGGACAGCTGCTGGAGACACGGCTGATCGAGGAGATGACTGGAAGCGATGAAGAACACACCGGTCGCGGCCGCTAGCCCAAAGACCTGACCCTGATATGACACTCCCTGTTATTGCCATCATTCTGTCGGCGGCCCTGCTGCATGCGGTGTGGAACGCCATTGTGAAAACGGCCGCTGACCGCACCACGACGCTTGGCCTGGTTGCCTTTGGCCAGGTCATCCCCAGTGCCGTGATGATTGCGGTCCTGCCGCTGCCATCGGCGGAGAGTTTTCCCTATATCCTGATGTCGACCGTGGTGCATTTCGGGTATTACTACATGCTGGGCCGCGCCTATCAGCATGGTGATTTCAGTGTGGTCTACCCGATTGCCCGCGGTATCGTGCCGGCGCTGGTTGGCATCTGGGCGATGATCCTGGCCGGGGAAGTGCTGCCGCTGCAGGCCTGGGCCGGAATTGCCGTGATTGCCTGCGGTATCCAGCTCAGCAGCTGGAAGGCGCTGCGCTCCGGCGTGGGGCGGGCGGCCTTGGTGTATGCCGTTGGAACAGGGTTCTGCATTTCAATCTATTCCGTGGTTGACGGCCTGGGGGTGCGCCTGTCCGGTAGCACGCTCGGCTACTGGGCCTGGGGCGCTTTCTTCCACATCTTTATTGCCGGGTTTGTTGCCATCCGCAGGCGCCAGTCCCTGGCGGCCCTGCCGGCAAGGACCTGGGCCTTGGGCATTGCCGGCGGCCTGGTGTCGATGGCGGCCTACGGGCTGGTGCTTTATGCCAAGAATTTTGCCCCCCTGGGCGCGGTCTCTGCGCTGCGCGAAACGTCTGTGATTTTTGCGGCCTTGATCGGGTTTGTTTTCCTCAAGGAAGGCTATTGGATGCGGCGGCTGGGCTCAGCCGTTCTTATGGCAGCCGGTGTGGCGCTGATCGGGACGGCCGTGTAGTTCCGAGCCCCCGGTCAGGCGCTGGCGCGCGGTTCCTGCTGGGGCGGGGTTTCTGCCAGCAGCGTTGCCAGAGTGTGCAGAAGCACCGCCTTCTTGACCGGCTTGGCCAGAAAATGATCCATCCCGGCCTCGAGGCAGGCCTGCTGGTCACTGGCAAAGGCATTGGCTGTCAAGGCGACTATGACGGGCTGCGGGATCGGCAGGCTGCGGATTTCCCGTGTGGCGCCGATGCCGTCCAAGACCGGCATGGACATGTCCATCAGGACGATATCCGGATGCAACTCCTTGCACATTTCCACCGCGGCACGGCCGTTCGCAGCCTCAACCAGATCAACGGGCTGGCCGCGCAGATACTTCCGGATCAGCAGTCTGTTGGTCTGGTTGTCCTCGGCCAGAAGCACCCTGCATGAGCCAAGCTGGAGGGTGCTTTCGGCGGAGAAAGCTTCTGCTCCCTGCGGTGCCTGCCGGGCTGGCGCCAATTGCAGCTCCAGCCGGAAACATGACCCATGGCCAAGATCCGACACCACGGAAATACCGCCGCCCATCCGTTTTGCCAGCATGCTGGAAATGGTAAGGCCAAGTCCGGTGCCGCCAAAGGCCTTGGTCGTGGCAGCATCCGCCTGGGTAAAGCGGTCAAAGATATGGCGGGCCTGTTTTTCGGATATCCCGATGCCGCTGTCCTCAACCTCTATCACCAGGCGGTAGGGGGCTCCTGGCGCATGGGAGACACGGACGGCGATTTTGCCTTCGGGTGTGAATTTCACCGCGTTGCCGATCAGGTTGACCAGGATCTGGCGCAGACGCCCGTCATCGCCGTGAAACTGCTCGGGCATCCCGTCGGCATAGCTGATCTCAAGCGAGACACCGTTTTCCGAAGCTTTCGGGCGGAACAGGTTGGCGGCGCTGCTGACGCAGTCGCGCAGGTTGAAGTCCTCTTCGGAAATGGAGAACTTTCCGGCCTCCAGGCGCGACACATCGAGAATATCATTGATGATTTTCAAAAGGGCCTGAGCCGAACTGCGGATGGTTTCGACGTTCTGCTGCTCGTCCGGCGGCAGGTCTGCCTCCGCCAGAAGGTCCGCCATCCCGATGATCCCGTTCATCGGCGTGCGGATTTCATGGCTCATGTTTGCCAGGAATTCCGACTTGGCGCGGTCGGCCTGCTCCGCCGCCAGTTTGGCTTCGGCAAGTTCGCGTTCGCGCTGCTTGCTGTGGGTAATATCACGCTCGATACCGATGATCAGATCGACCGTGCCGTCGGCGCTGGTCACCGGAACGATGTTGGTGTCGAACCAGACTTCGCTGCCCGATTTCGTGTAGTTCAGAACCTCGTTGTGGTAGCGGATACCGAGGTCCTTGTGCCGGTTCATCTCGCGAATGACGTCGGTGTCTGTATCCGGCCCGTCCAGCAGGTCGGACGGGGTGCGCCCTATGGCGTCTTCGGCGAGGTAGCCGGTAGCGCGCGTGAAGGCGTCGTTGACCCAGAGAATCCGGCGCTCAGCATCCGTCAGGATGATGCTGTCAGAGGCGTGTTTGGCGACAAGCGAAAGCCGGTGCAGTTCTGCTTGCTGTTTTTGCAGCTCGGCGTGCGCCTGTTCAAGCGCCTGCTTGCCCTGTTTCAGCTCGCTGTTGCGTTCCGACAGGGTCTGGTTTGCGCGGATCAGCTCCTCGCGCAGGCGCACATCTTCGGAGACGTTCCAATTGACACCGATCATCCATTCGCGGCCCTGCGCATCCGTGAAAGGGCTGGCCAGCGCGCGAATGTGCTTCACCGTGCCATCGTCCAGCACGATCCGGAAATCCGAGGCAAAATGCGTATTGCTGCCTTCGGCGGCCTCAAGGGCCTTCGTGACCCTGGCGCGGTCGTCCGGGTGCAGCTTGTTTATCCAGGCAGGCCCGGTCAGCGGGCCGTCCGCAGCAGGAACGCCGTACAATTCGTGCATACGGCTGTCCCAGCTCACCCGCTGGTTCTTGGCGTCGCATTCCCAGATGCCGACCCGTGAGGTCTTGACCGCAATCTCCAGCCGCCGCGAGACGGCTTCCAGCTCCGCCTCCCGGTGACGCAGCTTGCGGATCACGCTTTGACGCGCGGCAGACAGCCTGCCTGCCAGAAATGTCGGGAAGACGATGAGGGTGCCTGCCGCCAGCAAAGCAAGCCGCAGTTGCCACAAGTTGCCCGGATCGCTCTGCCAGCCGCCTTCCGGCCGGGCCGCCAGCTGCCAGGAGCCAACGGGCAGATTGATGTCAAGCAGAACAGGGTCATCGGAGACGATGCCCGGGGTGCCGAGGAACTGCTTGCCTGCCGCGCCGGTTCCGTCCTGTCCGGTCAGCGCAATGTCCAGGCCGTTGCTGCCGTCAACGCCCGTTGCAGCGTATAAGGTGTCTGTTTCGACAACGGCTGAAAGAATGCCCCAAAACCGGCGTTCTTCCCCGGAGCCGGTGAAAATCGGCAGCCGGTAGATAAACCCGGACCCGCCCTGCACAAGATTGACGGGGCCGGCCAGAACCATCTCGCCGCTGTCGCGCACCCGGTTGGCAGCCTCGCGCTGCGCCGCGTTCTTGTTGTAGTCCAGTCCTATGACAGGCTCGTTGCCTTCTACCGGGTGTATCAAAGAGACGACAAGCCCGGGAGCCGCCGCAATGTGCCGGATGGCGGTCTTTCCCTCCAGCACCTGGGCGGCAATCCGGCCAAACCGCTCCTGCCCCATGTCCGGTTCGGTTGCCAGCATCGCTGCCAGGCCGCGCAGCCGCTGGTAGTCGCCGTTCAGCTGGCCTTCGAGACGGGATTTGATAATCCCGGCCTCCTGCTGAGCCTCGGCGCGCTGAGACTGGTAGTGAATCGTGGCGTTCTGCCTTTCGGCATACATGCCCGCAGCGCAGACCACTGCCAGGGCGAGCAGGGCAGGAAGGTAAGTCCTGTTGCTGAGCGCGCGCATCCAGCGAGCGGGAAGTTTAACCACGGCCATCCAGCCACCTTTGATAATTCAAAAACACCACTGGCAACTGAGGCCTTAATTTGTGCCAGCTGTAAGGTTCAGTTCTATTGTCCTCTTAAAGTCTGAAAATCTGGTTTTCACAACACGGTTGCTTCCGGCTGCCGCCCAGTGTGGCACAAGCGGCAGCCGCGGACGTTGTCCGGCTGCAGGAGACCGGCAGGATCAGAAGTCCTGCCATTTCATCAGAGCGGCCGAACCGTCGGAAACCGGCAGCGCTTCGGGGGCTTCCGGCAGACCCTCCCAGCCGGTTCCGTGAGCGGACGGCAACTGGGGCTGCAGGTCCCCGCGGGGCGGGGGCATGTCCAGCCCGACATTGAATTGCGCCACAAGCCCGGCCAGGTTCGATGCATCGCCGTTCAGAAGCTGGCCTGCAGCGGTCATCTGCTCCACCATTGCCGCGTTCTGCTGGGTGACCTGGTCCAGCTGCATCACGCCGGTGTTGATTTCGCCGATGCCGGTTGACTGCTCTGCCGCGCCTTCGGCGATATCCGAAACCAGGCCAGAAATATGCGACACCTGCGAGACGATGCTGTGCAGCGCCTCTCCTGCCTTTCCGACCAAGTCCACACCTTTTTCCACCTGTTCGCCGGAGTTGGAGATCAGTGCCTTGATTTCCATCGCCGCATCCGAGGAGCGCTGCGCCAGCGCCCGCACTTCGGACGCGACCACTGCAAAGCCGCGGCCCGCCTCGCCTGCGCGTGCGGCCTCGACACCCGCATTCAAGGCCAGCAGGTTGGTCTGGAAGGCGATGTCGTCGATCACCCCGATGATCTGCGAGATATGGCGTGCCGATTCCTCGATCCCGTTCATCGCGGAGACCGCATTCTCGACAACCTCGCCGCTGGCCTTTGCCTCGTCCCGGGCTTCGTTCATCGCGGCTTCGACCCGGCGCGCGCCGTCGGCGGCGGCCTTGACGCTGGCGGTCATCTGATCCAGCGCGGCGGCGGTCTGTTCCAGTGTCGCCGCCTGGCTTTCGGTGCGCTGCGAAAGGTCATCCGATGCCTGGCTGATCTCCGATGTGCCGTTGCGGATGCTGGTGGTGGCCTCCACCACCTCGCGCACGGTTTTGTTCAGTGTTTCTATGGTGCGGTTGAAGTCCAGGCGCAGGCTTTCATGCGCTTCCGGGAATGGCTCTGTGATCGGGCTGGAGAAGTCGCCGTTGGCGAGATGGGTCAGCCCGTTGCGCAGTTCGTCAACCACATGGTCCTGCTGGCGCTGAAGCTCCGCGCGCTCGGCTTCGGCCAGCTGGGCATTCTGCAGGTCGGTCTTGAGGCCCTCAAGAATGCTCGCAATGTTGCCGAACTCGTCGCCATTACCCAATCCCGCCACCGGGTGGTCATAGTCCTTGGCCGCAATATGCTCGACACTCTCCGAGAGGCTGGAGACCTTGCGCGCGATGCCGCGGGCGGCAATCCAGGACAGCAGTGCCACCGCAAGGGCAACGCCAACCGCCTGCAGCATGGATGCGTTGACTAGGCTTTTCTGGGCAGCCAGGGCCTCGGCGCTGTCGACCTCAAGCACAATTCCCCAGGTGCGGTCATCCAGGCTGACGCCGGCGGCCATCGCTTCCACCGGCTGCCCGGACAGTCCGGGGGTGCCGGAGAAACTGCTTCGGCCGCCGCTGATTGCCGCGGTGATTTGCTGCAGTTCAGGCAGTTTCGACAGAACCTGATGCCCGTCGGCGCGTTCGGACGCCGTGAGGGCAATCCCGTCGCCGCGCACCAGGTAGGCCTGACCGGTTTCCCCAAGGAGCGCGGAATGGGACAGAATACCTGCGATCCCGTCCACGGGGACGCGCAGCACCAAAGCGCCCATGATCGCATCTTTCTTGAAAACCGGTGAGGATATGAACATTGCGGCCGCGCCGCTGTCAGCCTGGTAGGCGCCCATTTCCGACAGGAATACGTTGCCCGGTTCCAGTTCCAAAGCCGCGCGGTAAGCCTGGCCCAGCCCGCTGTTCTTGTATGGCCCGTCCAGGTAGTTCAATGCGAAGTCTTCATTCTTCTGGACCGAGTAGACCATGTTGCCCTGCACATCCAGAAGGTAGGCATCCAGGAAACCCTGCTCTTCGAGGAAAGTGACGAATCCCGTGTGGTTCATTTTGTGGCGGATTGACCAGGCCGACTTGTCCTTGGCGTCCAGCAGTTTGTAACGCTCCCCTGCCGGATTGGGGTTGCCGTCAACATAGGTGGCGCGCAGATGCCCGCTGGGATCGTCGCCGAGCGAATAGAAGCCGTTGGAAAAGTCGCGCAGCGCGGTTTCAACTGCCTTGCTGGCAACCAGTGTCCGGGTCTGGGATCGCAGGCCGGAAACCCAGTTTTCCAGCGCTTCCTTGCGTTCCTCCAGCAGCGTCGCGTAGGCGGTTTCCCGGTTGGTCTTCAGTGCTTGCCCGGCTTCCCAGGCAAAGAAAAAGCCCGAGGCGAGGGTCAGAAGGATTGTCGGTGCGGCAATGGAGAGCGGCAGCTTGCGGCCCAGTCGCATATTGCCCCAGAATTTCAACAGTCGAGTCATCACGGCGTAGTTCCCATCAACATTTCAGTCTGCCGGGCAGCCTGAAAGCGGCCATTGGCAAGCCAGCTGAGCGGTGCTGGATGGGAAAACACTCAGGAGGATTCATTTCCGGGCCGTTAAAATCGGCCCTGGCAATCCGGATCTGAGGCATTTGGCGGGCGTGAAGCCGCAGATAAAACGATTCATTTTTAAAGACGGCAGGCCAAGGGCTGTGAAATGCAGGCGCGAAAGCGGTCCGCGATCCGGAAAGAGCGCGAGAGGGGCAGTGATGTCCTGCTCCGGTTCCAGGGCATGCGCAGGGGAATCACCTGCTGTTGACGGCTCTGCTGTCAGACCGGGGCGCGCGCGGCAGGACGGTAAAACTGCCTTTCTCCAGACTGCCCAGTTTAACTGCACAGAAACCTTGACGGATTTACCATTCGTTACGGCCATAAGCGTATTGCCTCGGGCAGTAAGGGCCGCTGCCGGTTGCAGTTCAGCCAATCAAAGAAGGCCCATTGGTTTCCTGTCGCAAACCAGGCAGGGCTGAAGAGATGAGAGTACACGATGGCCCAACCTGATTGGCTCGCCAACCTGATCGCAACCATCAATGGCACGCTGGGCAAGGATGCGCTTGCGGGAACAACCGGCGATGACACCATAGACGCCGGGGACGGCGATGATACGGTGGCCGGCGAGGAAGGCAGCGATGTTATCGACGCTGGCGAAGGCAATGACGTCATCTATGGCGACATGGGGGACGGGTTCGAACAGGGTGTCGACGCCAGCCCGCTTCAGCTTGAAATAGGCAACATTCAAAGCGTCTCGCATGATGGCGGGACGGGGTCTGCGGGCAACTACGCCATCTTCAGCGACGTCGCGACCTTGGCGGATGGCACCAGTGTCTGGGGCAGGCTGGTGCTTGTCGAAAAGTCGAACCCGGACATGAGAGTGGAATTCGGCTATACCGAGGGTGCGGAAATTCTGCTGGAGGGCGATCAGGCCGGCGACCAGGCCAGCTTCCGCCTGGAGTTCTTTGATCCGGCAACCGGTGAGCCGGTCTATCTGAACTCCACCGCCACCTTTAACGACATCGACGACAACAGCGGTTACGGCGATGCCGAAGCAGTCATCATTGACGGCAACAGCTTCACCTCCTTTGGTGTCTCGCAAGACACGTCGCTCAGCACCTCGACCGATGGCAACATGGTTACGGCGGCCGGCACAGAGCTGAACAGCTACACCGATCAGGATGCCTGGTTCTCAGCCGGGTTCGAGGACCAGTCTTCGATCGAGTTCACATTGCAGACGCGCGATGGTCTGGCGGGGTTCACGCTCTCCGGGGACGTCATTGATGATCCTGTAACGACCCCGATTGAACAGGGGGCTGACACCATTCTGGGCGGCGGCGGCAATGACGTCGTCTATGGCCAGGGCGGCAACGATTCCCTGCTCGGCGAGGAAGGCGACGACAGCCTCGATGGTGGCGACGGCGACGATGTTCTGGACGGGGGCGCCGGCGCGGACACCCTGATCGGCGGGGCCGGGGGCGACACGCTCTCCGGCGGCGATGGCAATGACTACATCGACGGCGGCGAGGGAAACGACTTCCTGTCAACCGGGCTGGGCAATGACACCCTGGTCGGCGGTGAAGGCGACGATACTCTGCAGAACTCTGCGGGCGATGACAGCCTGGTCGGCGGCACCGGCAATGACAGCATTATCGCCACGGACGGCAACGATACGCTGGAAGGCGGCGACGGTGCCGACACCATGTACGGCGGCAACGACGACGACTTGCTGATTGGCGGCAGCGGCGATGACCAGATGCATGGCGAGTCCGGCGCGGATACATTCCGGATGTCAGATGGCTTTGGCAATGACACCCTGACTGGCGGCGAAGCAGGCAATGACTATGACACCGTTGATGTCTCTGGCGTTACCACTGGTGTCACCGTCACCTATTCCGGCGACGAAGCGGGCACGATCACCGACGGCACGGACACGATCACCTTCTCCGAGATCGAGGCGCTCAATCTAACCGATCAGGCCGATGTGGTGGATGCCTCCGCCGACAGCGCCGGCACCTCAATTGACGCAGGTGCGGGCGACGACACCGTCACCTTCGGTGCCGGGGACGATTCCATCACCGGCGGCGCAGGCTATGACGAACTGATCCTGACTGGTGGAGGCGGCATCGACACCATCAGCGATTTCAGCGTTCTGGATGATGACAGCGACGGGTTCTTTAACGATCAGCTGGATGTTTCGGATCTGACCGGCGGCACAGGGCCGGACGGTGCCATCCGCGCCTGGGATGTCTCTGTCAGTGATGACGGGGCCGGCAATGCTCTGCTGACCTTTCCGGGCGGGGAGAAACTGGTTCTTGAGGGGGTCTCTCCAAGCCAGATCACAACGGCGCAACAGATGCATTCTGCGGGCATTCCCTGCTTCACACCTGATGTGCTGCTTGCCACGCGGCGGGGTGCGGTTCCCGCAGGCCAGATCCGGGTTGGCGACTTGTTGCAAACTGCCGACAATGGATTTCAGCCCGTGATCTGGGTCGGGAAGCGAACGCTGAGCACGGCGGAACTGGCCCGGCGTCCGCACCTCAAACCTTACCGCCTCCGCCCGGGCGGTTTGCTGGCGCCGGAGCGGCCGATGCTGCTGTCCCCGCAGCACCGCCTGCTTGTTGGCCGCAAGGCTTTCGGGTGGTGCACGGGTCTCGAGGAAAGCTTCTTGTCGGCCAAGCTGCTGGCAGAGACCGATGCGGCCTGCAGCCAGGTGCATGGCGTATCCGGGCCAGTTACCTATGTGCATCTCATGACTGAGCAGCACGAAGTGATTTTTGCTGAAGGCATCGCGACAGAAACATTCTGGCCCGGTCCAGAGGCTGTCCGCGGATTAAATGCAGATGGCAGGCAGGAGCTGTTCGAGCTGTTCCCGGAGCTGGCCGCAGTGCTGTGCCTTGCCGGCAAAACCGGGCGTATGCAAGTGTGCCGGACCTATGGCGGGCTTGCGCGTCACGCTTTGAGACGCCGTGACCTGCAGCACCTTGTTGCTGCATGAGCCGTCCGTTCCCATGAAGCGTTCGGAGCCAGCGCTTCACTGCGAGGGACTGCGCGCTTTCGTTTCGGTGTATTCCCAACCCGCAACGGATTGAGTTTGGGCGCACGCTGCCAAGACCAGAGTGCGGGCCGCTTCTGTTTTGCCTGTTTGCCGGGCGGCTATTGAAACTCGCCGGAATTGGTTGAATATATTGGGAACATTTGAATTGAATTTTGGAGATGGGAGCCGGCGTCCTTTTTCGCAGGGGCTGGCACTCGTTTCGGCAGGTTCGGCTGCGGGAGCTGCCCGTTTCAGAGCCGGCGTAATTGTGCCTGACCGGACAATGGATTTTGGAGACCTTCGTTGGATAAGAGAATTGGCATTTCCGCGCATTCAGACCCGGCCTCTGACGCGTCTGGCGAAAGGCTGCACCAGTTGGAAATGGCGGTGCAGCGGGCACAGGAAGGGCTGGCCCGGTGGCAGGCGCATTGCTTTGAACAGGTGAGCAGCGTGCCACTGTCTGGAGCTGAGATCACCCTGCTCCTGCTGATCGGCAGCGGCGGACGGTCCAAATCGATCAAAGAACTGGCCCGATTCACCAACCGCGTTGATATTCCGAATATTCAGTACTCCCTGCGCAAACTGGCTTCTGCCGGCCTCACCTGTAAAAAAGGTGCTGGCCGGTCCGGTGTGTCTTACAGCCTGACGAAAGAGGGGGCGCGTGTGGCCGGGAAGATGAAATCCGTGAGGGAGCACCTGCTGCTGGAGGCGTTAGCGGACCGGCCCGGGCTGGCCAGTCTGATGGAGGGCGCCCAGGAAGTTTTGGAAGAACTGACCGAGCTCTATGAAACCAATGCGCATACTGCGGGCGCGGGCAGCAAGCCCTGACCGGTAACAGTTTCATTGTAATGGGCCGCGGCAAAGGCCTACAGTTCCACTATGATCGAACTCAAGGACCTTTTGCTGCTGACAGCACTGGCACGGCACCAGCATTTTGCCAAGGCAGCCGCTGATTGCGGAATGTCGCAACCGGCGTTTTCGATGCGGATCCGGAATCTGGAAGAACGGCTGGGGCTGTCGATCGTGCGCCGGGCCAACCGGTTTCAGGGCCTGACCGAAGAGGGCATGATGATCGTGCGGCGCGCGCGGTCTATCCTGGACGATGCCAGGGCGCTGGAGCAGGAAATTGCGGCAGCCCGGGGGGAAGTGACCGGCACGCTGGTTCTGGGGGTGGTGCCGACAGCCACCGCCTGGGCAGCACAGCTAGTGGACCAAGTGCACCAAGCCTATCCGCGGATCCTGGCGCAAGTGGAAGTGACGTCCTCCTTGGCCATTCAGCAGCGGCTTTATGATGGCACCATTGACGCCGGCATCACCTATGCGGACAGTATGGGCCAAGAGCTGGTGACAGTGCAGCACCTTTACGAGGAAAGCTACGTGCTGCTGGCACCGGAAGATATGGTGTCGGGCCGCGGCGATGTGATCAGCTGGGCGGAAGCGGCGGAGCTGCCGCTGAGCCTGCTGGATGAGCAGATGCAGAACCGCCGGATCTTGGACCGGATCTTTGCTGAGCTGGGGCTGAAGCCGGAGATCGTATCCGAATCCAACGGGTTCATGGCCTCAATGGTTCTGGCGCGGGAGGGGTCGGCGGCGACCATTCTGCCGCGGGCGCTGATGCAGGCGCTTGGCGGGCTGGGCGGAACCCGGGTTCTGGCGCTGGTGGAGCCGGAGCAGGCGCGCCCGATTTGTATCGCGACTCTCGACCGGACACCGGAACTCACAACTGTGCGTGCTTTGAAAGAGGTAGTTGCGACGTTTGCAGACACTAGGATGCCGCAAATGGCGTCATAAGAAATTCTGATCGTGCGATCCAATTTACAGATTTGACGATATTCATTCTTGATGGCATTGGCGGAATGAAAGACGTGCTGACTGGAGGATCCCATGGCACCATTGGATGATAGCAAGGGCGTATGGAAGTCCGGCAAAGGCAAAGGGCGCAAGACGCCCAAAGGCCGCCAGGTTGACGACATTGCGCTGAGCGAGGTTCAGGAACTGCTGGGGGACCGCCCGCGCAACCGGGACCTTCTGATCGAATTCCTGCACCTGATTCAGGACAAATACGGCTGCCTCAGCGCCGCGCATATCCGGGCGCTGGCCGAGGAGATGCGGACTGGTCAGGCAGAGATCTATGAGGTGGCCACCTTCTACGCCCATTTCGACGTGGTGAAGGAAGGCGAGACACCGCCGCCGGCCCTGACCATCCGGGTTTGCGACTCGCTGTCCTGCGAGCTGGCTGGTGCTCAGCAGCTGCAGAAGGCGCTGGAAGATGGTCTGGACGCAAGCCAGGTCCGCGTCCTGCGCGCGCCCTGCATGGGCCGTTGCGACACCGCGCCGGTGCTGGAAATCGGCCACAATCACATCGACCACGCCACCGTGGAGAAAGTGGAAGCGGCGATTGCGGCAGACGACACCCACGCGCATGTCCCCGAGTATGAGACTTTCCCAGCCTACGAGGCCGAAGGCGGCTATACCACGCTGAAAGACTTGCGCGCCAATGGCGACTGGGAAGCAGTGCAGGCAAAAGTCAAAGAAGCCGGCCTGCGCGGTCTTGGCGGCGCTGGCTTCCCGTCCGGCACCAAATGGGGCTTTGTGCGCGCCAACGAGGGCCCGCGCTATCTGGCTGTGAATGGCGACGAGGGCGAACCCGGCACCTTCAAGGACCGCTACTACCTAGAGCGCACCCCGCATGTGTTCCTCGAGGGCATGCTGATTGCTGCCTGGGCAGTCGAGGCCGAGAAAGCCTTTATCTACATGCGTGACGAATATCCGGCAGTTCTGGAAATTCTGCGCCGCGAGATCAAGGCGCTGGAAGAGGCCGGCATCGTCGAGGCAGGCTATATCGACCTGCGCCGCGGGGCAGGGGCCTATATCTGCGGTGAAGAAAGCGCGATGATCGAGTCGATCGAAGGCAAGCGCGGCGAGCCGCGCCACCGTCCGCCGTTTGTGGCGCAGGTGGGTGTCTTCGGCCGCCCGACCCTCGTCCACAACGTCGAAACTCTGTACTGGGTCTGCAAGATCAACCGCGAAGGCCCTGAATGCCTGAACTCGGTTGAGAAGAACGGCCGCAAAGGGCTGCGCAGCTACTCGGTTTCGGGCCGTGTGAAGAACCCGGGCGTGCATCTGCTGCCCGCCGGTTCCACCATCACCGACATCATCGAGGCCTGCGGCGGCATGCTGGATGGCCACGCGTTCAAGGCTTACCAGCCGGGCGGCCCGTCCTCGGGCCTGCTGCCCGCGTCGATGAATGACGTGCCTTTGGACTTCGACACGCTGCAGCCGCATGGCACCTTCATCGGTTCCGCTGCTGTGGTGGTTCTGTCCGATCAGGACTCCGCCCGCGACGCGGCGCTGAACATGCTGCGCTTCTTCGAGGATGAAAGCTGCGGTCAGTGCACCCCGTGCCGGGTGGGCTGCGAGAAAGCCGTCAAGCTGATGAGCGAGAAGAAGTGGGATCAGGGCCTGCTGGAAGAGCTGAGCAGCGCAATGGTCGATGCCTCGATCTGCGGCCTGGGCCAGGCTGCGCCGAACCCGATCCGCCTGACCATGAAACACTTCCCCGAGGAGGTTTGAGCCATGAGCGATAAAGTCACATTCACACTCGATGGCGAACAGGTCACGGCGGACAAGGGCCTGACCATTTGGGAAGTCGCCAACGGCCGCGGTCTAAAAATTCCGCATCTGTGCCACAAGCCGGCACCCGGCTACCGCCCGGACGGCAACTGCCGCGCCTGCATGGTGGAGATCGAAGGCGAGCGCACGCTGGCAGCCTCCTGTATTCGTGAACCCGCCGAAGGCATGGTCGTCACCACCAACAACGCGCGCGCCGAAAACGCCCGCAAAATGGTGATGGAACTGCTGGTCGCGGACCAGCCCAAGAAAGAAGAGGCGCACGACAAGTCTTCCCACATGTGGGACATGGCAGAGCTGAGCGGCGTTACCGAGAGCCGCTTTCCGAAGCTGGAAGAAGGCCGCATTCCGCTGCTGGACGACAGCCACGTTGCCATGAAGGTGAACCTGGACGCTTGTATCTCCTGCGGCCTGTGCGTGCGCGCCTGCCGCGAAGTGCAGGTCAATGACGTGATCGGCATGGCTGGCCGCGGCCACGATGCCTATCCGACCTTCGACATCGCCGACCCGATGGGCCAGTCCACCTGTGTGGCCTGCGGCGAGTGCGTCCAGGCCTGCCCGACCGGCGCGCTGATGCCCGCCACCGTGATGGACGACAAACAGGTTGGCGACAGCAAGGACTACGATTCCGAGACCGAAAGCGTCTGCCCGTTCTGCGGCGTCGGCTGCAAGGTCAGCCTCAAGGTCAAGGACGGCAAGGTCAAATATGTCGATGGCATCAATGGCCCCGCCAACGAAGGCCGCCTGTGCGTCAAGGGCCGCTTCGGCTTTGACTACATCCACCACCCGCACCGCCTGACCAAGCCGCTGATCCGCCGCGACGACGCGCCGGCCAAGGGCTTGAACGTCGATCCGGGCAACCTCTCCACCCACTTCCGCGAAGCGACCTGGGAAGAGGCGATGGATTTGGCCGCCAAGGGCTTGATGCGCTTGCGCGATGAAAACCCGAAATCGGTTGCGGGCTTCGGCTCGGCGAAATGCACCAATGAAGAGGCTTATCTCTTCCAGAAGTTCATCCGCCAGGGCTTCAAGCACAACAACGTCGACCACTGCACCCGCCTGTGCCATGCGTCGTCTGTTGCGGCGCTGATCGAAAACGTGGGCTCCGGCGCGGTGACCGCGACCTTCAACGAGATCGAAAACGCTGATGTGGCGATCGTTATCGGCTCCAACCCGATCGAGAACCACCCGGTGGCGGCGACCTACTTCAAGCAGTTCACCAAGCGCGGCGGCAAGCTGATCGTGATGGATCCGCGCGGCGTCGGCTTGCGCCGGTTCGCGACCGAGATGGTGCAGTTCCGACCCGGTGCGGACGTGTCGATGCTGAACGCGATCATGAACGTGATCGTTGAGGAAGAGCTCTATGACAGCCAGTACATCCACCGCTGGACCGAGAACTGGGAAGCCGAAAAAGAGCACCTGAAGCAGTTCACGCCTGAGAAGATGTCGGAAATCTGCGGCGTCTCCCCCGATCAGCTGCGCCGCGTTGCGCGCACCTTTGCGGGCGGCAAGGCGGGGCTGATCTTCTGGGGCATGGGCGTGTCCCAGCATATCCACGGCACCGACAACTCGCGCTGCCTGATCAGCCTCGCGCTGATGACCGGCAATGTGGGCAAGCCGGGTGCAGGCCTGCACCCGCTGCGCGGCCAGAACAACGTGCAGGGCGCATCCGACGCGGGCCTCATCCCGATGTTCCTGCCGGATTATCAGACCGTGACCTCGGATGATGTCCGCAAGAGCTTTACCGATGTCTGGGGCGGCGGCGACTTCTCGAACGAGAAGGGCCTCACCGTGACCGAGATCGTGGACGAGGCCTATGCCGGCAACATCAAGGGCATGTACATCCAGGGCGAAAACCCGGCGATGTCCGACCCGGATGCCGACCACGCGCGCGATGCCTTTGCCAAGCTGGAGCTGATGATCGTTCAGGATATCTTCCTGACCGAGACGGCAAACTATGCCGACATCATCCTGCCGGCCTCGGCGCTCTATGAGAAGAATGGCACCGTGTCGAACACCAACCGCCAGGTGCAGCGTGTGCGCCCCGCCGTTCCGCCTCCGGGTGAGGCGCGCGAGGACTGGCAGGTTACTGTCGAACTGGCGCAGCGCATCGGGCTGCCTTGGGACTACAAGGATGTCAGCGAAGTCTTTGCCGAGATGAAGCTGAACATGAAGTCCCTCAACAACATCACCTGGGAGCGTCTGGAAACCGAGACCATCACCTATCCGTCGCTGCATGAGACCGACCCCGGCCAGGCGATTGTGTTCGGTGACGGCTTCCCGCGCCCCGAGGGCCGCGCCCGCTTCACCCCGGCATCGGTCATCCCGCCGGATGAAGCACCGGATGCGGAGTACCCGATGATCATGACCACCGGCCGCCAGCTGGAGCATTGGCACACCGGGTCGATGACCCGGCGCTCCAAAGTGCTGGATGCGGTGGAGCCGGAGGCGAACTGCTCGCTCAACCCGCGCACGCTCAAGCTGATGGGCATCGAGCCCGGCGAGATGATCCGCCTGTCGACCCGCCGCGGTTCGATCGAGATCATGGCGCGGGCCGACCGGGCGATTGCCGAGGATATGGTGTTTGTGCCGTTTGCCTATGTGGAGGCGGCCGCCAACATCCTGACCAACCCGGCGCTGGACCCCTACGGCAAGATCCCCGAGTTCAAGTTCTCGGCGGTGAAGGTCGAAAAGATCGAAGGGCAGATCGCAGCCGAATAATCCGGCAGAGCTGCTGGAACTAACAAGGCGGGCGCGGAACCAGGGGTTCCGCGCCCGTTTCTTCTGGTGGCGCTGGCATCTGTGGTGCCTGCCCGGCGGGCGGGCGTGTTTCTGTCTCGGGCGGCGTGGAGCACCAGGAACTCGGCGGTGGTTAGCGGTGCCGGGCCAGAAACCGGTCCAGGTCCCGCTGCGCAGGGCGGGTGCCGGTGAACACCTCGATCCAGCCGGGCATCAGGGAAATCCGGTATTCCGTGCTTTCGTGCACCTGCATCGAGATATAGCCGATCTGGGTGTAGATCATGGCCCGGGCGCGGATCAGCGCATCCGCCTCCGGATAGCCGAAACGGATGAACATACCAGTCATGGCCTGTTCGCGGCGGGCGTCGGCAAGGTCCAGCCTTTGCTGCAGGCCGCTGTCATTGCGGGCCCAGTTGCGGATGGCCAGGTCCAGCCTTGCGTCAAACAGCTCCGGGTCGATCCAGCAGTCGAACAGGTTGAACATCGCCTCGGCAATGCTCTCGGCATAGGCCTCGGTGCGGGCCACCAGATTTCCGGTATTCCTTTCCTCCCACCGCCGAACCATCGCTTCCAGCAGCTCTTCGCGGTCCTTGAAATGCCAGTAGAAACTGGTGCGCGATACGCCAAGCCGCTTGGCTAGCGGCATCACCTTCACCGCTTCCACACCGCTCTCGGTCAGCACCTTATAGGCGGCTGCCAGCCAATCCTCTTCGCTTAGCCGCGGGCGCGTGATGTCCTGTGTGTCCATGCGCCAGCCATAGCAGCGGTGCAGGACACGCGCAACTTTTCTTGACAGGTGTGAGTGTTTAATCGACACATATGTCAAGAGTGGCGGATGACTCGCCTTGCCGCCATGCCAATTCACCGTTCCAGGAGACGCCTGCCATGCCCAAGGATCCGCTGCTGCAGCCCTACCAGCTGAAGCATCTGACGCTTCGCAACCGGATCATGACCACCAGCCATGAGCCTGCCTATCCGGAGGATGGCATGCCAAAGGAGCGCTATGCGGCCTATCACGCGGAACGGGCCAAGGCGGGTGTGGCGCTGACCATGACAGCCGGGTCCGCTGCGGTCAGCCGCGACAGCCCGCCGGTGTTCAACAATATCCTGGCCTACAAGGACGAGGTGGTTCCCTGGATCCGCAACCTGACCGACCGGGTGCATGAGCACGGCGCGGCAGTTATGATCCAGCTGACCCACCTGGGCCGCCGCACCGGCTGGAACAAGGGCGACTGGCTGCCGTCCGTCAGTTCATCGCGCCACAGGGAGCCCGCGCACCGGTCCTTCCCGAAATTGGCCGAGGACTGGGACATCACCCGTATCATCTCCGACTTTGCCGATGCGGCGGAGCGGATGAAGGACGGCGGCATGGACGGGATCGAACTGCAGGTCTACGGCCATCTGCTGGATCAATTCTGGTCGCCGCTGACCAATGACCTGGACGGGCCTTATGGCAGGCAGACGCTGGACAGCCGGATGAAGTTTCCGATGGATGTGCTGCAAGCGGTGCGGGAGCGGGTCGGCAGCGATTTCATCGTTGGCTTGCGCTACACTGCGGATGAGGCGGAGAAGGGCGGGATTTCCCCAGAAGAAGGGCTGGAGATTTCCAAACGCTTGGCGAAAAGCGGCATGGTGGATTTCCTCAACGTGATCCGCGGTCGAATCCACACCGACCCGGCCATGACCGATGTAATCCCGGTTCAGGGCATGAAGTCGGCGCCGCATCTTGATTTCGCAGGTGAGGTGAAGAAGGCAACAGGCATGCCAACCTTCCACGCCGCCCGTATCCCGGATGTTGCCACTGCGCGCCACGCGGTTGCCAGCGGCCTGCTGGACATGGTCGGCATGACCCGCGCCCATATGGCCGACCCGCATATCGTGAGAAAGATCATCGAAGGGCGTGAAGACGATATCCGCCCCTGCGTCGGAGCCACCTACTGCCTGGACAGGATCTATCAGGCGGGGGAGGCGCTGTGCATTCACAATGCGGCCACTGGGCGCGAACTCACGATGCCGCACCAGATCACCCCGGCAGAGACCCGCAAAAAAGTCGTAATTGTCGGCGCAGGTCCGGGCGGTCTGGAGGCCGCGCGCGTGGCGGCCGAACGCGGCCATAATGTGACCGTGTTTGAAGCGGCGGCGGAGCCGGGCGGTCAGGTCCAGCTGACCGCGCAGAACCCGCGCCGGGCGGAGATGATCGGCATCATCGACTGGCGCATGGCGCAATGCGCGGCCCGGGACGTGGCGTTCCGGTTCAATACCTGGGCTGAGGCCGAGGATGTGATTGCGCTTGATCCGGACACCGTCATCGTGGCGACCGGCGGAATGCCCTGCATGATGCTGCACGAAACCGGCAGTGGGTTGCCCCATGCGGTCTCCAGTTGGGACATCATCTCAGGCGATGTGAAGCCGGCCGGGCATGTGCTGATCTATGACGAAAGCGGCGACCACCCCGGGCTGATGGCCGCGGAAGCCGCCGCACGCGCGGGGTCGAGGGTGGAGATCATGACCCCTGACCGGAGCTTTGCCCCGGAAGTAATGGGGATGAACCTGGTGCCCTACATGCGGGCGCTCCAGGATAAGGATGTGACCTTTACGGTTGCCCGCCGTCTGCAAGGTCTCGTGCGCAACGGCAACAGGCTGACAGCGTCCATCGGAACAGACTACAGCAGCCATTCCTATGAAGCGGACTATGATCAGGTGGTCCTGAACTACGGGACCCTGCCGCTGGACGACCTCTATTTCGCGCTCAAGGAAGCGTCCGCCAACCGGGGCGAGGTGGATCACGGCGCCCTGGTCAGCGGCCGGCCTCAAATGATCCGCTCCAATCCTGGGGGCCGGTTCCAGTTGTTCCGCATCGGTGATGCGGTTTCCGCGCGCAACACCCATGCGGCGATCTATGATGCGCTGCGGCTGATGAAGGAGGTCTGATATGCGTCTGGGTTTCTTGGGGTGCGGCACCATTGCCTCGGCTGTTGTGCGCGGCCTGGCGGGCAAGGGCCACCAGATCACCGTCTCGGAGCGAAGCGCGGCGCTGTCTTCGGCGCTTGCCGAGACGTTCGGTGACGTGACAGTTGCCGGAAACCAGGCAGTGATTGATGCTAGCGACGTGGTCTTCCTCGGGCTGATGGCGGACGCCGCGGGGGCAATCCTGAACGGCCTGAGCTTCCGGGAGGATCAGCAGGTGGTCTCCTTCATGGCTGGGGCGGATCTGGAACAGGTTGCGGACTGGGCTGCGCCTGCCAGGGCGGCAGCGGTTATGATGCCTTTCCCGGGCATCGCGCAGGGCGGCTCCCCGGTCATGGCATTCGGGGATACCGCGCTGCTTGGCCGGATATTCGAGCCGGACAACACGGTCTTTGCTGTCCGGGACAGCAGCGAACTGACGGCTTACTTGTCGGCACAGGCGGTGCTTTCGCCCGCGGTGCGCCTGGTTGCGGACGCCGCGGACTGGCTCGGGCAGCGGGTGTCGGACCCTGCGCAAGGGGAGGCTTTCTTGCGGATGCTTGTATCTACCAGCCTTCAGGCATCGGGCTGCAAGGAGCTGATCGAGGCGCTGAATACGCCTGGGGGCTATAACCAGCGGCTGCGGATGCATATGGAGCAAGCGGGTATGCGCAGAAGTCTGGCGGAAGGCTTGGATGATCTTGCAGGCTGAGTGAACTGAACTGAGATTTTGCGGGCGGCCGGTGGGCCGCCCTTTTTCCTGACCTCTGCGCCCTTTTGGGATCGGCCCGCGTTTGCCGGCCGCATCCGCCTCCGAAAAGGCCAGCAGCCGTTGCTGGGCCTTCTGCGCTACCTCAGTGTTTCTGGCGCTTTGCGGTTCTGAGATTTCGATTCC